>JBGQKT010000006.1:0-44109 GCA_041499635.1 Gemmatimonadaceae bacterium
GGGAAGCGTCGAGCTTCCTGAAGGGATGGAGATGGTGATGCCGGGCGACAACGTTCAGATGACGATCGAGCTAATCACTCCGATCGCGATGGACGAGGGACTTCGCTTCGCCATCAGAGAAGGCGGCCGCACGGTTGGTGCCGGTGTAGTAACCAAGATCATCAAGTAATCAAATGCCAAGAGATAAGATCATTCTGGCTTGCAACGACTGCAAGAATCGCAACTACTTCACCACGAAGAATCGCCGCTTGCACCCCGAGCGCGTCGAGTGGAAGAAGTACTGCCCTCGCTGCAACGCCCACAAGATTCATAAGGAAACGAAGTAAATGGCGACGGAGCTCGCCACTCGGGAACCGAGCTTTCCCGCTCGTGTCGTCAACTTCTATCAGGAAGTTGTCGCCGAGATGCGGAAGGTCACGTGGCCCGACCGTGAGCAGCTGAAGGACACGACGATCAAGATAATAATCTTCGTGCTCTTCATCGGCGCGATTCTTGGAATTGTCGACGTGATACTCCAGCTCATTCTTGTGGAGGGCCTCCCATCGCTATTCAAGGGACGTTAATGGAACATCGCTGGTACGCGATCCAGACCACCTCTGGTCATGAGAACAAGGTGAAGTCGCTCATCGTGCGGAAGATCGATGCTGATCCCCGCTCGCCCGAAGAGCGATCAATCCGGCAGGCTCTCGTGCCGACGCAGGAAGCCGTCGAGATCAAGAACGGCAAGAAGGTGAACGTGGAGCGGAAGATTTATCCGGGCTACGTGCTTGTTGAGATGGTGATGGATCAGGAGACGGCGCACACGATCAACGGCATTCAGGGCGTGATCAAGTTCGTCGGTCACGAGCGGATGCCGCAGGCGCTTCGACCCGAGGAAGTCAACCGACTACTCGGCGTCGCAGACGACTCGGAGCCGGAAGAAGTGAAGGAAGAAATTCCATTCCTGGTTGGTCAGGCGGTGGCAATCACCGAAGGGCCGTTCACCGATTTCAATGGAACCGTTGAAGAGGTTCTGAGTGACAAAGGAAAGGTACGAGTGTCGGTATCGCTTTTCGGAAGACCGACGAGCGTCGAGCTCGATTACTTGCAGTTGAAAGGATACTGAACGACCGGGGTAGTTAAAAAAGGCCCTTGCGCGGGGCGGCCTGATTGATGGGCGAGGAGCGCACCGTCGGATACCACTACGACGTTAAACGAAACCGTGGCAGTTGAAGCGCGAAGCAATTTTGCTCCCCGCGCAAAAACGTTCTAAGGAGTATCATGGCAAAAAAAGTCACTGGATTCGTCAAGCTGCAGATCCCTGCAGGAAAGGCGAACCCGGCGCCTCCCGTCGGCACCGCTCTCGGTCCGCAGGGGATCAACATCATGGCATTCTGCAAAGATTTCAACGCTCGCACGCAGGGTCAGGACACGATTCTCCCGGTAGAGATCACGATTTTCGCCGACAAATCCTTCACCTTCATCACCAAGACGCCGCCAGCGGCTGTCCTGTTGAAAAAGGAAGCGGGAATTGAAAAGGGCTCCGGCCAGCCAAACCGCGTCAAGGTTGGATCTGTCACAAAAGCACAGCTCAGAAAAATCGCTGAGATCAAGATGCCCGATCTCAACACGGAGTCCATCGAGTCGGCAATGGCGATGATCGCCGGCGCCGCGCGCTCGATGGGACTCGAGGTGAAGGACTGATGCGCAAGCACGGCAAGAAATACAACACGGCCGCTACAAAGCGCGATCACGCAATTCACTATCCGCCGAAGCAGGCGATCGAGTTCGTGAAGTCGTCCGCGTACGCGAAGTTCGACGAGACTGTCGAAGTCGCGGTGCGTCTCGGAGTCGATCCGCGTCACGCTGATCAAGTCGTTCGCGGTACAGTCGTGCTGCCCGCGGGAACTGGTAAGACAGTTCGTGTTCTCGTAATCGCCGACGGTGAGAAGGCGAGAGAAGCAGAGCAGGCCGGCGCCGATTATGTCGGCACCGAGTACATCGCGAAGATCAAGGAGAACTGGCTCGACTTCGATGTACTGATCGCAACGCCGGACAAGATGGGTCAGCTCGGACAGCTCGGCCGCGTTCTTGGTCCGCGTGGTCTCATGCCGAATCCGAAAGCCGGCACGGTGACGTTCGACGTTGCTCGCGCTGTGCGTGAGGTGAAAGCAGGAAAGATCGAATTCCGCGTGGACAAGAGCGGCAACGTCCACGCGGCAATCGGCAAAGTCTCGTTCCCGGCGGAAGCCCTGGAGACGAACTTCGCCGCGTTCATGGATCAGATAGTTCGCGCGAAGCCGGCAGCGGCGAAAGGCGTCTACGTTCGCAACGTCGCCATCTCGAGCACGATGGGCCCCGGCGTAATCATCGACACTACTCCTTACCGGTAACAAGAAGATGAAAAGAACGGAAAAGGAGCAGCTGGTATCGGATCTTCGCGACAAGCTCAAAGGCGCGAAATCGCTTTACTACACAGACTTCACGGGGCTAAACGTGAAGCGCATGACTGAGCTCCGCCGCCGCTTGAAGCGCGCGGGCGTCGAGTACGTCGTGATCAAAAACACGTTGGCCTTGAGAGCGGTCAACGAGAGCGGATTGGTGGGGCAGACTCTGAAAGGCCCGACCGGCCTGGTGTTTGGAGCGGATGCAGTCGCGGCCGCAAAGGTCCTGACTGATTTCGCGAAGGAATTCGAGCAGAAGCCCGCGGTAAAGGGTGGCTTGCTCGACGGAAAAACGATCGACACGGCGCAGGTGAAGAAGCTCGCGTCGCTGCCGTCTCGTGAGCAGATGCTGGCAGATCTCGGTGCCGGCTTGCAGTCACCGCTGGGCGCTTTCGTAGGCGCTCTCAACGGGCTGTTATCCATGTTTGCAGGCGCGCTCGACGCGCTCAAGTCACAGCGCGAAGGCGCCTAATTTTTCAAGGAGAAACAAAGCAATGGCGAACGCAACCATGAGCAAGGATGAGATTCTCGACGCAATCGGCAACATGTCGGTGTTCGAGCTCGCCGAGCTGATCGAAGCTTTCAAAACAAAGTTCAACGTCACGATTTCCGCTGCGCCGGCTGCTGCTCCCGCCGGTGGTGGCGCGGGTGCCGCAGCCGCACCAGCGGTCGAAGAGCAGACCGAGTTCAAGGTCACGCTCAAGGCAGCCGGAGCGAAGAAAATTCAGGTCATCAAGGTCGTGCGCGAGCTGACCGGCCTCGGACTGAAAGAGGCGAAGGATTTAGTCGATGCCGCGCCAAGCGACGTCAAAACCGGCGTCACGAAGGACGAGGCAGCCGCGATGAAAGCCAAGCTCGAGGAACAAGGAGCCGAGGTCGAAGTCAAGTAAACGTGGCACCAACTGAAGTTCCGAAATCCTCTCCACCCCGGTATCGCGAAAATTTCGCGACCGCCGGGGGTGGAGTCGTTTGCGCCTGTGCCGTAGGTGAAAAATGCCAGAACTGATGAAAGAAATTTCCTTTGCAAAGCTCGAGCAGGGCATGCAGATGCCCCATCTGCTCGATATCCAGACGCGCGCTTTCGAGTCGCTGCTTCAGGTCGATGCCGCCGCGCATGAGCGCGAGGACGTAGGCCTCGAGCGCGTCTTCAAGGACCTGTTCCCGATTACCGACGTACACGAGAACTTCTCGCTCGAGTTCAAGAGCTACACGCTCGGCGATCCGAAGTACTCTGTCGCCGAGTGCATCGAGCGCGACATGACCTATTCCGCGCCGCTCAAGGCGACGCTTCAGCTCGTCATCTTCGAGGAAACCGAAGCGGGCAAGCGGCCGAAGAATATCATCGAGAAGGAAGTCTATCTCGGTGAGCTTCCGCGCCTCACTCCGCTCGGAACTTTCGTCATCAATGGTGCCGAGCGTGTAATTGTGAGCCAGCTGCACCGCTCGCCCGGTGTTGTGTTCGAGGAATCGACGCACCCGAACGGACAGCGGCTGATTTCCGCGCGCATCATTCCGTTCCGCGGATCGTGGGTGGAGTTCACCGTGGACATCCACGACGTGATCTACGTCCACATAGACAAGAAAAAGAAATTCCCGGCGACGGCGCTACTGCGCGCGTTCGGCTACGGAACGAACTCGGCGATTCTCCGCCTGTTCTTCGCGGAGCGCGAGCTCGACCTCGTGAAGAAGCGCGAGAGCCGCACCGATCAGCGCGAAGTCCTCGGCGCAATTATCGCCGAGAACATCACGCTTGCCGGTGAAGCGGTCGATCCCGATGCACCGCGGCTCAAGACGAAGAAGGCGCGCACGCAGCTCGAGCGCGATCAGTCGGAGCTGCTCGTGCAGGAAGGCGACGAGCTCACCGAAGAAGTTTTCAATCGGCTGCGCAGACTCAAGATCGACAGGGTCAAGGTCTTCGCGTCGTACACTACAATAGATCTGCGCGACGAAATGGACGCCATCGAGCGTGGCGAGCGTCCGGAGCGTCGTGTTGTTGCGCGCGACGCAGTCGATGTCGACTCTGGTGAAGTGATCGCCGAGTGCGGCGACAAGCTCACCGACACGATGATCAGAAAGTTGCGCAAGGCTGAGATCAACAAGGTCCAGGTATTCGTTACCTCGGGCCGTGCCGAGTCTGCGCTGATCAAGAACACGTTGCTGAAAGATCCGACGCACACCGAAGAGGAAGCGCTGCGTCAGATCTATTCGCTGCTCCGTCCGGGTGACGCGCCCAATCGCGAGACGGCAAAGCAGGCGCTCGAGCGTCTGTTCTTCTCGCCGAAGCGCTATGACCTCGGTCGTGTTGGTCGCTACAAGATCAACCAGCGGTTGAACACCAATCGTCCGGCGAGCGAGACTGTTCTCACTCGCGAGGATTTCATCGCGATCGTTCGTTATCTCGTCGAGCTTCACGAGGGACGCGGGTTCACGGACGACATCGATCATCTCGGAAACCGACGCATTCGCTCGGTTGGCGAGCTGATCGCGAATCAGTTCTCGGTTGGTCTCTCTCGCATGGCGCGCCTCGTGAAGGAGCGGATGTCGATCAACACCGATCCGGAAAAGATTTCGCTCGACGATCTCGTGAATGCGCGCACCGTCTCAGCCGTCATTCAGGCGTTCTTCGGATCGTCGCAGCTGTCACAGTTCATGGATCAGACGAATCCGCTCGCCGAGCTGACGCACAAGCGTCGTCTTTCGGCGCTCGGACCGGGCGGTCTCACGCGCGAGCGCGCAGGATTTGAGGTTCGCGACGTGCACTACTCTCAGTACGGCCGCATGTGCCCGATTGAAACGCCGGAAGTACCGAACATCGGACTCATCACTTCGCTCGCCTGCTTCGCGCAGGTGAACGACCTCGGCTTCATCGAGACGCCGTATCGCGTTGTGAAAAATGGAAAGGTGATCGACGAGATCTCGTGGCTCGATGCGAACCGCGAGGAAGACGTCACCATCGCGCAGGCAAACGCGCAGCTCAATCCAGACGGATCGTTCGTCGACGAGCTCGTGCTATGTCGTCAGCGCGGTGATTTCCCGCTCGTCGCTCCCGACAGAATCGATTACATGGACGTCGCGCCTGAGCAGCTCGTCTCGATTGCTGCTGCGCTCATCCCGTTCCTCGAGCACGACGACGCGAACCGCGCGTTGATGGGCTCGAACATGCAACGGCAGGCAGTGCCGCTTCTCAATCCGCGAACTCCGCTCGTCGGAACCGGACTCGAGGAGAAAGTTGCGCGCGACTCTGGCGCGGTGATCATCGCGCACCGCCCGGGAACAGTCACGAGCGTCACCGCCGACGAGATCATCGTCGACACTGGTGCTGGAACGACTGGCAGCAAGAAAGACGCGAACCGTCCGCTTGCGCGACTCACGCAGCACGATCGATACAAGATCAAGAAGTACTGGCGCACAAACCAGGACACCGCGATCAACCAGCGTCCGCTCGTTAGCCGCGGACAAAAGGTCAAGGCGGGCGAAGTTCTCGCCGACGGCGCGTCAACTGAGTTCGGACAGCTCGCACTTGGCGCGAACGTGACGGTCGCGTTCATGCCGTGGTACGGACACAACTTCGAGGACGCGATCGTTCTCTCGGAGCGACTGGTGAAAGAGGACGTGTACTCGTCCATCCACATTCAGGAGCTCGAGCTGCACGTCCGCGACACGAAGCGCGGTCAGGAAGAAATCACGCGTGAAATTCCAAACGTCGCCGAGGAAGCGTTGAACGACCTCGACGAGCGTGGAATCGTTCGTATTGGTGCACACGTGAAGCCGGGCGACATTCTCGTCGGCAAGATCACGCCGAAGGGAGAGACCGAGCTTTCACCTGAAGAGAAGCTGCTGACAGCGATCTTCGGTGAGAAAGCGAAGGACGTGAAGGATTCGTCGCTCAAGGTTCCGCCGGGAATGGAAGGCGTCGTCATCGACGTCAAGATTTTCTCGCGCGTCGACGATCAGGTCGTCGAAAAAGATCGCGGCGAGCGAATCGGTGAGATTCGTCGTCTCGAGGGCGAGGAGAAAATCCGCGTCAACGAAGTGCGCGATGCGGAGCTCGTCGAGCTTCTCGAGGGTCAGACCATTGGTCTCGCTCTCAAGAGTGGAACTGTAGAGGAAGCTATTCCGTCGGGGACGAAGCTCACAGCGGCGCTGCTCGCCGATCTCAAGCTTTCGACGCTCGATCTGAAGACGTTCCGTGTCGAGAACAAATCAGCGAACGAAAAAATCCGCACGATCATCGAGGCAGCCAACGAAGAGAAGGCGCGTCTCGAGGAGAAGGCGGAAGAGCGAATCGACAGAGTGCTTCAGCCGGATGAATTGCCCCCGGGCGTCATTCAGCTGGTGAAGGTTTACATGGCCGAGAAGCGCAAGGTTTCCGTGGGCGACAAGATGGCAGGACGTCACGGCAACAAGGGTATCGTTGCGCGAATCGTTCCCGAGGAGGACATGCCGTTCCTTCCCGACGGACGGCCGGTCGACATCGTTCTCAATCCGCTCGGCGTGCCGAGTAGAATGAACGTTGGACAGATTCTCGAGACGCATCTTGGATGGGCCGCGAAGCTGCTTGGATTCTACGCCAAGACGCCGGTCTTCCAGGGCGCAAACGAGCGTGAGATCGGCTTGCTGTTGAAGCTTGCCGCGATCACGTGGGTTCGCGATGCGCTCGATCTGAGAGCGCCGCGTGTCGAGATCAGCGAGGCAGAGCTCCGCAGTCTCATCATCGACACGCGTCGCGCGTCGGTGGAATCCGATCACGTCGAGCTGTTGAGCGACGCATCGATCGACGATCTCTCAAAGCGCGGTGTGGCGAGCGAGACACGTGACGTGTACAACCGGATTCGTGAATTCGTGACCGGCGCGGCGAAGGAGCTCGCCGACCGCGAGTACATGGAAATGGACAATCAGATCGCGTTCCATTCAAGCGATAGCGAGGAGACTGAAGACATCTCGCCGGTGCAGCGCAATCAGTTCAAGAGCGCGACTACGCAGGTTCAGAAGAAGCGCGGCACCGAGCCTTCAGCGGTGCTCGAGGAAATGGAGCTGCCTGCGCTTGCAGCCGCTCTTGGAAAGAAAGCAGACATCGAAGTCGATCAGGCAGGAGCCGAGCTGATGCGTCTCGCGGGAATTTCCGCTGGAGGCAAAGTGAGATTGCGTGACGGGCGCACGGGCGAGACGTTCTCGAACCCGGTGACCGTCGGCGAGATCTACATGCTGAAGCTTTCTCACCTGGTTGACGACAAGATCCACGCGCGGAGCATCGGTCCATACTCGCTGGTGACTCAGCAGCCGCTCGCCGGAAAGGCACAGTTCGGCGGCCAGCGATTTGGAGAGATGGAAGTGTGGGCGCTCGAAGCTTACGGCGCCGCGCACACGCTGCAGGAAATTCTCACCGTCAAGTCGGACGATGTGAACGGCCGCAGCCGCGTGTACGAAGCGATTGTGAAGGGGCAGAATCTGCCTGAGCCGGGAATTCCGGAATCCTTCAACGTGCTAGTGCAGGAGTTGAAGGCGCTTGGAATTCACGTCAGCATGGGAGCGAACGCAACCAGCGGCTACGGTCTCGGAAACAGCTCCATCGGTGGAAATGGAAACGGGAGCGAGGGTTAATCATGATTGATTTCAGAAGCTCGCGCGAAACGCGCGCATCTTCATTCGACTACATCCAGGTCCGCATCGCCTCACCCGAGGAGATGCGCGGTCCCAAGGACGCCAAGGAGCGGGAGCGGCTCGAGATGCAGGGCCTCCGCACCTGGTGGTCGTGGGGCGAAGTATTAAAGCCTGAGACCATCAACTATCGCTCCTTCAAGCCGGAGAAGGATGGACTTTTCTGCGAGCGCATCTTCGGTCCCGTAAAAGACTGGGAATGCCACTGCGGAAAGTACAAGCGCATCCGGTATCGCGGTGTGATCTGCGATCGTTGCGGCGTCGAAGTGACACTCGCTCGCGTTCGTCGCGAGAGAATGGGTCATATCGAGCTCGCCGTACCCGTCGCCCACATCTGGTTCTTCAAGACTCTTCCGAGTCCGATGGGGAATCTCGTGGACCTCACGCTTCGTGATCTCGAAAAAGTCATTTACTACTCGAACTACGTCGTCATCGAGCCGGGCGAGCAGGAAGTAACGCAGAACGAATTGATCGACGAAGATCGATACCTCGACCTCAAGCAGAAAGCGAAGGACGAGGGCGACACTGCATTCCACGCCGACATCGGCGCGCCCGCGGTGCGTGAGATTCTCAAGCGAATCGACGTCGACAAGGTTGCAGAAGAGCTGCGTGCTGGACTGATCGATGAGGGCTCACAGCATCGCAAGAAGCAGATGCTAAAGCGACTCAAGGTCGTCGACGCGTTCCGAAACTCTGGCGATCAGGGCAACACGCGCAACAAGGCGGAGTGGATGATCATGGACGTGATACCGGTGATTCCGCCGGATCTTCGTCCGCTCGTTCCGCTCGATGGTGGCCGCTTCGCGACATCGGATCTCAACGATCTCTATCGTCGAGTGATCAACCGCAACAATCGGTTGATGAAGCTCATCTCTCACCGCGCGCCGGAAGTAATTCTGCGCAACGAAAAGAGAATGCTTCAGGAAGCCGTCGATGCATTATTCGACAACGGTCGTCGCTCGAAGGCGATTCGTGGTCGCGGCAAGCGTCCGCTCAAATCGCTGTCCGACATGCTCAAGGGCAAGCAGGGCCGGTTCCGTCAGAACCTGCTCGGCAAGCGCGTCGATTATTCGGGACGTTCGGTAATCGTCGTCGGTCCGGAGCTCAAGCTGCATCAGTGCGGACTGCCGAAGGCGATGGCGCTCGAGCTCTTCAAGCCGTTCATCATTCACAAGCTCGTCGAGAAGGGAATCGCCGAGACGGTGAAGCGCGCAAAGAAGATCGTCGAGAAGGAATCACCCGAGGTGTATGAAATCCTCGAGGAGATCATCCGCGATCATCCGGTGCTGCTCAACCGTGCTCCTACCCTGCATCGACTGGGAATCCAGGCATTCGAGCCAGTGCTCGTCGAGGGCAAGGCAATTCGAATTCACCCGCTCGTCTGCGCGGCGTTCAACGCCGACTTCGACGGTGACCAGATGGCTGTGCACGTTCCACTTTCGTTCGAGGCTCAGCTCGAGTGCCGTTTGCTCATGCTGTCGTCGAACAACATCCTCAAGCCGTCGGACGGACGTCCGGTTGCGGAGCCAAGCCAGGACATCGTGCTCGGCTGCTATTTCGCAACGAAGGCGCCGTACGATTTCGAGAAGGCAATCAAGACCGCGAAGCGATTCAGCAATGTCGCCGAGGTCGAGATCGCGCTCGCTCAGGATCGTGTGAACTTCCATACGGCGATCAAGTTCTGGGTGGATGACATCGGTGGTGCACGGTGGGTCGACACGACGGCTGGTCGCGCGATGTTCAACGCGATCATCCCGAAGGAGCTCGGCTACCAGAACCACGACATGAAAAAGAAGGCGCTCGGTGAGCTCGTGTTCGAGTCCTATCGCAAGAGTGGACTCTCGGGCACGGTGCCTTTCCTCGATCGTCTGAAGGAATTCGGATTCCGCAACGCAACGCGCGGTGGAATCTCAATCGGCATCGAGGACCTTCACATCCCCGAGGAAAAGGAAAGTCTTCTCCAGGACGCGAGCGAGCGTGTCGAGCGCTTCCAGCGCGCGTACCAGACAGGAAACATCACGAATGGTGAACGCTACAATAAAGTGATCGACACGTGGACGCACGCCAACTCCGACATCGCCGACGCGATGGTGAGTGCCATGCGGAATTCGAACGACGGGTTCAATCCCGTGTTCATGATGTTCGATTCCGGATCACGCGGCTCACGCGACCAGATCAGGCAGCTCGCAGGAATGCGCGGACTGATGGCGAAGCCGCAGAAGAAGCTGACTGGTGGGATCGGCGAAATTATTGAGAGTCCAATCAAGTCTAATTTTCGAGAGGGATTGTCGGTTCTCGAGTACTTCATCTCGACGCACGGCGCGCGAAAGGGTCTTGCCGACACCGCGTTGAAGACGGCAGACGCTGGTTATCTCACGCGTCGTCTCGTTGACGTTGCGCAGGACGTGACGATCACCGAGGAAGATTGCGGAACGATTCTCGGACTCGAGGTTGGCGCGCTGAAGGAAGGTGAGGACATCATCGAGCCTCTCGCAGAGCGCATCGTCGGCACAGTTGCCGCCGAGGATATCGAGGATCCCCACGAAACAGATCAGTCGGGTCGTCGTACGCTGCTCGCGGAAGCGGGTCAGCTGATCGACGAAGATATGGCGCGCGCGATCGAGGACAGCGGAATCGAGACGGTTCGAATTCGCAGCGTTCTCACGTGCGAGGCGAAGCGTGGACTTTGCCAGATGTGCTACGGCCGCAACCTCGCCACCATGGGAATGGTGGACAAGGGTGAGGCAGTCGGCATCATCGCGGCGCAGTCGATCGGTGAGCCTGGCACGCAGCTTACTCTCAGAACCTTCCACATCGGTGGTACGGCTGCTCGGATCGCTGAGCAGACGACGCGCAAATCGAAGGTCGATGGAACGATCGAGTTCGGCGACCGCCTTGTGACGGTCATCAACGACGAGGGACAGCAGATCGTCACCTCGTACGAAGGTGAGCTCACGATTCGTTCGGCGGGCGACAACAAGATCGGCGCGCGACTGCAGGTACCACTCGGCGCGACGCTGATGGTGAAGGATGGCGAAGAGGTGAAGAAAGATCAGGTGATCTTCAGCTGGGATCCTTACAGCAATCCTATCATCTCCGACGTGGAAGGAACGATTCGCTTTGTGGATCTCGTTCCTGACGAGTCGGTGTCCGAGGAGCTCGATGAGCTCACCGGTCTGCGTCAGATCGTCGTCATCGAAGATCGTGAGAAGAAGCTTCACCCGCACATCGAGATCTGGGAGACCAAGGGCGCGAAGGAAAAGCGTCTGCGCGATTTCGTGATTCCGGTGGGCGCGCAGCTCACGGTCTCCGATGAGAAGCGTATCTCCAAGGGAACCATTCTCGCCAAGGTCAGCCGCGAGGCGTACAAGACGCGCGACATCACGGGCGGTCTGCCGCGTGTCGCGGAATTGTTCGAGGCGCGGAAGCCGAAAGATCCGGCGACCGTGAGTGAGATTGACGGTGTCGTTCGATTCGGAGACATCAAGCGTGGCAAGCGTGAGATTTTCGTCACGCCAATCGCGCAGGATGGAACACCGGATGCTGCAGCAGAGCCTCAGCTGTACGAGGTCGGCGCAGGCAAGCACCTTCGAGTGCACGAGGGCGATCGCGTGCGCGCTGGAGATCGTTTGTCAGAAGGCCCGGTGAATCCGCACGACATTCTGCGGATCAAGGGGCCGCGCGCGGTGCAGGAATATCTGCTCAACGAAGTGCAGGAGGTTTACCGGCTGCAGGGCGTGAAGATCAACGACAAGCACATTGGCGTGATCGTGAGACAGATGCTTCAAAAAGTGCGTGTTCTCGATTCGGGAGATACTCCGTTCCTCGAGGGCGAGCACGTCGACAAGCAGACATTCCGCGACGTCAACGAGAAAACCAAGAAGCACAAGGAAGAGCCGGCAGGGTCCGAGCCGCTATTGCTTGGCATCACGAAGGCGAGTCTCACGACGCAGTCATTTATTTCTGCGGCGAGCTTCCAGGAGACGACGCGCGTTCTTACGGACGCGGCAATTCGCGGTGCGCGTGACGAGCTGATGGGATTGAAGGAGAACATCATCATCGGTCACTTGATTCCGGCGGGAACGGGCATGTACCGGTATCAGGAAGTCGACATCGAGGGTGCACCACAGCCTCCGATGCCGGAGGTTCTACCTGAGCCGAGCATTGCCGAGATTCTCGCGGAGCCGGATTTGGAAGAGTTGGTGACGCCGGCAGGAATCACAGCATCGAAGAGTTACCCGAACGACGAAGACTAACTGCCTCGAATGAAAGGAGGGGGAGCCGAAAGGCTCCCCCTTTTTTTTCCGGTCACCGGTGCCCGGTAACCGATGCCCGGTAACCGATGCCCGGTAACCGAGGCCCGATACTACGTAGGCTGACGTATGTGTTCGCGACTCCGGATGGGCGAGTGTTGACGCATCCAATACTCGGAGTCCGACATGCAGAGACTCATTCTAACTCTCGCCATTGTGCTCGCAGTCCCGCCGAGGATCCAGGCGCAAGAAGCGAACGCGCTTCGCAGAGGAATACGCGTCGAAATCACACGCGTTAGCGGAAAACCACAGACGGGGCGATTCATGGTGATCAGAAATGATTCTCTCTTTTACGCCCCAACCTCGGTGGCATTGCGCTCGGTCTCGGAACGCGATGCGGCATCGGTCGCCTTTGCGGACGTAAAATCCGTTCGCGTGAGTCGCGGCCAAAACAGGGCTACCAGCGCGCTCACGAAGGGATTCCTCGGCGCCGGAGTGGGCGCGCTCATCGGCGCCCTTATTGGCGGATCGATGTACACTGAGCAAACCTCCACGTCCGGCTGGGGCTGCTTCGCGATATGCAGCCGAGGCGCCGCTGCCGCATTGGCTGGTGGTTTTGGAGGTGTGGTCGGTCTAGTCTCGGGGTCGATATATGGAGCGACCCACGGGAAAGACACTTGGGAAACCGTCGCGCTTCCGGGGAGATGAAAATGTCAAAAATCGCTTTTGTCGCGCTACTCGTGACATCGCTCGCCACTGTGGCTTCAGCACAAACCCAATTGACCGGGCGTCGCGACAGCGTCGGCGTCAGGTCGGGAGATGTCGCGCTGGCAGGACTACTTGCTCCGGCGCCTGTTCAGTCGATTCGCACCACGGTCGTTGATCATTCCGTCATGGGGCTGAACGCATGCGCCGGTCGTGGACAATGGAAATGCATTTTCGGGGGAGCGGCGCTCGGTTTCATCGGAGGCGCGCTCATTGGGAACGCGTTCATTCCCCATGAAGTAACCCACCAAGAGTCTGGATGTGACTATTTCTTTGGGACTGGATGCCGCACCTACGCCGTGTGCGATGCACACTGCGACGAACCGGTGACCAAAATCTGGACCTTTGGGTTCGGCGGCGCTTTGCTCGGCGGTATCGGCGGTTACTATCTGGCCAAAGCGAGCAATCGCTAAAGCTCGCGCGGCGTCATTGTAAGGAGCGCTACATTGTAGCCCTCCTTTTTTTTTTGCTAATGCAAGCACCGTCGGCTCTCGTAAAGCAGTGGATGAATCGAAGCGCGCTTCGCTCCGTGCGAAAGCGCGGTTCTCGCATCGATCGATTCAAGCTCGCCGAACGATCGCGCGTGCGTGAGTTGCTTCTGTCAAATGAGGAGATCGCGCGCGCGGTCGAATCGCACGCGGCCGTGCACGGGCTGTCGCCGCAAAAAGTTTGGAAACTCGTCCGCCGTTACATCGACGAGATCGTTCCGTTCTTCAACATCCTCGCGTACTACCGGTTCGGTTATCTCTCGAGCCGAGCGGTGCTCAACATGTTCTACAAGGTCTCGGCGGAACATCATCCCGCATGGAGCGGACATCCGCTTCCTCGGGACGCGATCGTCGTCTATCTAATGAATCACCGCTCGAATGCCGATTACGTTCTCGTCGGTTACGTGCTGAGTGGCCGCGTTGCGATCTCGTACGCGGTGGGCGAATGGGCGCGGGCGTTTCCCCTCGAATACATATTCAAATCCTTTGGATCGTATTTCATTCGACGGAAGTATCGCGAGCCACTCTATCACTGCGTTCTCGAGCAGTACGTGCAGCTCATCACACGCGAAGGCGTGACGCAGGGAATTTTCCCCGAGGGAGGACTCACTCGCGAAGGAAGGCTGCGCCCGGGAAAGATCGGACTTCTCGATTACATCCTCGGAGTTGCGCGCGACCCACAATACCGCGACCGCATCTATCTCGTTCCTGTCGCGATCAATTACGATCGCGTTCTCGAAGACAGATCTCTGTTGCGCGAGCTCGATCGCGCCGAGGGTCGCAAGCCTGCGCCGCGGCTCACTCAGCTGCGGGAAGTGGCACGATACCTATGGTGGAATGCAGCGCGAATCGTTCTCCGACGGTGGAAGCGCTATGGTCGCGCGGCGGTAACAGTCGGCGAGCCATTTCATGTCGGTCCGTGGCTCGAAGAGGAGAATGCAAAGGATCCCGGCATCTTCGCGATGCCGCGAGCAGATCGACTCGCGCGCGTGCAGTCGCTGTGCGATGAGATGATGCTGCGAATCGGCGCGATAATTCCTGTCACACCTGTGCCACTCGCTTGCGCAGCGATTCAGTCGCTCGACAGCGATTTCATTTCGCGAGAGAAATTGCTCGAGAGAATGAGCGAGATGCGCGACGTTCTGCTCGAGCTCAACGCGCGCGTGATCCGCGCCGAAGGTGGAATAGACGAGATCTTCGACCGTGCCTGGAAAATGCTCCGGATGCGGAAAATGCTCGTGCGCTCTGGCGGCGGATACGCCGTGCTGCCGGACAATCGCGGTTTGATCAGCTACTACGCAAACAGCATCGCGCATCTCCTCGGCCCATTCGAAGAGGGTGTGAGAGAGAGGGATGCGCTTCCTTCGAGTAGAATGTTGAGATAGGGAGAAAAATCCTTCGCGGCAAATGATTTTCTCCACCAATCTCCCCTACTCGAACTGGACCGGCATTCCACTCTTCACCATCGACGACAGTCGCTCAGCATCCCAATTGGTGAGTCTCACGCATCCGTGCGAATTCGCGTAGCCGATCGTCTCGGGCGCCGACGTTCCATGTATTCCATAATGTGGTTTCGAAAGCGCAATCCACACGACGCCGACCGGAGAGTTCGGACCCGGCTTGAGCTTCGCCGTCGGACGCGTGTCCGGAATTTCCGCCATCAATGCCGGCTGATAGTTGAACGCCGGATCGTGCGCGATGCCGGTCACGTGAAAGTCACCAGTCGGCGATGGATCGTAGCCGGCGCCGAGTGTCGAAGGGAAATGCGCGACAACATTTCCGGACGAGTCAACTCCGTGCGTCCAAAATCCTGTCTTCGAGATAATCAGCTTCGCGATACTCGACGAAGTCACCGCCGAGGACTCGACAACGTTGGGAACCTGGAGCGACGTTCCCGCCTTTACAGATTGTAAGTCCACTCCGGGATTCAGCTGCTTCAGCATTTGCTCGCTCGTATGGAATTTCTCCGCGAGTGCCTCCGCCGGTGACGAGTAGCAGAGACAATTCAGTTTCGCCTTCTGATACACGTTGTCCGGAATTTTTACGAACGGTCCCTTGATGTCGTCCGACGTTACCTGATAGCTCGTGATCACTGGACTCGGCTGGCCAGCGCTGGAGAGTTTCTCATATGTCGCTTGATCGATCGACCCATTCACAGAATCCATTCCGTTGGCAACGCGGAACCAGCTCATCGCTTTCGTCGCGTTTTTTCCCCACGTTCCATCGATGATTCCGGGAGAAAAACCGGCGCGATCGAGAAGTATTTCCAGTTGAACTGAGAGTGGACCGCGGGTCGGGATCGGCGCGGGAAATCTTGTGAGCGTCGCAGTCGCGGATTTTGCGGTGATGTGCTTGAATCCAGTGTCTGTCGAAAGCGGAGGGAGGCTGTCCAGCTGACTCGCGAGACCAGTCGTGTCGAGAGAGAGGGAATCGCCCATCGGTACGGAAATCAGCGAATCCGGAACTGCGGCAATAGTTGCCGGCGCTACCGCTGTCGTGTCTGCCTTCTTTGCGGAGTTCGACTTTTCGACGATGCAGCCAACCGCGATGAGGCCCAAGAGCGGATAAGTGTGTAGTTTTTTCATGCCTCGGAGTATTTCAAAATCGGGGCCGCATTACCACGACCACGTGGCGGGGCTGAGACGCCATAAATGCAGGCGGCACCACAACTTCGGAGCATCGCGAAGCGCTCCGCCTCGCTTGACACTCACCTCTCTCAGGTCTAACTTTACAGGCTGCCCCGTCCAAATCGCGGGGACTTTTTGCACCCCACGATCATTAATGCCGACAATCAATCAACTCGTCCGTCAAAGCCGCAGAGACGTACAGAAAAAAGAGAAAGCGCCAGCCCTAAAGCAGAATCCCCAGAAGCGTGGAGTCTGCACTCGCGTTTATACGACGACGCCCAAAAAGCCGAACTCAGCTCTTCGCAAAGTCGCGCGCGTTCGTCTCACCAACGGATTCGAAGTCACTGCCTACATTCCTGGTGAAGGACACAATCTCCAGGAGCACTCGATCGTGCTCATTAGAGGTGGCCGAGTGAAGGACCTTCCGGGCGTTCGATATCACATTGTCCGCGGCTCGCTCGACGCGTCAGGCGTGAACGGTCGCAACAAGAGCCGCTCCAAGTACGGCACCAAGAAGCCGCGGGATGCCGGAGGAAAGAAGTAAATGAGCCGTCGCAAAAAATCAGTCAAGCGCGGGATTCTTCCCGACGCGCGCTACGACAGTCAGACTGTTTCGAAGTTCATCAACGCGATCATGTACGAAGGCAAGAAGTCTACTGCCGAGCGGATTTTTTACAGTGCGATGGATCTCGTCGAAAGTCGCACGAGTCAATCCGGCGTCACGGTGTTCAAGCAGGCGTTGACGAACCTGAAGCCCGCGGTAGAAGTGAAGAGCCGGCGAGTTGGTGGCGCAACGTATCAGGTTCCTGTCGAAGTTCGCCCCGACCGGAGAACGGCGCTAGCGATGCGCTGGCTGATCACGTTTTCGCGCGGCCGCAACGAGAAGTCGATGGCGGAAAAGCTCGCGGCCGAAGTGATCGCTGCATCGAAGGGTGAAGGAAACGCAATCAAGAAAAAAGAAGACACTCACCGCATGGCAGAAGCGAACAAAGCGTTCGCTCATTATCGCTGGTAACGCGATGCTTACGGTATCGTCATAGTCCAACCAAATGTCTCGGAGTTGCCTTTATTGGCTGAATGAGTCCCCCCAGTAGGAACCACTTAAGCAGTTTTCCCCACTGGGAGCCAACAATGGTAAAGAACAAGAAGGGCTTCACGTTGATCGAGCTTTTGATCGTTGTCGTCATCATCGGCATTCTAGCCGCGATTGCGATCCCGAAGTTCGCTAACACGAAGGAAAAGGCGTACCTCGCGTCGATGAAGTCCGATCTTCGCAACGGTGCGACCTACGAAGAGAGCTACGCCGCAGATAGCGCAGGCGCATACTTCTCAGGCAACGGCACGGCACAGGGCTTTACGCCGTCGCAGAACGTGTCGGTTACGTTCACCGCGGTTGCCGGACCGCCAGCTGGCTGGACAGCAGTTGCGACCCACACACTGACCGCAAAGACCTGCAATTCCTCGGCAAACGGTCTGATCACCTGCACCTGATGATCTGAGCTCGATCGCAAGAAATCCCGCCGGGACCTGGGTCCGGCGGGTTTTTTTGCATTCTGCTATATCGCTCGCGGGAAATTTTCTCCTGTTGCGCTGCCCATCCGATTGTTATGTTGCGGGCGTCCCACCCAGCGGGCGTCTCACGCCGGTTGGCGTGACGATGGTCAGCTTCATCAGTCAAATAGTTGTAAAACATTTTTTCCGGCCTCGAGTAGCCGGAGGGAATCGAATTTTTCGCCAAGCCGCTTTAGCAGCGGTTGATTCAACGAAGCCGGTCTTACGCGGCGACGGATGATGAGGATGCTATGAAAACTGTCGGTCGGTGCGGTTTTACAATTGCCGCGATTTTGTCAGTCTCGGCACTTACAACTCCGGTCACCGCGACCGCGCAGACAGACCTCCATCCCGAGGTCGCTGCTCTCGCAAAGCTCCCCGTCGTCGATAGCTCCAGTCTCCGTCGTTTCGTTTCAAACCTCGCTGGAAAAAGCGGCAGACTGCTCGCTCGATTTGTCCTTCCGCCTCATTCGCTTACAGTCCCGCCGCTCGCCAACAATCTGAATTACACGTCGAAGCTCATCCCGACTGTGCAGGAGATTGCAGGCGCGAGCCAGTTCGGGAAGTTCTCGCTCATCACGATGAAGTCGTTCGGCGAAAAAATCGCCGGCTCAGTTGGCGCCTATCGGGTTGGTTACTGGCCGGAAGAGAAGGGACGCCTTCGTTCGGACGCGTACGAGAATCCTGACGGGTTCATCGAGGTGACTCCCGATAATCAGAACATGCTCGTGTCGACGCATTTCAAGTTGCAGGATTTTCTGACGCACGATCAGGAAAATGTCTGGCCGAAGTACGTCGTCCTTCGCGAGCCGCTGCTCGACAAGCTCGAGCTGGTGATTCAGGATCTCGAGCGACACGGTGTGCGCGCCGGCGGAATGAAAGTCATCTCCGGCTTCAGAACACCGGACTACAACACTGCTCTTGGTGACGAGAGTGGTCGCGCGAGAGACAGTCGTCATCAGTTCGGTGATGCGGCAGACGTGATTATCGACAACAATGGCGACGGTCGGATGGACGATTTGAATCGCGATGGTCGAGTCACTTTCGCGGACGTTCGAGTTGTTCTTGCGGCTGTCGAGCGCGTCGAGCGCGACAATCCGGATCTGGTTGGTGGCGTTGGACTCTATCACTCGAATGGACCGCGCGGTCCGTTCGCCCACATCGATGTTCGCGGCAGCAGAGCGCGATGGGTTCGCGGCGGGCGGGTCGCGTCGCGGCATCACAAGTCGAAGGGCCACAAGAGCACGCGAACGGCATCACGCAGCTCGAGGCGCAACTCTTCGGACTAGAAGAAGGGGAACCCTTAGCGGGCTTCGAGTGTCAAAGTTGCAGAGTACCCTTCCACTCGTTACCCGTCATCCCAGGCAGTCCGACAATGAAATTCTCCAACGCAATCGTGTTTGTTGCGTCGTTCGCTGGAGCATCTGCTTCACTTAGAGCGCAATCACCGACAACCCCGCCGAAGACCATAGTCGTCCCACGAGACTCAGTGAGCATCGCCGACGTACAGCGCGCCGCTGATGAGCTCGCGCGAAGCGTGCAGGCGGTCGTGAAGAAAGTCACCGAAGATCCGCAGCTGAAAATCGCTGCGCTAAACCTCGCGAAAGAATCAGTGAACGCTGCACAGGTCGTCGTCAATCAGCAGGCGGAGACGCTCCAATCCGTTCTGGAGAATCTGGCGAAAGAGGTTGCAGCGGCGAGCGAGACCATTCAGAAGTCGAAGCCGAAAACACACTAGCGACGTTGGACCGGCGCTCGTTACTTACGGGCGCCAATGGCTCGAAAGGTCTTCTCTGACAACGTAGTCGTCATCACCGGCGGCTCGAGCGGTATCGGACGCGAGATGGCGTATCAACTTTGCGCGCACGGTTCGCGCCTCGTCCTCGCCGCTCGCGAGCCATCGCTTCTCGATGCGGTCGCCGCCGAATGCATCCGACGCGGAGCTCAGGCGATAGCAGTGCCCACCGATGTCTCCGTGGAAGCCCAGTGCAGCGCACTCATTGCGCGCGCAATCCAAGAGTACGGAAGAATCGACACACTCGTTAACAATGCGGGCATCAGCATGCGTGCGCGCTTCGACGAGCTTGGCAGCGTCGAGCCCGTCGAGCGCTTGATGAACATCAATTATCTCGGCAGCGTTTATTGCACCTGGCATGCGCTGCCGCATCTCAAGCGCAGTCGCGGCAGAATCGTCGCGATATCGAGTCTTGCCGGATTGACCGGCGTGCCCACATTGAGTGCGTACTCCGCGAGCAAACACGCTGTGAGGGGTTTTTTCGAATCACTCCGACCGGAGATTGCCGCGGACGGTGTGAGCATCACCCTGGTTTATCCCGGATTCGTTGCGACCGATATCGCTGTCCGCGCAATTGGTCCGCGCGGGGCGACGCTTGGAGTGCGGCGTGTAGTGAGATCGAAGTCGATGGCCGTCGAGGAATGCGCCGCAAGAGTGATCGCGGCGGCAGAGAATCGGCGGCGCGACGTCGTGATGACAGCTCGCGGAAAAGTCGGCCGGTGGATCAAGCTGATCGCTCCCGCTGCAATTGACCGATTGACCATGCGCGCCGTCGAGCGCGGATGGTGAGGAGATGAATATGCGCGTCGGCATTGCGTCCATCGTTCTTGCGGTTCTTCTCTTTACTGGATTCCGATCGGTGGGCACTCTGCCGCCGCTTGGAAAACTTCTCGATCCAGCGAACGGAGTCTGGGCGACGGCACGCGCAGCCGATCTTCCGCCTATCGAAAGCGGATCGATTCCAGGATTGCACCAAACTGTGCAAGTGTTGTTCGACGATCGCGGAGTTCCACACATCTTCGCGCAGAACGAAGATGATGCGTATCGCGCGCTCGGCTACGTTTCGGCCCGCGATCGTCTTTTTCAGATGGAGCTCTCGACGCTTGCTGCGGCGGGCCGCTTGACCGAATGGCTGGGACCAAAGGCGCTCGAGGCTGATCGCGCGACTCGCACGCTCGGACTTCCGTGGGGTGTGGAGCGAAAATTCGCCGCCTACGATCGAAAGTCACTCGGCTACCGCGCGATGACGGCTTATTCCGACGGCGTCAACGCGTGGATCTCATCGATGAAGCGTCAGGATCTGCCAATCGAGTTCCGGTTGCTGGGAGTCGCTCCATTCAAGTGGGAACCGGTAAATTCGATTCACTTCTTTTCGAAGATGGCACTCACGCTCGGATTCAACGATGCGAGCTACGCAAGACTCGCCGCGCAGGCGAGAGTGGGACGCGCTGCGGCTGATGCGCTCTTCCCGATCAACAGTCCCATTCAGGAGCCGATACAACCGAACGGATTGTTCGCACCGCGTTATGATCTCGCGGCCATTCCAGCGCCTGGCGCGCCTGACTCGCGCGCGACAGTGGCAATCGCAGCGCAGAAGTCTCTCATCGCAGCACTCGGTATCGGAAAGCCAAATGCAGATGGCGACGCAATCGGCAGCAACAACTGGGCAGTCGCGCCTAAGCGCACTGCGAGCGGTCACGCACTTCTAGCCGGGGATCCACATCTCGACCTGACACTCCCTTCGATCTGGTATGAGATGCACATCGTCATTCCCGGCAAGCTCGACGTCGCGGGAGTTGGATTTCCCGGAGTGCCCGGCGTGGTGATTGGATTCAATCGCAATGTCGCATGGACGTTCACGAACACAGGATCCGACGTCAACGATTATTACATGGAAGATGTCGATGATGCTTCGCGACCCTCGCGCTATCGAGTGGATGGTAAGTGGCTCGCGCTCGAGAAACGCATCGAATCTTATCACGGTCCTGCCGGCGCGGTTTTGCATACCGACACACTCTACTACACGCACCGCGGACCGATGACCAAGCTCAATGACAAATGGGTTTCGATGCGATGGACCGCGTACGAGCCGTCATCGGAGACCGACAACTTTCTCAAGGCGGGGTACGCTCGCAACGCGAACGAGTGGCTCGATGCAATGAGCACGTTTGTCGCGCCGACGCAGAACGGTCTTGTTGCAGACGGAGCTGGGAATATCGCGATTCGGTCCGCCGGTCATTATCCAGTTCGTCCCGGCGATGGAAGAGGCGATGTGATTCGCGATGGATCTTTATCGTCGAGCGATTGGGTCGGCTTTCTCCCTGTATCGAAATATCCATTTGCGATGAATCCCCCGCAGGGATTTCTCGCGTCGGCCAATCAACAGCCCGTCGATCCGAAAGTGAATCCGAGCTTCATGGGCTCTCATTGGTATTCGCCCTGGCGCGCAATCAGAATAAATCAACTGTTGCGCGGCGACTCGGCCGTTACGGCCGACGCAATGCGGAAATTCCAAACTGATCCGGGAAGTGTTCGCGCCGATGCGTTTGTCCCGCGGTTTCTTGCTGCAGCGGCGCGTGAGGATAGTGCTGGCCGAGCGGACGCGACATTGCGCGAAGCAGCCAAGCTTCTTTCAGAGTGGGACCGGCAATACACAAAGACCAACAGACGCGCCGTGTTGTTCGACAAAGCAATGACGGAGCTGGCTTCGCGCACTTGGGATGAGCTCGCGCCGCCAGCAGGAAGTCACGATGACCCCACCGCGACTGAGTATCCTGAGAGCCAGATACTGCTCGAGCTGATGGAGACTCCGAACAGTCCGTGGTGGGACGATCATCGAACTCGGAACGTGACCGAGGATCGAGATGCAATTCTATCCGAGAGTCTGAGTGCTGCTCTCGTTGCAGTGAAGAAGCGTCGCGGAGATCCGGCGGGCGACGGCTGGCTCTGGTCGAACGCGCAGCCCGCGAACATTTACCATCTCGCGCGCATCAAATCTTTTTCCGCACTCGGAATTCCGATTGTCGGAGGACCGGGGACACTCAGTCCATCGGACACGTCGGGAAAACAAGGCCCGAGCTGGAGGATGGTCGTCGAGTTAGGACCGCAAGTCAAAGCGTGGGCAACGTATCCGGGTGGTCAGTCAGGAAATCCCGCGAGCCCGCGATACACGGACAGATTGAAACTTTGGGCGAATGGCGAGCTTGCTCCCGTTCTTTTTCCAAGAACGCCGAATGAGCTTCTTCCAAAGCGCGTGATTTCGAATCTCACTCTGCACCCGCAATGATGCTTCGCGTCGTCGTGAAGTTTCTCCTGTTATCGGAAGCGTTCGCGGTTGCAACGTACGCTGTTGGCTGGTGGGCGATTCCGTTGGTGGCGCTTGTTTGCGGATTCGTGATGAACCGTGAAGGCCGCCCGATTTATTACGCGACGATTTGCGCTGCTGCAGGATGGCTCTCGCTTTTACTTCTCGACGCAGCACGCGGCCCACTCGGAGAAGTTGCGTCGCGTTTCGGCGGAGTGATGGGATTTCCGCCCGCGGCGTTGATTGTGACCACTCTGATATTTCCAGCGCTTCTCGCATGGAGCGCTTCATCTCTTGGCGTTGTGATTCGCGCGAAATTCTTTGGTGCGCGTGAGATGACTCCCGCAAATGCCTGAAAACGGCGCGTCGTTCAAGATCGGCGATTTCGCGCGACTCGATCGCTACGTTGTCGACGTGCGCGATTCAGCGCCCGACGTATTCGAGGACTTGAGCGCGACGGATTGGTCTCGTCTCACCTGGAGAGATGTCGGTCGCCCCTATAAAGTCGAACGTTGGGCGAAGGACCGTCGAGTGTGGGACAAAGATCACGGAGAGCCGATGCCCGTGAAGGAGGGATGGAAGCGATTCAATCGAAGCTTTCATCATTTCTTCATTACTGATTTGCCGCAGGAACAGGCGCGTGCGCGCGCTGAGATCGTGCGACAGCTCGCGCACATGGACGTTCACGGTGCGCGCGAGACAATGCAGGAGCTCTTGTGTCTCGCTGTTTGGAATCGCGTTCATCGCGTTGAGGATGCAGTCTGGGATCCTCGAGGAAAGCGCGCGCTATTCGAGGGGCTAGACGTCAAGCGCCCGCGAATTCTTTTTCTCGGCGCCGCAGAGGGATACGAGGCAATGCAGCTGAGCGCGATGTATCCCGGTGGCGAAGTCCTGCTCATTGACTATGATGAGTTTTGCAAGACAGATCGCTACGGATTGTTTCCCGAAGCGTATCCTTTTCTTGGCATCGATCCATCGAGCGGGCACAAGCGAGTGTGGTACCGCGAGGAGATGCCCATCAACTACGAGGTGGCCGACATTCGTGACCTCTCCTACGGTCGCGAGTTCGACATCGTTGTCAGCATCGGATTGGTCGAACATTTCCCGGACGAGCACAAGCCGGTTGCGTTCGAATTCCATCGACGTTTTGTGAAACCCGGCGGCTACGTGATAATCACCACGCCCAGGAATCAGCTGCGCGGCCGAGCGTTCTATACGATCCTCTCGGATTACATGAACTATGGATATCGAGAGTTGATGGATACGAGACAGCTCGCGCTATACGCGCACGAAAACGGATTCGATATTTTGCGAGCCGGCTACATCAAGGCGCACAACGCGCTCATCTGCCGGGAGCGCTCGGCGTAGAGCACTTCGCGCAATTACGCTTCGGGCCTTTTCTCGGCGAGCATCTTCGTCGCGAAGCGTTGACCCTCGGATATTCGCTCGACTTCGATTGCAATCGCGTCGATCGATTGCGTCAGATGCTCCATCTGCGCCTGCATTTGCGGCGGTATCTGCGCCGGCTGTGGCGCTCCACGCTCCACTCTGCGGGCGATGGCACGCACGATTGGAAGTCCAATGATGATTACCGCGAGGGTCACGAAGAACGCGATTGACACGTCCTTCACTCGCGGAGGCATGTCGCGCTCAAAACCGCCTTGTCTCACCTGGATCATCGGCGTGCCAGGAGGAGGAGGTTGGCCGTTGATCTGAGCTGCGCGCGCAGCCTGCGCGGCTTCGTTGGCTGCGTTTCGCGCGTCAGCCGTCGCTTGCCTGACTTGCTCCTGGATCTGCTCCTTGAGCTGAGCCGTGGAGATGTCGCCTGCTTTCGCTTGCTGTAGGTTGTACATCGTGACAACTCCACTCATGGATGACCGAGCGCCGCTTGAGCGCGAATCCGAAATGTATCGGGAGAATTCCGAGGTCGCTACGCGCGCCCGCGCTTCTTCGAGGGACAAGCGCGCACTGGCTGCCGCCGAAGGAGCGATTCTCGGAATCGCGATCTGGGTCATTCTCCTCACGCTCGGATTCCCGTGGATCCTTCACCTCGAAGGATTCGTCGGTCTCGTTCCGTGCGCGGTGGTTGGCGCGATTCTGGGCTGGTTCGGATGGAGGCACGTGACGATGGGTGCTCTCATCGGGCTCTCGCTCGCTCTGATTGTCATTGCCTACACGCCGATCATCGAGGGTCCTGTGAAATCACTCGTGCGCAACGATCCTTTGCCCGCGCACGCAGATGCAGTGATGGTCCTTTCCTCCGGCGTCAACGATGACGGCACGATTTCTCATACCGCGATGGATCAGCTTATAAAAGGTCTGGAGCTCGTCAATCGTGGTATCGCTCCCGTTCTCGTTGTCACGCGTGAGGCATACATCATCAACGGACGGCTCGTCACGTCGCAGCGTGATCAGGAACGAATTGTTTCATTGACGCCCGGAGGTGTGGCGAAGATGATCAGCGCCGGGGTGACCCACAGCACGCACGACGAGGCGATGCGCGCGCTCGCGCTCATGCGGGCGAGAAACTGGAAGCGCATAGTGCTCGTCACTTCGCCGCTTCACACACGTCGCGCGTGCGCGACCTTCGAAAAAGCAGGAGTCGTAGTCTCATGTGCACCGAGTAATACGCGAGCTTTTGCGCTTGGCGCGCTCGGATCGCCAATGGATCGCGTGAGAGCGTTCAATGTCTGGCTCTACGAGCTCGCCGGAACTCTGCGTTATCGTCAGCTCGGCTACATATAATCGGCGAAACCGTCGTATTCCGTCGCGCGTAGAGAATCTCAACGGAGTTTTGCGATGACATCGATTACGACGGTCGTTCAATCACTCGGAGTCGCGATGGCAGCGGGAATCAATTTGCCAGCGACGGTTGCCGTTCTAGGTATCTCCGAGCGCGCTGGTTGGATCGGGCCGTTGCCCGGAGTGCTCGGTGCGGTCGGCAGTCTGTGGATTATCGGAATTGCCGCTTTGATATACGCGATGGAGTTCCTCGTGACACTCATCCCCGGAGTCGCCAGCGTTTGGGAAACGGCGCAGAGCGTCATTCGTCCTCCCGCCGCGGCGTTTCTCGCGGTAGCAACCGCGTATCATCTCAATCCGGCTTATGTAGTCGCTGCCGGATTGTTAGGCGGTGGCCTGGCGCTGACGACCCACGGAACGAAGCTCGGTCTGCGCTACGCAGTGGACACGTCGCCAGAGCCGGTTACGAATAGTCTCGCGAACTTAGCCGAGCTTGGAACGATTGCCAGTATCGGAATTTTTATCTGGAGTCACCCGTACATCACGATGACGGTGGCGATACTCGTTCTCATTCTCCTCATCCTCGTGGTCCATCGGATCGTCGTCACACTGCGCAAGCTTTTCAGCGGAGAATGGAGGAGCGGGGCGACGGCGTAGTGCGCCGGCGCTTTTGAGAAGGCAGATTTATCGCTCGCCTACAAGCGGGAGCGATTCTTGGATCAGACGCAGAAGATCTGGAAGGTCATCGCCGCCTCCTCGGCCGGCACGATGATCGAGTGGTACGACTTCTACATCTTCGGAAGTCTCGCCACGATTCTCGCAACAGAGTTTTATCCCCCCGGAAATCCGACAGCGAACTTTCTCAAGACACTGGCGACCTTCGCGGTCGGTTTCGCGGTTCGCCCGCTCGGAGCGCTCGTGTTCGGGCGAATTGGCGATGTCGTTGGGCGAAAATTCGCGTTTCTCGTGACGCTTCTGATAATGGGCGGGTCAACGGCAGCGATCGGCTTTCTGCCGGGCTATGCGAAAATCGGTTTGGCGGCTCCGATAATTCTGGTGCTTCTCCGTCTGCTCCAAGGCCTGGCGCTCGGGGGTGAGTACGGCGGCGCTGCTGTTTATGTCGCCGAGCACGCGCCAGACGAGAAGCGTGGGTACTACACGAGCTTCATTCAGACGACAGCGACGCTGGGTCTCTTCATTTCGCTGATCGTGATTCTGGTGGTAAGACGCGCCGTCGGTGAAGAAGCGTTCAAGGCGTGGGGATGGCGAGTTCCGTTTCTCCTCTCGATTGTGCTCGTCGCGATGTCGTATTACATCCGCGTTCGGTTGCGCGAGTCTCCACTGTTCACGCTATTGAAGGACGCAAAGAAAACTTCGGTCGCGCCGATCCAGGAAAGTTTTGGCACGTGGCCAAAGTGGAAAATCTTTTTGCTTGTGCTGTTCGGCGCGACCGCGGGGCAGGCGGTGGTGTGGTATACAGGACAGTTCTACGCGCTCTTCTTTTTGCAGACAGTGCTCAAGGTTCCTCTCGCGACGGCCTACACGATCGTTGCAGTTGCACTTCTGATTGGCGCGCCTCTGTTCGTGTTCTTTGGATCGCTCTCAGACAAGATTGGCCGAAAGCGAATAATGATGGCGGGAAATCTTCTCGCTGCGATCGCCTATCTGCCGATCTATCATGCGATGAAAGCGTACTCCAGTCCCGTCAATGCAGTCATGTTGACACTGCTCGTGTTCATCCAGGTGATTTTCGTAACGATGGTGTACGGGCCGATCGCTGCATTTCTGGTCGAGGCGTTTCCGGCGCGAATCAGATACACGTCGTTGTCGCTTCCATACCATTTTGGAAATGGGTGGTTCGGTGGATTTCTTCCACTCATCTCGACGTGGATCGTGGGACGCACCGGGAATATTTACGCCGGACTTGCCTATCCGATCATTGTGGCGCTACTGACGTTCGTCGTCGGCTCGTTGTTCCTGAAGGAGAGTCACACACATCGAATCTGGGACGAGGTCGAGGATCTCAGCCCAGAAGCGGCGTGACCCTTAGCAGAGGCTTGATCCTGGGAGCAACATGTGTGCTTGCCCTCGACGCCCCGGCGGGTAGCGGTCAGGCGGTTGCTGGCAGCACGGATGTCCTTCGCGACAGCATAGTACAGAGAATTGGTGCGACTCCCGGAGCAACGGTGGGAGTCGCGTATGTCGATCTCGCAACAGGCGAGCGACTCTCGCTCAGCGCCGACACCGCGATGCATGCTGCGAGCACAATGAAGATTCCAGTGATGATCGAGGTGTTACGCCGAGCGCAGCAGGGGTCGTTCTCTCTCGATCAGGGAATTCTGCTGATCAATCAATTCAAATCACTTGCCGACGGCTCTCCGTTTTCGCTGATCGCAAAGGACGACGGGGATAGCACCCTTTATTCGCGGATTGGCGAACGGGTGCCAGTACGAGAGCTGCTTCGATTGATGATCGTGCGATCGAGCAACTTCGCGACAAATCAACTCATCGAGCTGGTCGGCGCGGCGCGGGTCACCGCAGGTGCGCACGAGCTTGGCGCAACACGCACGCAGGTTCTTCGCGGAGTAGAGGATCAAAAAGCATTTGACGCGGGATTGATCAATACGATTACCGCCGCGGATCTCGCGACGCTTCTAGTGGCAATCGAGAACGGGACAGTTCTCTCGCCAGAAAGCTCGGCATTGATGCGCGACATCCTCCTCGCCCAGGAATTCAATGACAAGATTCCCGCGGGTCTTCCACGCGGGACGCGCGTCGCACACAAGACGGGCGAGATCACTGCTGTTTCTCATGATGCGGCAATCGTCTATCCAACTGGACGAAAGCCGTACGTGCTTGTCGTTCTCACTCGCGGCGTTCGCGACGGAAAGCAATCTGCCGCTTTGATCGCCGATATTTCGAGACTTGTCTACGCACATGCGACGGGGCACTAGATGACGCGAGTCGCGTTTCTTGGTCTGGGCGCGATCGGAGCGCCGATGGCGTCACATCTAACGAAGTCCCCATTCGATCTCGCGGTTTGGAATCGCACTCGATCGAAGGCGGAAGAATTCGCAAAGGAATTCGGGGGCTCTGTCGCGAATACTCCGGCAGAGGCGGCGCGCGGCGCGGAGATCGTGTTCACATGTCTGCCGTCTTCGCGCGAAGTTGGCGACGTACTCGCGGGTCCCGACGGAATTCTTACCGGACTTTCAAGTGGCGCGACGCTCATTGATTGCACGTCCGGTGATCCGGCCGCCTCCCGCGAGTTTGCTGCCGTAATCGAGGGTCGCGGCGCGTCATTCATTGATGCGCCTGTCAGTGGCGGTGTCGTCGGCGCCAAAGCAGGTACTCTCACTGTAATGTGCGGCGGTGACGAGGCAGTTCTCGAGAAAGTTCGACCGGCACTCGAGGCGTTTGGAAAAAAGATTGTCCTATGTGGACCGGTGGGAAGCGGACACGCAGTGAAAGCCGTTAGCAATGCGCTCCTAGCCGTTGATGTTTGGTCTACGGCCGAAGCACTCGCCGCGCTCAAGCGACTTGGCGTGCGTTCGGACATCGCCATCGACGTGATCAACGCCTCGGCAGGGCGATCGAACGCGTCGCAGAACCTCTTTCCCGATCGCGTGTTGACGCGTGCTTTTCCGCGCACGTTTCGGCTGGCCCTCCTGGACAAGGACATCGGCATTGCGATGAAGCTCGCCGCCGAGTCAGGGACGCCGACTCCACTCATCGATCTTGCGGCGAAGCTCATCCATGAAGCGCACCTCGAACTTGGAGAGGAAGCCGATCACGTCGAGGCAGCGAAAGTGGTAGAGCAGCGCGCCCACGTAGTCATCGAATAGGTGGCGCCGCTATATTTGTTCTTTGATGCCTGCTAGAACAACTGATCAGAAAACCGTCCTTTCTGCCCGCGCGGTCGATCGGACGTTGAAGCGAATGGCCGACGAGATCGTCGAGTTGAACGACGGCACGGCCGACCTCATCATCGTCGGGATTCAGCGCCGCGGAGTACAGCTCGCCGGCCGCATCGTCTCTCTCATCGAGGAAAGCGAAGGAGTCGAGGTCCCTCAGGGCTCACTCGACATCACACTCTATCGCGACGACCTCCAATCAGTCGGCCCGCGGCCAGTTGTCGGAAAAACCAGTCTTCCAGGCGACATCGAGGGCACGAACGTCGTGATCGTTGACGACGTTCTTTTCACTGGACGCACGGTGCGCGCGGCACTCGATGAGCTCGCCGACTTCGGACGACCAGCGCGAATCTCTCTCGCCGTTCTTGTAGATCGCGGCGGACGTGAGCTTCCGATTCACGCTGATGTTGTCGGCAAAACCGTTGACGTCGAGCCAGGTGGACGGGTTGACGTGATGATAGATGAAGTCGACGGCCGCACGGCAGTTGTGATCGTACCTCCTCCGGGCGAAGACGAGCCGTGACAAGCGCGCTCGGCAAGGACCTACTCGGCCTCGAGCCTTTGTCGAGCGAACAGATACTTCTCATTCTCGATACCGCCGAGCCGTTCAAGGAAATCAGCGAGCGGGCGATCAAGAAGGTTCCGACTCTTCGCGGCTCGACCATCGTCAATCTTTTCTTCGAGAGCTCGACTCGCACGAGAATCTCGTTCGAGTTTGCCGAGAAGCGATTGTCTGCCGACACGGTGAACGTTGCGGCGGCGGGCTCGAGCGTTCTCAAGGGCGAGACACTCGTCGATACGGCGCGCAATCTCGAGGCGATGCGCATCGACATGGTTGTCATCCGACACGGTGCTTCGGGTGCCGCGCAATTCCTCGCCGAGCGAATCGAGTCGAATGTCATCAATGCGGGTGATGGAATGCACGAGCATCCGACACAGGGGCTTCTCGATCTGCTGACTCTTCGGGATCACTTTGGAACACTCGCGGGCCGGCGAGTGTGCATTTGCGGCGACGTGCTTCACTCGCGCGTTGCGCGCTCGAGCATCTGGGGACTTCAAAAACTCGGCGTGGAAGTCGCCGTGTGCGGACCGCGTTCGCTCCTTCCGAATTCAATAGATGAGTTCGGCGTGAAGGTATTCGGAAGAATAGAGGAAGCGATCGAATGGGCCGACGCGCTCAACGTTCTTCGACTTCAGCTCGAGCGAATGACCGCCGGATACATTCCGTCGAGCCGCGAATACAATCGCGTGTTCGGCGTGACGCGCGAGCGACTCGACCGCGCGCCGCGCGACATTCTCATCATGCATCCGGGACCGATGAATCGTGGAGTGGAAATCGATTCCGATGTCGCCGATGGCCCGCACAGCATCATTCTCGATCAGGTCACGAACGGCGTCGCTGTGCGAATGGCGGTTCTCTATCTGCTTGCGGGCGGAAAACCGGAATTGGCAGAGGCAGCGAAGGGCGGCACCGATAAGCGAACGGCGTCCGCAAAAATGACCGAAGCCGCGTGAGCACATTGATGCTCGATCTTCGTCCAGTTCTTCTCGCGGGCGGACGGTTGCTCGATCCGTCGCAGCATCTCGACGAAACCGGCGACGTGCTCGTTGCTGGTGGAGTTGTCGAAGCGATTGGTGGACGCATCTAGGCTCCCGATCACGCTCAAGTCATTGATTGTTCCGGCTGGATTGTTTCGCCGGGATTCATCGACGTGCACGCGCATTTGCGCGAGCCCGGAAGGGAAGACGTCGAGACCGTTGCGAGCGGAGCGCGCGCTGCTGCGGCGGGTGGATTCACTGCGGTGTGTGCGATGCCGAACACCGATCCCGTAACCGACAATCAGGCGGCTGTCGGATTCATCATTCGGCAGGGAAGTCGCGCGGCCGCAGCGCGCGTGCATCCAATCGGCGCGATTTCAGTGGGACAACGCGGCGAAAGGCTCGCGGAATTCGGCGAGATGGTTGGCGCCGGAGCGGTTGCGGTGAGCGATGACGGAAGGCCAGTCGTGAGCGCGCATCTCATGCGCACAGCGCTCGAGTACGCGAGAACTTTCGGGATCCCGGTAATCGATCACTGCGAGGAGCCAACGCTCTCTCAGGGTGGCGTGATGAACGAGGGGATTGTCAGCGCGCGCCTCGGTCTCAAGGGAATTCCATCAGAAGCCGAAGAGATAATGGTCATTCGCAACATCCTCCTCGCTCGGCGAACGGGTGGCCACGTTCATCTCGCGCACATGAGCACGCGTGGATCAGTCGAGCTGATTCGTTGGGGAAAGGAGCGAGGCATCAATGTCACTGCGGAAGTTTGTCCGCATCACATCTCGCTCACCGATGAGCGCGTTGGCGCTTACGACACGAACGCGAAGATGAATCCGCCCCTTCGAACTGCATCGGACGTCGAGGCGTTACGCGAAGCCGTGAAAGATGGAACGATCGACATGATTGCGACCGATCACGCGCCGCACCATTACGACGAGAAGGAGCGCGAGTTTGCGGATGCGCCCAACGGAATCATCGGCCTCGAAACCGCGCTCGCGGTTTCAGTGACTCATCTTGTTGAAACCGGCGCGATAAATTTCTCGACTCTTGTCGAACGGATGTCGTGCTCACCAGCTCGTCTCTTTCACCTTCCTGGCGGGACCTTGCGCCGAGGCGCGGAGGCGGACATAACGGTGTTCGATCCAGCGATGCAGTGGACCGTCGATCCGTCGGAGATGCTGACGAAAGGGCGGAATACGCCATACGCGGGTATGACGTTCACCGGTCGCGCGACAATCACCATTGTCGGCGGCAGGATCGTATATAAGTTGGAGAACCGCGCCGCGGTCACTGTGGGTGGTGGCCCGGCGGCACGATCCTGAGGCCAAAGACAAGATGAGCAAGTCAAAGACAAACACGCTTGACACACTGCGTGCGCTGATCGCCGAGCGTCAGCAGTACGATCAGTGGATCGCTACGCTCGAGTCGAAGCGTGATGGAACTCCGGAGCACGTTTTCAACCGCGTCTTCGCCGATTATCGGAGCAGGCTCGATCGCGTTGTGGGTGAGATTCGCGGTCACTCCGAGGAATTGCAGCTCTCGATCAACGCTCTGTCGTCACGCCTGGGTGAAGTGGCGAAGGACGAAGAGGCGAAGCGCGACTCGGTTCAGGAGGCGGAGCTTCGGGCAGCGGTGGGCGAATATGATGTTGCGCAGTGGGAATCGATGCGCTCGGAAGCGAGCCGTCAGTTAGAGAAGATTGCCGCGGATCGTGGCTCTCTTGAAGAGCAGCTCGCGGAGCTGGAGAGTATAAGGAAGTTGAGTGAGATGAGCTCAGCGCCCGATGCGACGGCGCCAGTAGGGGCTCAGCCGACGACTCAGCCTGTAGATCAGCCTGTAGCTCAGCCAGCAGCTCCGCCAGTAATTGCGGCTCCCGTTGCTGTGACGCCGCCACGCGAGCAGCAGGCGCAAAAACCTGTTGAGCCTGCGGGTGATCGTCCCAAGTTCAGCGACGTTGGCTGGCCTGCGAGAGATATAGCCGACGTGCCGACGGCAACTCCAACGAACAATGTTGTCGATGCACCGCAACAGAGCGCACCGGCTCGCGCGATTACCACCCCGTCATCGAATCGTGTGAGCACCGATCCCGCGGCCGCAGCTCCTCGTCCCTCTGCATCACCGCCTCCACCGCCGCCACCACAAACACAGCCGCCAAAGCGTCGCACGCCAACGGGAAAAGACGCGCAGATCTCTTCAGGATTTTCCAAACCGGTGCCGACTCCGCCCGAGGGAAGACCTGAGGTGAACAAGACTCTCAAGTGTCCCGAGTGTGGAACTCCGAACTATCCTACGGAGTGGTACTGTGAGCGCTGCGGGGGCGAGCTCGCGACTATGTAGAGTCGAGCCCTCAACAGCCCACAAAAAAAATCGGCGCCCCCCCCGGAGGCGCCTTTTTCTTTTGCAAACTTTGCGTTCTACTTCGTCTTTTTCTTCGCCATTCTGCTCTTGTGTCGAGCAGCGGCGTTGGGATGAATCAGCCCCTTTCTAGCAGCGCGGTCGAGAAGCGTTACAGCGGTAAGCTTCTCCGCAGCGTTGGCTTCATCCGAGTGCGCTTTCTTGAGCGCCGTACGAAGCGTTGAGCGCTGTGCACGGTTGCGCGCCATCGCAGCTCGGGACTTTCTCATGTTCTTCTTTGCAGACGCAATATTCGGCACTCAATTTCTCCCTGAATTCATTCGTTATGGTGACCGTGTAAGGTAGCGGGGCAGGGGGCGATTTCAAAGTTCCAAGTTGTCTTAGCCTCTTGATATTGCGTAACTTCAACGCGCACCGGACATAGACTTTCACGCGAGCCAAATTGGACAAGTTCCAGACATTCATTCTGATCGCGCCGGTCCTGCTCTTCTCGATGGTCGCGCACGAATATGCGCACGGCTACGCGGCGCTCAAAAATGGCGACCCCACAGCATACCAGCTCGGCCGACTTACCTGGAATCCAGCGAAGCACATCGATCCGTTCCTCACGATCATTCTTCCGCTGCTGACGTTCGTCACCGCTGGAATTGCGTTCGGCGGCGCGAAACCAGTTCCCGTTAATCCGCGCAATTACAGAAACTTCAAGAAGGGCGACATAATCGTCTCGCTCGCCGGCGTAACGACCAACGTGATCATTGCGTTTCTGTGTGTGCCGGTGATCCTGCTGGTGTATCTCGTCGGAAGCAGAATTCCCGCTCTCGCATCAGGCGCGTCGATTCTTCAGCTGATGCTCGTCTACGGAATCCTTCTCAACTTCGCGCTCGCAGCGTTCAATCTGATTCCGATTCCGCCGCTCGATGGATCACATGTGATGAAGTATCTCCTGCCGCCAGCGTGGTCATTGCAATACCAGCGATTCGGCAGACAGGGGATGATCTTTCTCTTCGTGCTGATTGCGTTTGCTCCGGGCGTCCTCAATATCTGGTTCAAGCCCGTGTACGCCTTGAACTCCATTCTTATCCACGCCGTTACGCCGTACATCATCCCGAGCCGGTGGACGACCTGACGCTGCGCGCATTCCGCGATGACGGCATTCGTCGCATTGGACACGAGGACGAAGTTTTCGTCGTCGAGCTCACACAATTCTCCGGTCCCCTCGATCTTCTCTTATCGCTGATCCGCGACGAGCAGATCGACATCTACGACATTCCGGTCGCGCGGATTGCCGAACAATTTCTCGCGCGAATTTCGACGCTCGGACTCGACGAAGCAGCTGACTATCTCGAGATGGCAGCAAGACTCGTCCGCATAAAAGCCCAGATGCTCCTGCCGAGGCGTGAAGGCGAGGAGCCTTGGGAAGATCCGCGCGCGGAGCTCGTCAGAAGACTCCTCGAGTATCAACAGGTGCGCGAAGTCGTGGACATTCTCGAAGCGCGAGGAAGAGATCGTCGCGATCGTTTTGCGCGCGCGTATCTGCCGCAGAATCTCATGGCGCCCGCCCCAATCGGCCCGCTCTCCGCTTCGGTGAGCGAGCTACTCGGCGCTGTCGATCGAGTGTTGCGTGCAGCGAGAAGGCCCGACATGCACAGCGTTGTTCCGCGCGCGCTCGACGTCGATGGTGCAATATCAGTGGTGCGCGCCGTGCTTGCGATGCGCGCTCGCGCGCGTTGGCGCGATCTCGTCGCCGCCGATGCAGAGCCCTGGCAGGTTCTCTCCGTTCTTCTCGCGCTTCTCGAGCTCGCAAAAGCGGGAGAGCTCCGAATCGCACAACCTCGTCCGTTCGCCTCAGTGGAGATCACAAGTGACACCTCTGGCGAAGCTGCTTGAAGCCGCGCTCTTCGCGAGCGCACATCCGGTACCTTTCTCCGACTTGCAAGCGATGGTTGCGGACGACGAGGCATCGTCAGATGACGTCGTTGCCGCGCTCGAAGAAATCAAAAGACATTACGACGAGGGCGAGCACGGAATTGAGCTGATGGAAATTGCCGGGGGCTGGCAAATTCTCACTCGACCAGAATTCACCGAGGTCATCGAGCGTGCTCAGCTCGCCGCGCGACCGCAGAGACTCTCGGCGGCTGCTCTCGAGACACTCGCGATTATTGCGTATCGTCAGCCGATTGGCAGGGCAGAGATAGAAGAGATTCGAGGCGTGGGTGCTGGGCAGATGCTCAAGTCACTTCACGAACGCGAGCTGATCGAAGTAGTTGCAAGAGGAGAAGGAATGGGCCGCCCGCTTCTTTACGGGACGACTCCACTATTTCTCGAGCAGTTCGCACTGCGTCACCTCGGCGAATTGCCACGAGGCGATGAGCTGGCGATTGCACTGCGTGATCCGAATGCTCCGCCGCGCGAGCCGATTGTCGAGACTGCTGCGGACACGATCACCGACCAGAATCCGCCCGTCGAGTTTTCTACTCAACAGCACACCGCGGACGCTTCGGCCTGATGGCGGAAGTGATGCGCATTCAGCGCGCTCTCGCGAGAGCGGGCGTTGCGTCGCGTCGTAGCGCGGAAGAGCTTGTTGCGGCGGGTCGAGTCAAAATCAACGGAAAGGTTGCCATCACGGGACAAAGCGTCGATACCGAAAGCGACGAGATCACTGTCGACGGCAAGCCTCTCAATACTCCCACAGGTTATTTCTGGATCGTTCTAAACAAACCGCCTGGTGTTCTTACAACTAAGTCCGATCCTGGCGGTCGCCGCACCGTTTTCGATCTCGTACCTGACAAGCCGGGACTCACGTATGTCGGCCGTCTCGATTATTTGACTGAAGGTGTGCTGCTTTTCACGACCGACGGTGAGGCGGCCCACAAACTCACGCATCCCAGCACCGAGGTGGAGCGGACCTACAAGGTCACCGTGCGCGGCGACGGCGCGGCCGCGGTCCGAGTTGCACGAACCGGTGTACAACTCGAAGACGGTTGGGTGAAGCCGCTGGATATTCGCGCGCACAACATTGGTCGCGGTCTCTGGGAGTTGGAGATCACGATCAAGGAAGGGCGCACGCGAGAGGTGCGGCGGCTTTGCGAGGCGCTCGGATTGGGCATTGAGCGGCTCATTCGCATTCAGTTTGGTCCGGTGAAGCTGGGAAATCTTGCTCCCGGCGCGACTCGTGCACTCACCGGGCGGGAACGCGACATCATTGCCGCCATAGTGCAGTAAGAAACAGAGGTTCAACTACTTCTGGAGAAATAACGTGGGCACACAAGCGCCGCCGGCACTCGAAACTTCGGCTGCAGACACTTCGCTGATGCATGACGTCGTCGACCAGGTGGGACGACGCATCGTTGGCCAGAATTACATGATCGAGCGATTGCTCATCAGCATTCTCACTGGGGGACATGTTCTCCTCGAGGGAGTGCCGGGGCTCGCCAAGACGCTAGCGGTCAGCACTCTCGCCGAGACGATCAGCACCAGCTTCCGGCGAATCCAGTTCACTCCAGATCTGCTTCCCGCCGACATACTCGGCACACAGATCTACGATCAGTCGAACGGACAGTTCAGTATCAAGAAAGGTCCGATCTTCGCCAACATCATTCTCGCCGACGAGATCAATCGCGCGCCCGCAAAAGTTCAATCGGCGCTGCTCGAGGCGATGCAGGAAAAGCAGGTGACGATTGGCGGAACGACCTACAAACTCGAGGAGCCGTTTCTCGTTCTCGCTACGCAGAATCCCATCGAGCAAGAGGGAACGTATCCGCTCCCCGAAGCTCAGGTCGATCGCTTCATGCTCAAGCTCCACGTCGGTTATCCGACGAGAGAAGAAGAGAAGGAAATTCTGCGGCGCATGGCGAGTGGGGATCCAATTCCAGTTCGTCATGTCGCAACTCCGCAGGCGATCATGGCGGCGCGACGTCGCATCTCCGATTTGTACATGGACGAGCGGATCGTGGATTACATAGTTCAGATCGTTCACACGACGCGCTTTCCGGCGGAATCGGGATTGAAGGATCTCGCCCCGCTGATCGAATACGGTGCCAGTCCCCGCGCGACCCTCGCTCTCGCTCAAGCGTCGCGCGCTCACGCGTTCCTTCGCGGGCGCGGCTTCGTCACACCTGAGGATGTGAAGGCGATTGCGCCGGACGTGTTGCGACATCGAGTGCTGACCACTTACGAAGCAGAGGCCGAAGAGGTGACCAGCGACGCGATCGTGCAGCGCGTGCTGGACACCGTCGCGGCGCCGTGAGTCCTCGCAGGATTTCCTTCGGAAGAAAACGCGGCGGTTCGGGCACTGCCGGGCGCGTCGCGCACGTCTTCGATCCTCGCTCGTCGTCGCCTGCCGCCTCGCCCGCGGAACGGCCGACGACGACTGTGCATGCGACTCAAGCCGGCGGCGAAGCGATACGGAAGGGAGTTCCTCCTGAAATTCTTCGCCAGGTAAAACTCATCGAGCTTCGCACGCGCGGACTCGTGAATTCTGTTTTCACCGGCGAGTACCGAAGCGTGTTCAAAGGGCAGGGAATGGAATTCTCGGAAGTGCGGGAATACCAGCCAGGCGACGAAGTGCGCACGATCGACTGGAACGTTACCGCGCGCATGGGCCGTCCGTTCGTCAAGCGATACGTCGAGGAGCGCGAGCTGACAGTAATGCTTGCCGTGGATCTCTCCGGCTCCGAGCGGTTCGGCACCGTGCAGCGCTTCAAGAGCGAGCTGGCGAGCGAGATGGCGGCGGTACTCGCAATGTCAGCTGTACGCAATAACGATAGAGTCGGCGTCGTGCTGTTCACCGATCGCATCGAGTACATCGTTCCTCCTCGCAAAGGACGAAAGCACGTCCTTCGGATCATGCGCGATCTTTTGTCGTTCGACCCTGTTGGGAAGGGAACCGACATGGTCGGAGTGATCGATCACCTCGCGCGCACACTGAAGCAGAAGGCGATTGTTTTTCTCATATCGGATTTTGTCGCGACCGACATCGAACGTCCGCTCAAGATTCTCGCTCAACGTCATGACGTCGTCGCGGTGACGGTCGAAGATCCAAGCGAGCGCGTTCTCCCCGACGTTGGTCTCGCGCGATTCGTCGATCCGGAGACCGGTGAGCAGATCGAGATCGACACGAGCTCGTCCGTGGTCCGACGCGACTTCGAGAAACGCGTTACAGAAGAACGTGACGAGCGCCGCCATCTCCTTCGACGCCTCGCGATTGACGAAGTCCCCGTTCGCACCGACGGCAATTACATCGAGCCGCTCCTCAAGTTCTTCCGTTCGCGAGAGACGCAAGCCAGACGGCGATGAGCGCGCTCCTGCTTTTCCTGTTGTTACAGGGTGCTACAGCGAAACCGCAATTCACTGTGCAGCTCGGCTCGCGTATTACCCCGGATACCGTCACCGTAGGTCAGCGCTTCATCCTGCTCCTCAAGGCGCGAGCGCCACGTGGCGCGACAATTCAATTTCCTGCTGCCGTCGACACCGCGATCGCAAAGGGTCCGACTGCTCCGCAAATACTCGGCACTCCGCTGTTCGATTCGGTTCCCGATTTGAGTGGGACCACTCGCACCGCGGCTTATCGCTTCGCTGCATGGGACATCGGCCGGCAGAAACTCGGACTCGGCAACATCACGGTCACGCTGAATGGAAAAGCGGAATTCGTATCGCTCGCCGACCAAAGCGTGTTTGTTCGTTCGGTTCTTCCTGCGGACACAACTCAGCGACAACCAAAACCACCACGGCCGCCGATAGTTCTCGTTCCATTCAACTGGTGGCCGCTGATCGCGTTGCTCGCGGCAATTCTCGCCGCACTGCTCGCGTGGTGGTTGTGGCGATGGTACAGGCGACGTCGCGCTAAACCGTTGCCGCCATTCCAGGAAGCAGAAAGAGAATTCGCTCGCATCGAAGCCATGCGATTGATCGAATCAGGCGAATCGGAGCGCTACGTCGCGCTGATGACCGATGTTATGCGCGATTACCTCGCTGCACGAGTGGAAGGAGTGCATCGATCGCAGACGACACCTGAGCTGATTGCTGCGGCCGCGTCGGTGCGCCAATACGCGGCAGGACTCGAACATCTCTTGTCGCGCGCCGATCTCGTGAAGTTCGCCCGAGAGCGCATCTCACCGGATGAGGCACGCGCACTCGGTGCTCAAGCACGCGCGATAGTACGCCAGGTCGAAGATCATTTCATCGCGCTCGAGAAAGAGAAGGCGGAGATAACCGAAGCGGAGAAGCGCGCCGCATGAACGTCTTCGGAATCTTTCGCTTCGAGACGCCGATGGCACTTTGGCTTTTGCTGCTGTTGCCGGCGTGGTGGCTGTGGCGTCGCCGACAGGCGCCGGATGCAATCGTATTTTCGCGAACAGGTGTGCTGGCGAAAGGTCCGCGCGCGGGTCAGTTGATCGCGCGACTCATTTTCATTTTGCGAAACGTTGCGCTCGTCGCGCTCATCCTTGCGCTCGCTCGTCCGCGTACAGGCGCGCGAGTGGAGAACGTCACTACTTCCGGAATCAACATCATTCTTGCTGTCGATCTCTCGAGCTCGATGCTCGCCGAAGATTTTCAGCCGAGTAATCGGTTGGAAGTGGCGAAGGCGAAGCTCAAGCAGTTCATCCTCGCGCGGCAGTCGGATCAGATCGGGGTCGTCGCCTTTGCGGGCGAGGCGCTCACACAGGTTCCACTGACGACGGATTACAACGTTCTCCTCAAGGCGGTGGACAATCTCGGAGCCGGCCAGCTCGAGGATGGGACCGCGATCGGAACTGGAATTGCGACTGCCGCAAATCGCTTGCGCGATGCTCCGGGCAGGTCGCGCGTGATCATCCTCATGACTGACGGTGTCAACAATCGTGGTGACATCGATCCGTTGAGTGCGGCAAAAGCGGCCGCGGTTTACGGAATAAAGATTTACGGAATCGGCGTTGGTACTGAGGGATACGCTCCCGTTCCCGTGGGTCGTGACGTCTTCGGCCTCAAGTTCGAGAATCAGAAAGTGGAAATCGATGAAGCGTTGTTGCGTCAGATAGCGGCGCTAAGCGGCGGCAGATATTTCCGCGCACGCGACGCTGCTGCACTCGGTGCGATCTACTCACAGATCGATCGGCTCGAGCGAGCGCCGCTCCAATCGCGCTCGTACGTTCGCTACACCGAGCTATATCGCTGGCTCGTAGGGCTCGCGCTTCTCGCTCTTCTCGGTGAGCTCGCGCTTCTCGCGTGGAAGGCGCCGGTGCCATGATGAGCTACTACCTGCGATTCATCGCGTGGCCGTGGGCTCTCGCGCTCGTCGTTCTGCTTCCGCTAGCGACGATCTGGATGGTGCTGTACGCGCGCCGCGTTCATGCTCGTCGTCTCTCACGCTTAGGGACTCCGACAATGATCGCGCGTCTCGCTCCGCAAACCGCGCGCGTCTCGCGATGGCGTCCGGTGCGACTCGCGCTCGCGGTGTTGTTCGCGGCGGTTGCTTTCGCGGGTCCGCGATGGGGAGTCGAGCGAACGATCGTAAGCCAGGCGGGAATCGACGTCGTTCTCGCACTCGATGCATCGAACTCCATGCTCGCGCGCGATGAACGGCCCGATCGTCTCACCAAACTGAAGGAAGTTGCGCACCGTCTGCGTGACCTTTCGCCCAACGATCGATTCGGAATCGTAGCCTTCGCCGGCTCGGCGTATGTGCTTACGCCCCTTACGATTGATGACGCTGCCTTAAACCTTTTTCTCGACAATCTCGACCCAACAGTTGTCGGTCAGGTTGGAAGCTCGATATCGTCGGCCGTCACGATGTCACTTCGCCTGCTCGCGTCATCAAAATCCGAAGCGGAGAAGGCAATTGTCTTAATGAGCGACGGTGAAGCGTTCGAGGACCAGCAATCAGTTGAAGACGCGGCGAAGCAGGCGGCTGATGCGGGCGTCACCCTGATCACGGTCGGATTTGGAACGCCGCAGGGTGCAACGATACCGCTTCGCGAGAACGGAGTCGTAAAAGAAAAGCGCGACCAGAACGGACAGATCGTAATCACGCGATATCAGCCGGATTTTCTGCGCGCGGCGGCGGACGCTGGACGAGGCGCTTTCATTGAGCCGACCGTAGCAGACCGAGCTGCTGCTGTTCGTCAGGTACTTTCGAGACTGCGAACTCAGCAACGATCGCTCTCGACAGGAGGCAATCTCGCATTGCAGTTCCAGTGGTTCCTGATTCCCGCCGTGTTGTTGCTGCTGCTCGATACGCTGCTTGCCGGGCGCCACGCACGCCGTCGGAAAGTTGCGACGCCTGCGCTCACCGCCGCCGCTGCGGCTGCGGCGTTAATGGCGGGCGGTTGCAGTCTCTTCCCACCGCCACGGGATAAGGCGGCAATCGCGATTTACAATCAGGGAACCGCTCTCGTGCTCAAGCGCGATTCGCTCCCACCAACTGTTCGGGCGCAGCGGCTCGCCGCTGAGTCAGCTGCTGTGACACTCCTCCATCGCGCCGCGGAATCGACCGACACGGCGGTGAAGTATCGCGCGGGGTTCAACGAAGGTTACGTTCATCTCACGGTCGGACTCGCCGCAAAGGGAGATTCCGCCGCGGAGCCGCTGGATAGCGCGCTCGCCGTTTACAAGCGAGTGCTGCTCATGCGGCCTGATGATGGTGACGCAAAATGGAATTACGAGCTGGCACTTCGGCAGAAGAAAAACAATGGTGGTGGGGGCGGAGGAGGCGGCGGTGGTGGAGCCGGTGCGCCGAAACCGCAGCCGACGCCGCAAGCTTCCACGGTATCGAGGCCCGCACCTCGCCCGATTCCGGGAATGAACGAGCAGCGAGCCGAGCAGATCTTGAACGCAATGGAGAAAGAGGAAATGGACGTGCAGGGAAGACAACAGCGAAAGAACGTCCCAAAACCTCCACCCGCCGGAAAGGATTGGTAGCAGCTTGGCGCTGATCAGGATTTTGCCGAGCGCCGTCGCTGATCAGATTGCGGCGGGCGAAGTTGTAGAGCGTCCTGCATCGGTCGTTAAGGAGCTCGTCGAGAATTCTCTCGATGCGGGCGCAACGACAATCGAGATCACAATCGAGGAAGGCGGCCACAAGCTGATTCGCGTGAGCGACGATGGGTCAGGTATGGATCGCGAAGATGCATCGCTCGCGCTTGTCCGTCACGGGACTTCAAAGATTCGCACCGCCGCAGATCTTGTCGGTGTGTCGAGTTTCGGATTCCGCGGCGAAGCGCTACCGGCAATCGCTTCGATCTCACGATTCGAGATGGAGACTTCACCCGCCGACGGCGAAGGCGTCGCGTTGCAGACGAGCGGCGGCACGGTCACGGGGACGCAGGACGCAGCGCGTCGAAAAGGAACCACAGTGAGCGTCGCGCAACTTTTCTACAACATTCCGGCACGCAGAAAATTTTTGCGCAGCGCGCGTTCCGAGTGGCGCGCGATTACAGAAGCGGTGAACAACATCGCGCTCACTCGCCCTGATGTTCGATTCTTACTTTCGCACGATGGAAGGAATGTGCTGTCGCTTCCTCCGGTCTCGGAGCTGCGAGCGAGAGTCAGCGGCATCTGGGGCGGACGTTACGCGGGAGCGCTCCTCGACGTCGACGATGTCGCTGGAGCTGTTCATGTAAGCGGATTGGTCGAGCGACCCGCCGATGTCGGAACGGCAACCCGACGTGTTTTCATTGCCGTCAACGGTCGAGCGGTGCGAGACAACGGGATCGTGCGCGCAGGTGAATCAGCTTATCGGTCTACCATCACCGCGGGACTTCGCCCTTCATTGTTTCTCAACGTGCGCCTGCCAGCCGATGCCGTCGACGTGAACGTTCACCCCGCGAAAGCCGAAGTTCGATTTCGCGATCGCTGGCCAATCGAGCGCGCCGTCGAGGCCGCTGTGCGCCGCGCACTCGGCACATTCGACAGCTCGGCAGCGATGGGCGGGAATTATTTTTCATCGGCGCCGGGTGATTTCGGAGATTTCCGCGGACCGGCGGTTGAAGGGGTTGCGATACTTTCGCCCGCACCGAGCGAGCCTTTCTTCTCTGGAGCCGATTCGCCCGAGCCGGCAGATGTCGGGCAATACACACAGGTTGCCGCCGATATTCCGCCTCTCTTTCAATTCAAGCGGACTTACATCGCGTTCGAGCACGATCAGGGACTGGTTCTAATCGACCAGCACTCGGCTCACGAGCGAGTGTTGTATGAGCAATTCATGCGCACGCTCGAGAGCGGAAATCTTCCCGCGCAGCGGTTGTTGCTTCCGATCACTCTGCATCTTGGTCCCGCCGAAGGCGACGCGTTCGAGGAAAACCGTGAGTACCTCGCGCGACTCGGCTTTGAGGTGGAAGGGTTCGGCGGCAACACGTTGATCGTCAGCAGTGTACCGATGCCGCATCCTCGCTTCGACGCCGAGAGATGTTTGCGCGAGACGCTCGACGCACTCACTGGAGATCGTGTGGCCGGCACAGCCACTCGGCATGAGCATCTCGCGGCGACGGTTGCGTGCAAAGCTGCTATCAAAGCTGGCGAAGACTTGTCGCTTCCGGAGATGCGTTCCTTATTCGCGTCGCTCAGAGATACGGAGCTTCCGGCCCACGACGTCCATGGTCGTTCGACAATCGTCCAGCTCACGTGGGACGAGCTCGACCGGCGCTTTGGCCGGCGATAGCATTCGCGTCATCTGCGGCCCCACTGCCGCAGGAAAATCAGGCATCGCATTGAACGTGGCGA
>JBGQKT010000007.1:0-40336 GCA_041499635.1 Gemmatimonadaceae bacterium
CGTTGAGAAATTTCACGCCGACAGCTTTCACGAGCTCGAGCGGCGCGCCAAGCGAATCCCGTGGGATCAGTACGTGACGAAGGGATCGCGCGTGCAATTCCGTGTGACGTGCAGGAAGTCGCGACTCTACCATTCCGATGCTGTCGCCGAGCGGTTAGCGGAGTCAATCGTCAAGCGCGTTGGTGCGATCGATGTTGCGAATGCAGGAGCGAAGGTCACCGACGACGAGGAGAAACACGTCGCAGTCGAGGCACCCTCACAACTTTTCATTGTGCGACTTAGCCATGATGATTGCACGATCAGCGCAGACAGCTCGGGCGCGCTTCTTCATCGGCGAGGTTATCGTGAGGCGAGTGGCAAAGCTCCGCTTCGCGAAACACTCGCGGCAGCGATGGTGTTGAGCAGTGGTTGGAATCAACGCTCGCCCTTCGCCGATCCTTTTTGCGGATCTGGTACGATTGCGATCGAGGCGGCGCTCATTGCGCGACGAATTCCCCCGGGTCTTCGGCGAGATTTTGCTTTCCAGCGATGGCCGAACTATCGAGAATCGGTTTGGAATCAGCTAATGAGAGATGCGGCCGCATCCTCTCTGACTGGTTCAATTGGCGCCTTGATGGCGTCTGACAGAGATGATGGTGTCGTAAAAATGGCCGAGGAAAACGCTACCCGCGCTGGTGTGCTCGAGGACATCCAGTTTCAATCCAAGCCCATCTCCGCGCTCGACCTGCCGCCCGAACCAGGCTTCGTCGTGACCAATCCGCCCTACGGCGTGAGAGTCGGCGAACGCGCGACGCTCAGAAACCTCTACGCTCAGCTCGGCAACGTTCTCAGAAATAAAGCCAAGGGCTACACAATCGCCATGCTTTCGGCCGACAAGACGCTTGAGCGAATGGTGGCGATTCCGCTGACTGAGGTTCTGCGAACGCGGAACGGAGGAATTCCCGTCCGGCTTCTCAAAGGAAAAGTCGAACCGTAAGACGCTGAGGTATCAGGTTTTAGGCACGAAGTCCCTCAATGTCCGTCCCATCGAACACCCGGGTTTTCGAGCGGTACCACTTTTGAATACAGGAATTGAGATTTTGCGCCCGGTGCGAGGGTAATCGCGCCAGGTCCCCCGCATTCCTCTGTGGAACTGCGTCGTAAGAAGCACAATTCGCGAAGGAGAAGCCGTGGAAATCGGCGACATTGTAGATACCCCAGAAGAAGCCGCGCCTGCCAGTCGGAAGCGGCAAGGTCGTGCTGCCCGCAATTCTGCCGGCGTCACAACGACAGAATCGAATGAAGAAACAGCCACGCGCAAACGAAACGGCCGCGGTGCTCTCACCCGCAGGCGAAACGGAAATAGGAGCAGGGGCAACCTGAATCCGGCTATTCGCAATGAGCTCGAGACGTTACTCGAAGGCCTCAAGGATTTGCGCGACGGAGATTTCGAAACCCGGCTTCCAACAGGCGCCGATTCTCTCATCGCCGAGCTCTTCACTGCCTTCAACGGCATCGCCGAGCGAAATGAAGATCTCTCGCGAAAAATCACCGTCGACGTGCAGGGAGAAATCCTCGAGCTGAAGGTCGCAGTGTTTGTGGATCTGTATCTCAAGCAGGAGCAGATCAAGGAACAGTCGGACCTGCTCGCGGAAAGTAAACGCCGTGAGCTCGAGTTACAGCATCGTGCAGAGCTGCTGGAGTCAGAGGCAAAATCAGCGGCGCAGCTCGCCGAGCTCAACAACCAGCTTCACAACCGTCAAATGGAGCTGGAGCAGGCGATGGGAGTGAGGAATCGCTTCTACGCGTCGATGAGTCACGAGCTGCGCACTCCAATCAACGCGGTGATCGGCTATAGCACTTTACTGATCGACAACATCTACGGACCGCTCAACGAAAAGCAGAGAGAAGGACTTCAGCGCACGCTCAAAGCAGCGAGACATTTACTCGAGCTCGTAAACGACGTGCTGGATTTGTCGAAGATCGAAGCCGGCAAGATCGAGCTCGCGCTGCAGCCGGTGAACATCGGGGCGCTGATCGACGATCTCTTCGTGACGGTGAGGCCGCTTGCCGATGAGCATGATTCCCAACTTTCATTCGAGTTTCCGGCGGAGCCGCCTACAGTCACCACCGATCCCCGGCGTGTTCGTCAGATTCTGCTGAACCTCTTGTCGAATGCAATCAAGTTCGGCAGACGAAAGCCGATCAAAGTTCAAGCGACCCCGACCGAGTCGGGCGGTGTAGTAATCAGTGTCATCGATCACGGAGAAGGAATTTCCGAGGAAGACAAGGCGCGCGTTTTCGAGGAGTTCGTACAGGTGTCGCCAACACAACAACCCGGCACTGGACTCGGCCTTCCAATCTCGCGCCGATTAGCGACGCTGCTCGATGGCTCGCTGGAAATGGAATCAGTGCTCGGAGAAGGGAGCACTTTCCGGCTCATTCTGCCTCGGGAGGCTACGCCTCGAACCTTTGATGTGGATGAATTTGCGACCGCAACGGCAGCCTGAGAAACACGACCTTAACAAGTGTACGATTTGGCACGGTCCGTGCCTTTCATTGTTGGTCTGGGCGCGCTCAGCGGCCCAAATTCAGGAGGAACTAATGAGAATCAATCGGATGCTTTTTCTAGTCCCGGTGGCTATTCTGGCCGTGGCCTGCGGACGTGACGATAGCAATAAGAAAGTTGACGACGCACTGAATTCTGACCTGTCACTGGCGGCTCAGGCTCGTCCATATACAGCGCTGGACAGCATTTCTGCTGCGGAGAAGGCAGCGCAGGCACAGGGATTGGCGCCCGTCGGCTACGTCGGTGGTCAGCCGGTCTATTCAACCCCGCGGACGACTACGCCAGTCCGCCGAACGAGCACCGTGAGGCGGTCATCCTCAGGCGGTGGAGTCTATTATCCCGCCCGACAGCAAACGGTTGTCAAGCACACCAAGCGTGACGCGGTAATTGGTGGCGCCGCAGGTGCAGTTCTCGGTGCAGTAACGAGTCGCGACAAGGTCAAGGGCGCGGTGATCGGCGGTGTCGCCGGCGCGATCCTTGGTGGCGTCATCGGCAATAACGTCGACAAGACGAAGAGATAATCTCGTCAGCTTGATATTGGCCCCGTATCTCCTCGAGATACGGGGCTTCTTTTTGCCTATATGGCAGACGAACTTGAACCCGTTTTGCGTCCGCCTTGCACGTTGAAGTGTCCATCCTAGGCGTCCACCTCGTAGGACACTGTCGCTGGAGTCAAGCTTATCGGCATCTATGTCAGCACATTAAATTAGGCGCATGACCACACAGCCCATCACGAGCGTCTTCAATGATGGATACGTGGCCGAGGCGTACGAGGCGTATCGGCGCGATCCCGCCTCTGTTGATGAGTCGTGGCGACAGTTCTTCAAGTTTGCAGAATCGCTCAACGCTGTCACTCAGCCAGGCACGTCAGAAAAAATCGATGCGAGTCTGCTCAAGAAAGTTGCTGGTGCCGCTGCGCTCATCGATTCCATTCGTGCCTACGGACATCTCGCTGCTGAAATAGACCCCCTTGGCACGCGGCCTCCCGGAACGCCCGAGCTCACTCCGGAATTTCATGGCATCACAGACGCAGATCTGCGGACGATTCCAGGCGAAGCGTTGGGTGCTCCCGAAGCGACCGCAGCAGAAGCTGTGGCGCGATTACGCAACCTCTATTCATCCAACATCGGATTCGAGTTCGATCATCTAGGCAACGCGACTGAGCGAAGCTGGCTGCGCGAGCAGATCGAAAACAGGCGCGTTCACCAGCCTCTGACGGTCGGTGAAAAAAAAGCGATTCTTCGACGATTGACGGAAGTCGATGCACTCGAGCGCTTTATCGGCCGAGTTTACCAGGGCTACAAGCGATTCTCGATCGAAGGTACGGACGCGCTCGTTCCCATGCTCGATGTCACGATCGACATGGCGGCCGCTCAAGGCGCGCGCGAGCTCAGCATCGCAATGGCGCACCGAGGCCGTATCAACGTTCTCGCTCACATCCTCGGCATGTCTTACCAGGCAGTCTTCGCCGAATTCGAAGGAAAGCATGACGAAGACAACGCCGAAAGCGAGACGGGCGATGTGAAGTATCACCTCGGTGCAACCGGCAAACGACAAGTTGCCGGTGGGCGAGAGATCGCGCTGTCACTGATTCCAAATCCGAGCCATCTGGAATTCGTAAATCCTGTTTTACAGGGTGCCGTGCGAGCTCGGCAGGATTTGTTGTCTGATAACGGTCCCAGAGACGAGTCGCGCGTCGTGCCGATTTGCATACACGGCGATGCAGCGTTCCCGGGTGAAGGAGTCGTTGCGGAAACGTTCAACCTGTCGCGGTTGCGTGGATATCGTGTTGGTGGAACGCTTCACATCATTGTCAACAATCAGGTTGGCTTCACCACCGATCCGAGTGACGGACGCTCGACACGATACGCCAGCGACCTCGCCAAGGGATTCGAGGTTCCGATCATTCACGTCAATGCTGAGCACACGGAATCGTGTGTTCGTGTTGCGCGACTTGGGGTCGAGTACCGAGCGAAGTTCGGCAAGGATTTCCTGATCGATCTCGTTGGCTACCGACGTCATGGTCACAACGAGACGGATGAGCCGGCGTTCACACAACCTGCTCTTTACGCGCAGATCAAATCACATCCGACTACGCGCGACGTGTGGGCGAACCAGCTGCTGGCGGACGGCGTGATCACCGAAGACGAAGTGAAGTCGCTCGAAGCCGAGATCATGGCGAATTTCGCGCGCGCTCAGGCTCAGGCAACTGCTGTGGATGGCGTTTCTCCCTCGACGGACCAATACGCGGTATCCCAAGAGAAAGACGATTTATCGACGAGCAATATTGCCAACCCTCGCGCCGACCAGCTTGTCTCTCTGAACGAGCAGCTGCTCGCGTGGCCGCAATCGATAAAGCCGCACTCTCGGCTGGTGAAAACTTTGCGAAGGCGGCGCGATGCGATGGGCGACGCCGGCGGAATAGACTGGGGCCACGCTGAAGCGCTGGCGTTCGCCTCGTTGATCGTCGACGGTACGAGGATAAGACTCAGTGGGCAGGACATCGAGCGAGGAACGTTCTCTCATCGTCAGTCGGTGTTGCATGACACTGAGACGGGTGAGACGTACACTCCACTCGCAAATCTTTCCGATGCGCGTGGAAAGTTCGAGATCTACAACAGTCCACTTTCAGAAACGGCAGTGCTCGGGTTCGAGTATGGCTTCAGCACCGCCATGCCCGAAGCTCTCGTTTTGTGGGAGGCGCAATTCGGAGATTTCGTCAACGTCGCGCAACCGATAATCGATCAGTTCATCGCATCTGACGGCGCAAAGTGGGGACAGGATTCATCGATAGTCCTGCTACTCCCTCACGGATATGAAGGTCAGGGACCGGAGCACTCGAGTGCGCGAGTCGAGAGATTCCTCCAGCTCTGCGCAGAGGGCAACATGCGCGTGGCGTATCCATCGACGCCCGCGCAATACTTCCACGTTCTGCGACGGCACGCAGCATCGAAGGCCAAGCGGCCACTGATTCTGATTCAGCCGAAGAGTCTGCTTCGCTTGCCTGAAGCGACTTCAAAGCTGAGTGATCTCACCGACGGGCGTTTCCAACCGGTAATCGACGATCCGATTGCTGCTGAAGCGCGCAATGCGGTTACTCGTCTCGTGTTCTGCACGGGGAAGATCTATTACGATCTTCTCGCGCAGCGAAAACCACACCTTGCACTTGTTCGGGTCGAAGAGCTCTATCCCTGGCCGCACGATGCAGTGGCAAAGATCGTCGATCTCTATCCGAGCGCGACGGAAGTCGTGTGGGCGCAGGAAGAGCCGAAAAACATGGGCGCGTGGACTTACGTGTCACCTCGGCTTCGCGTCTCTACGGGAAATGTTATGATCGTGCGGTATATCGGCCGCCCCGAGCGGGCAAGTCCGGCGGAAGGCTATGCGTCGGCGCATAAGGCTGAGCAAGATCGAATAATCGCTGAGGTAACCGCTGAGCGTGTCGAGCCGGCCGGAAGCAGGAAGCGTGGCGCGGCAGTAAGCTCGTAGCAATTCAAGTTTCCATCTGACAAGAGAATTGATGAAACGGGCACTATACGCATTAGTGGCAGTCGTCAGCTATCTCGCGCCGACTTGCCTCATTTCGCAGGCAGCACCGTCAGACAAGCTGCGAGTTCTCTGGATAGCGGCGCACCCTGACGATGAAGACACTCAGCTCATCACCTGGCTGTCGCGCAGCGGCCGCGCGGAAACAGCGTATCTCGCTCTCAATCGCGGCGACGGGGGGCAGAACCTGATTGGCAACGAGCTCGGTGAGCAGCTTGGAATAATTCGGACGCAGGAGCTGCTTGCTGCACGCCGCATCGATGGTGCGCATCAATACTTCACGCGCGCTTACGATTTTGGTTTTTCGAAGACAGCTGCCGAGACGTACACGCACTGGCCGAAGGACTCAATTCTCGGCGACATGGTGATTGTGATTCGCGCGTTCCGGCCGCATGTGATCATGACGACGTTTTCCGGAACTCCACTCGATGGTCACGGTCATCACCAGGTTTCGGCGCTGCTTGCGAAAGAAGCGTATGAGACGGCGGCGATGGATACGGTGCGTTTCCCTGCCAGTATTTATGGGAAACCGTGGACGCCGCTCAAATTCTACCGGTTCGCGCGATTCTCACCCGAGGGGACTGCGACGATTCGCATCAATGTCGGCGAATACAATCCAGTGTTGGGAAAATCTTACGCCGAAATTGCTTCTGAGAGTCGGTCGCAGCACAAGTCTCAGGGTTTCGGAACGATTCAGCGGAAGGGAGTCGTATGGGATATTCTGCGTCGCGAAGCGACGCGCGTGAATGAATCAACTCCCGCTGCGAATGAGCACTCGGTTTTTGACGGGCTCGAGAAAATAGCATCGCCCGCTTCGCAAGCGATCGATCCAAATCTCACCGCGCCGAATGTCGCTATCGAAGCTATTGCGGATCGTCAGCTCGTTGCGTTGGGAGACAGTGCCAAGGTGATGGTCACTGTTTACAATCGCAGTCCAATTCAGATTACTGCGAGTCCGACTTGGCCAGGCGCTCCGTCCGGTGCGGTGGTTTCGATTGCACCGGACAGCAGCTTCAGATGGACCGCGTTCTTTCGTGGAACGGAACTCACTCAGCCGTGGTGGGTCGCCACGCCGAGAAATGGCGATCTCTTTACTCCCAAGATCACCGGTGTTTCAGAGGACGAGATCGAAAAGCAGTCGTGGCTCGGAGTTTCAGTCTGCGGAAATGGACAGACATGCGCCACGCAGAGAACACCGGTTGTGTACCACTTCGCGGATCCGGTGCGCGGTGATGTGCAGCGACCAGTTGCAGTTGCTCCCGCGATGAGTGTGACGCTCGATCACACGGTCGAGCTGGCGCGGGCAAACGTGCCATTCGATCGTTTCTTCAATGTCACGCTGCGATCAGCCGTGCCCGCGCGAAAGTCAGTTACTGTCGACCTTACGTTACCAGTGGGGCTGAGCGCCGATTCCACGCAGCGCACGGTAACTGTCGACTCTGCTGGAACGCGCACCGTGACATTCCGCGTGCGGGGAAAGCTCTTTGCGGGATACCACAATGTTGTGGCAACTGCGACAATGGACGGCGTCCGTTCCCGTATCGGCTACGTTCCAATCGATTACGAGCACATCACTCCCCAGCGGCAGTATCGTGAGTCGACCGCTTCGATCATGTCGGTCGATGTCGCAGTCCCGGCGAATCTTCGTGTGGCATATATCCCTGGGGTAGGCGACAACGTTGCGCCTTCGCTCACTCAGCTCGGCATTCCAGTAACGATCGTTCAACCAACCGATGTTCCATCGACAGACTTGTCTTCGTTCACGACAGTCGTTGTTGGTCCGCGTGCATATCAGGCAAGCAGAGAGCTGAGGGACAACAATCAGTATTTGCTGACCTACGCTCGCAACGGCGGGACGCTCGTCGTTCAGTATGGCCAGTACGAGATGACGCAGCCGGGAATGATGCCGTACCCGATAACGATTGCGCGTCCACATGATCGTGTTACCGACGAGGAAGCTGGAGTCACGACGCTCGGCCCGAGCGCGCGCGCACTGAATTTTCCGAATCGCATAACCGATGCTGACTACGCGGGATGGATTCAGGAGCGCGCGCTGTACATGCCGAGAACTTTCGATCCTGCGTACCATCCATTGCTCGCGATGAACGACCCCGGTGAGCAGCCCAATCGCGGCGCGATTCTTCTCGCCCCGTACGGAAAAGGAATGTACGTCTACACCACGCTCGCATTTTTTCGGCAGCTTCCCGCGGGCGTGAAAGGCGGAGCTCGATTGTTCGTCAACCTTCTTGCATTGAAGGGAACCGGCGGAAGATGAGACGATGGCCGGCAGTCGCGTTACTGCTGCTGTCGGCTCTGGGTTGCTCGAGCGACAAGCGCACAGTTCTGATTGTCTACTCGCCGCACGGAAAAGAGCTGCTCGAGTATCTCGAGAAAGGTTTCGAAAAAGCGCATCCTGATATCGACGTGCAGTGGGTCGACATGGGTTCGCAGGAAGTGCTCGACCGCGTGCGGGCGGAAAAAGACAATCCGCAGGCGGACGTCTGGTTCGGCGCACCCGCGGAAGCATTCGACAGAGCGACGCGCGAAAATCTTTTGGAGCCGTATATCCCAACGTGGTCGAACGCCGTCTCCGTAGAAGCGCGCGAGAACCATGACCACTGGTACGGAACGTATCTCACGCCTGAAGTAATCGCGTACAACACTCAGGCCGTGACCGCCGCCCAGGCGCCGAAGGACTGGGACGACGTTCTCGATCCAAAGTGGAAAGGGAAGCTTCTGATTCGCGACCCGATTGCGTCAGGAACAATGCGAGCGATATTCGGCGCGATCGTCGCGCGGTCGGTCGCGCGAACCGGAAGTCCACAGAGCGGATACGATTGGCTGAAAAACCTCGACGCGAACACACGCGAGTACGTTTTGAATCCAACGATTCTCTATCAGAAGATTGGGCGACAGGAAGGGATTATTACTCTATGGGACATGCCCGACATCGCGACGCTTCAGCAGCGAACAGGGATTCCTGTGGGTTACATAATTCCGTCGAGCGGAACGCCGGTGCTCGTTGACGGAATCGGGATAGTGAAGGGAACGAAGCATGCGAAGGAAGCGAAGCTCTATTACGAGTTCGTGACCACGCCGGAAGCGCTCAAGGCGGCCGCTGAGCAATTCCTGAGAATTCCCGCGCGGACCGATATCCCGGTTTCCGATCTGCCAAAATGGATTCAGGATGCGAAGTCGCAGATCAAGCCCATGGCGGTGGATCGCGCGATAATGGCCGAACATCTCGATGAATGGATGAAGTACTGGGACGCGAACATCAGGAATCGCGGGAATAAGCAGTGAGCGCGGGCGCGCTCGCGCTCAAGGGAATCACTCGGCGCTTCGGTGACCACACCGCCCTCGACGACGTATCGCTCGAGATTGCGGCGGGTGAGCTGCTCGCGCTGATCGGCGCATCGGGATCGGGAAAGACTACAACTCTCAGAATAGTCGCCGGCTACGAGATCCCGGATAGCGGCACCGTCACGCTCGACGGAAAAGACATCACTCCGCTGCCGCCGCAGGATCGTGGCTTCGGAATGGTGTTTCAGCACTACGCGCTGTTCCCGCACATGTCGGTTGAAGACAACGTTGCTTTTGGTCTCGAGGCGCGCGGCATTCCAAAACAGAAAAGACTGAAACAGGCGCGGACAGTTCTCGAGTCCGTTGGCCTTGGCGGGGCGGGCCGCCGTGGAATCCAGTCGTTATCAGGAGGTGAGCAGCAGCGCGTGGCTCTTGCGCGCGCATTGGTGATCGAGCCGCAAGTGCTGCTGCTCGATGAGCCGCTCTCCAATCTCGATCCGACTCTGAGGCAAACAACACGCGATGAGCTGCGCGCAATGCTGCACCGTGTGGGAGTATCGGCTTTGTTCGTCACGCACGATCAGGAAGACGCGTTCGCGATCGCAGATCGCATCGCAGTAATTCGGAAAGGAAAACTTCTGCAGGTTGGAACGCCTGAAGATCTCTACTCCCGCCCCGCGTCACTCGGCGTCGCAAGCTTCATTGGAAGAGCAACGATTCTGCCCGCCGAGGCGGCTGAGCCTGCTGAGAGTGGACGAAGGCGGATGGCAGTGACGATTGGTGATGTGCGGCGAGTTTTTACGGTGACGCGCGGGTCTGGTGCGAGTTTATCGACTCGAGCGATGAAGGCGGTTCTTCGTCCCGATGCGCTCGAGCTTGTATCGCCGGATACTGAAGGCGTGTGGACCGGTGAAGTTGTGAATCGAAGATTCGCCGGAGGAAATGCGGTTTATAGAGTGAAGCTCACGGGCGATGTATTGATGGAAATCGAATCCCAGAACATGAGCGTTCGCGAAGGCGACCGCGTCGGCGTGACTGTATCGAGAGAACCGGTTCCCGTCGTCGAGGACAATGAATCGTAAAGCACGGTCGCTAAGCGCTGCGCGAAGCAGCTGGCTGATCGCCTTGCCAGTGCTCGCGCTTCTTTTGTGGAGCGTCGTGTATCCAAACGCAGCAGTGATTGCCGGAAGCTTCGAGAATGGCCTTGGTCATTGGCGCGAGTTTGCCGCGAGCCAAACCGATCGCGAAGCATTGACGACGACTCTCTTTATTTCATTCGCATCCGTTGTCGCTTCGTTGATCATCGGCGTGCCGCTCGCATTTCTACTTGGCAGATTCGAATTTCCGGGTCGTCGGATTCTGCGCGCTGTCGCAACATTGCCGGCTGCTTTGCCGCCGCTCGTCGGCGTGATCGCTTTTCTTTTTCTCTATGGTGAGAGCGGGTTGGTCACGCGCGGAATCCAGCGGATGCTGGGTTTGCACGAAGCGCCATGGCGACTCACCGGTGTGTGGGCGATCATCTTCGTCCATGCGTACACGATGTACGTGTACGTATTTCTGTTTGTGTCTGCGGGACTCGAGCGTTACGACACTACGCTTGACGAGGCAGCCGCCGGACTCGGCGCGAGCTCGTGGCAGCGACTGAGACGAGTGACGCTGCCGCTTCTCATGCCTGCAATCGCCGGCTCGATGCTCCTCGTATTCATGACTGCGCTCGGATCGTTCTCCGCACCGTATGTGTTTGGCGGCGGAATTCGCGTGCTGTCGACGCAAATCGTTGCATCGAAGCTGAACGGCGAGCTGGGTCTCGCGTACGTAGAGACTACTGTGCTCGCACTTAGTGCGGTTGCGGGGTTGATGCTTTTCCGCTGGCTCGAGCGAAAAAGGAAATACACACTCGCGGGCAAAGGCTCAGCGACTCGGCGCGTGATTCGCTCGGGACGCGCACAGTTGGCGGCTGCAGCGCTCGCATTTGTCACGGTTGTAGTGCTGGTACTGCCCCATCTAATGGTAGTTCTCGTTTCGTTTGCCAGAGATGGCGCGTGGACCACGCAAGTAATTCCGCCCGAGTACACACTCGATAATTACCGGCGATTGTTCTCCGAGGCGCAGCTATGGCGGCCGATCGTCAACAGCGTGTCGATGGCTCTCATCGCGACTGCGGCGAACGTCGTGGTGTGCTTCGTTGCCGCCTACCTCATTGTGCTGAGACAATTCAGCGGCCGGCGACTGCTTGAGATACTCGTTGCGCTTCCATGGGCGATTCCTGCGACCGCGATTGCGCTTGGACTCGCCGCGACGTTCAACAAGAATGACCTAGCCACTGCGCGGATTCTCCTCGTTGGAACGTTCTGGATTCTGCCGCTCGCGTATTTCATTCGGGACATTCCGCTTGTCGCGACGGCCGTTGAAGGATCACTCCGTCAGATGGACCCTTCACTAGAGGATGCGGCACGAGGACTGGGCGCGTCGTGGTGGCTCACGATGCGCAGAGTGGTTTTACCTGCTGCGCGCCCGGGACTTGTCGCCGGAGCGCTACTTGCGGCAGTGACCGCGGTAGGAGAGTTCGTTGCGAGCGTCGTTCTGTACACCCACTCGAATCGTCCGATCTCGATGGAAATTCTCGCGCAGCTCAGAGCGCTCGCATTCGGAACGGCTGCATCGTATAGCGTGTTGTTGATAGCGCTCGTGTTGCTGATGACACTCACCGCCCGAACCCTCGAAGAGAGAATCGCTTGACACGTCGACGCATCGTGATAATCGGCGGAGGATTTGGTGGACTCACAGCCGCCCGTACGCTTCGGAATGTCGACGCAGATATCACGCTCATCGACCGCACGAATCATCATCTCTTTCAGCCGCTCCTGTATCAGGTAGCCACTGCCGCACTCGCGCCGGGTGATATCACCGCGCCAATCCGATGGATTCTGCGGCGACAACAGAACACGACAGTACTCCTCGCTGAAGTCAGCTCGATCGACACGTCGCGAAAAGTCGTGTGCCTCGATTATCAGAATGCAGAAATTCCGTACGACTATCTCATCGTCGCAACCGGATCTCGACACGCTTACTTCGGTCATGAGGAATGGGAGCCGATCGCACCGGGACTGAAGGCAATCGAAGACGGAACAGAAATGCGCAGGCGTTTTCTACTCGCGTTCGAGCGCGCTGAAGAAGCAAAAGACGACGCCGAGAAGAATGCTTTTATGACGTTTGTCATAGTCGGCGGCGGGCCGACAGGCGTCGAGTTGTCCGGAGCGATGCCAATGATTGCGCGGCGCGCACTTTTTCCAGATTTCCGCCACATCGATACGAGACGTACAAGAGTAATTCTTCTGGAAGGTGGCCCACGAATACTTCCAACGTTTCCGGAGTCACTCGCGGGCAAGGCGCAAAAAAGTCTCGAGGAGCTTGGCGTCGAAGTTCGCACGAGCTCGATGGTGACGCTCATCGAGCCAGATGCGGTGCATGTTGGAAATGAGAGGATCTCCGCTCGCACTATCTTCTGGGCCGCAGGCAACGCCGCTTCGCCCATCGGCAAAATGCTCGGCGTCCCAGTAGATCACGTGGGTCGAGTGCTCGTCGAGCCAAATCTCTCGATTCCCGGGCATCCCGAAGTTTTCGTCGCCGGCGATCTTGCGTTCGTACCACGCGAAGGAAAATCGCCGGTGCCGGGTGTAGCGCCAGCCGCGATGCAGGAAGGGCGCACCGCCGCGAGGAACGTGATGCGACTTATGCGCGGACAGCCTACGCAGGCATTTCGCTATCGCAACAAAGGAGACCTCGCCGTCATCGGACGCTCGCGCGCGATTGCCGATTTTGGCATAGCACAGGTGTCTGGTCTACTCGCGTGGTTCCTCTGGCTCACGGTCCACATCATGTATCTGGTGGGATTTCGCAATCGCGTGAGCGTTCTCATCCAGTGGGCCTACTCATACTTCACGTATCAGCGTGGTGTGCGGCTGATCACCAACCTCGAGCGTCACGGTGAGCTCGTGTCGGCATCGAAGTAGCCGGACTAAGCATCTAAGCCAGACCAACCGGAAGGGTTAGACGGCAACCTCACTCACGACTTCAGGAGAGGCTTTCACTTTCCGCTCGTCGTCGATTCCGAAATTCAGAATCAAAGATCCGAGCACCAGAATCGCAGATGTAATGAAGGGCACGTTTTTTCCGAAGTGATCGTAGGAAAAGCCTGCCCATAGAGGGATGATCACTCTCGCAATTCCTCCGTATGCTTGCTGAACTCCCATGTAAAGACCACGCTCTGCCGCCGGAATCACACGCGAAAGAAGTGAGGTCACACACGGAAAAGTGAATGCGGTCCCGAGTGGAATGCACGCAATCGCAATTGCAAGCAGCACGTAATTGTGTACGAATGGAAATGCGAGCAGGCCGGTTGCAAGCAACACGAGACCAACGCGAGACAGTTGCGCTTCACCGAGCTTGTCGACTGCCCAACCCAGAACTCCTGCTCGTGTCACGACCGAGATGGTTCCGATATAGGTGAAGAAAATCCAGATCCGGCGTTCGGTGACGCCGAATCGATCCATGAGAAACAACGCGAGAATCGCCGACATGCCTGAGAATGCGCCCATCGCAATCGCGTAGATCCAGATCAGTCTCGGACCTGGCTCTCTCGCATGGGTGATGACGTACGCGAGTGCCGTCCGCGACGCGCTCGCCTTTCTCTGAACTGCGTGCGCGCTGTCGCGGGACTCGCTCAGAAACTTCCAAGCAAACGCCATGTTGATCACACAAAGCGCAGCGGCTGCTAGCCCGGGGCCACTTCGTCCCGCGAGAAGAGCGAGAGATCCCAGTGGCGGACCAAGCGCGACACCAACGTTCGTCGCTGCTGAGAGCCAGCCAAGCGCTTTCGCTCGATCCTTCGGCTCGGTCGCATCCGCAACGTACGCCTGAATGACACCGACCGTCCCACCGCCAGCTCCCTGCACAACTCGCGAGACAAGGAGCAGCCACAGCGAATTCGAAAATGCGAATACGACGTACGCAATCGCAGCTGCACCGAGTCCGACGAGAAGTGCAGGGCGTCGTCCATAACGATCGGAGAATCGTCCCCACATCGGCGCGCTGACCAGCTGTGCCGCAGTGAATGATCCGATCAATAGCGTGACCATCAACGCACTCGCGCCAAGAGTGCGCGCGTAGAATGGCATGAGGGGCAGAATCATCAACAGCCCCACCATGTCCACGAACGCGGTGATGATCAGGATCAGGAGCTTCTTGAACACTCCTTAATGTTCCGTCTTGCCGAGTGCGGCTGGAGGAATCGCTCGCCCGACAACTCCGGCGAGAGCGATGATTGTCAACAGATACGGAATCATCTCGACGAACTGCGACGGGATGACGTGATTTCCCTGAAGCTGGATCTGCAATGTTTCAGCAGCAGCGAAGAGGAGACAAGCGAGCGCAGCGCGAACCGGATCCCATCGACCGAAGATAACCGCGGCGACGGCGATGAAGCCTCGACCGGCAGTCATCTGATCTGTGAATTGATGCTGGTCGAGCGCCAGATAGACGCCGCCGAGGCCCGCGAGCATGCCGGATAGTGCAACAGCAACGTATTGCACGCGTGCCACGTGGATTCCAACACTTTCGGCAGCGTCAGGATGCTCGCCGACAGCGCGAACTCGCAAGCCGAATCGAGTTCGGTACAAAACGAAGGCCAACGCAGGGGTAACGAGGAGTCCCATCCACAATAAGGGGTTGTCGAAACCGTGAGCAGACAACCTCGCCGGGAAGCCGGAAATGCGCGGCGAATTCGACGAGCTCGCGAACGCGAGCTTGAGGAAGAAACGCGTCACTCCAACTGCGAGAAGATTGATTGCGATTCCGACGACCACCTGATCTGCGCGATATCTGATCGTCGCAATCGCGTGAATCATTCCAAAAACCAAACCGCCTGCGATTCCAGCCAACACGCCAATCCATGGATTACCGCTGTAGTACGCACCGAGCGTTGCACTGAACGCGCCGGTCAACATGAATCCCTCGAGCGCCAAGCTGATGATTCCAGATCGCTCAGCGATCACTCCACCACTCGCCGCAAATAAATACGGAATAGCAATGCGGATCATCTGCGTGGCGAAGGAGATCGGATTCATACTGTCGCCGGTCTCCGTGCAGATCGCAATGCGCGCCGAACTTCGGGAACAGACATCGCGACGGCGATGATCACCACGCCCTGAAGGACTTCAACCATCTGCTTCGGCACGAACGCGTGAATCGCCAACCCGCCCTGTGACAGCGTCGCGAAGAAAAGAGCGGCGAGAACGACTCCCAGTGGATGGTTTCTACCAACGAGAGCCACAGCGATTCCGAGGAATCCAGAGCCACCGGCGAATCCGTCCTCGTAGTAATGCTTGTAGCCAAGGACGTAGTTGATTCCGCCGAGACCTGCGATCGCGCCAGAAAGTGTCAGGGCACGGAACCACACTCCGCCAACATGGATACCGCCGTATTCAGCCGCATCGGGTTGAAGTCCAACCGCGCGTAATTCATAGCCGCGTCGAGTGCGAAAGAGGAAGAACCACACGCCAAAGGCCGCGAGCAGCGCGATGACAATCGTCAGATTTGCAGCGGAGCCATGGAACCCCGGAATGAATTGCGAGAGACGAGGAATTGCGCCCGTGTGAATTTCAGGAGTGTGCAACGTTTCCGGAACGTGAAGATGATTCGCAATGATCCAATTGAGAAACGCAAGCACGATGAAGTTGAGCATGATCGTGACGATCACTTCATGCGCGCCGAACTTTACTCGAAGAAACGCTGGAATAGCGCCGACAACACCGCCGCCGAACGCGGCAGCGATCATGCAGAGCGGAACTCCGATGACACCCGGAATTGAAGGCGAGAGCCCAAGCCCAACCAATGCCGCGAGAAATCCGCCGGCGGCTAATTGGCTTTCTGCGCCGACGTTGAACAATCCAGCGCGAATGCCGAGCGACACTGCAAGTCCGGTGAATGTCAGCGTCGTCGCTTTGTAAAGGACCTGACCAAATCCGTACGCGTTGCCCCACGTTCCCTCGAGCAACAAGCGATACACACTCGCCGGCGATTGGCCGTAACTCAGGATCAACAAGTCGCCACAAATCAGCGCCACGAGAAGCGCTACGAGAGGAGGGAACAGCGCCTCTTCAACCTGCTCCCGAAAACGTGACGTCACGCCGCAGATTCCTTGCGCGTGCCGATCATGTATTCGCCGAGTGTTTCTTCCGTTGCTTCGGCCGCCGGCATAACGACTGCAAACTTTCCGCGGTACATCACCGCGACGCGGTCAGACAACGCGAGAACTTCATTCAGCTCGGCGGACACAAGAAGAACTGCTTTGTTCTCGGCTCGCGCAGCCCGCAGTCGTTCGTGAATGAACTCGATTGCGCCGACATCTACGCCGCGTGTCGGCTGCGACGCGAGCAGCACGGCAAACTCGTGTCCCATCTCTCTCGCGATCACAACCTTCTGCTGATTACCACCGGAAAGTGAGCGCGCAGGCAAGGCTGCGGTCGGCGGGCGAATGTCGAATGATTCGATCTGTTTCGTCGCGTTCTCATTGATGCGGTTCGCGTCGAGAACTCCGCGACGCGATACGAATTCATCCTGTAAGCCCAGGAGGAGATTGTCGGAAACGCTGTAGTCGAGAATCAGACCGCGACGGTGCCTATCCTCGGGAATGTGCGCGAGGCCGGCACCACGACGCTCGTCGACTTGAAAATCGGTCACGTCATGGCCGGAAATTCGGATCGAACCCGACTCTATTTTGCGCAAACCAGCAATCGCTTCGATCAGCTCTGTCTGGCCATTTCCCTCGACGCCGGCGATGCCAAGGATTTCACCGGGTTGAATAGTGAAACTGATTCCATCAATCACGCGCGTGTGCTGTGACCCGACGACCACGAGATCGTTCACTTCGAGAGCGGCGCTGTACTCTTCCGAAGATGGCGGCGTGGTTCCGGACGCCATGAATTCCGCTGTGGCACTCAGTGCTTCTGCGTCGCGCCCGGTGAGGTTCACCTCTCTGCCCACCATCGCGCGCGCGATCTCGGCAGGATTGGTCGCTGAAGTCTTGAGACGCTCGATCGTCTGACCCGCGCGCATCACTGTGATCGTGTCCGAGAGATCCATCACCTCATCGAGCCGGTGCGTGATGAGTACGATCGTCCCACCTGCATCGCGAAGCTTGCGAAGCACTCCCCACAATTCCTTCACTTCAGGTGGTGAAAGAACTGCCGTTGGCTCATCGAGAACCAGGATCTTCGCGCCACGGAATAGCGTTTTCACAATTTCAACTCGCTGCGCTTCGCCGACCGAGAGCTCAGAAACTTTTCGATCTGCCGTGACCGCGAGTCCAGTTTCCTTGCTCAATGCCTGGACGTCAGCGACGGCGCGCTGATAGTCGAACATTCCGCTCTTCACGGGTTCCTGGCCCAGGACGATGTTCTCGGCGACGGTGAGTGTCGGCACGAGCATGAAGTGCTGATGAACGACACCGATGCCCGCGGCAATTGCGTCGTTGGTAGACCATCCGGTAACGTCGCGGCCGTTGACTTCGAGCTTGCCGGCGTCGGGTTTCATGAGGCCGCCGAGGATGCGCATCAACGTGGATTTTCCGGCGCCGTTTTCGCCGACGAGCGCGTGAATCTCACCGGGCATTACTTCGAGCGACGCGCCTCGATTCGCGCGCACGGGACCGAACGATTTATCGATCCCCAGCATTCGAATTGCGGGTTGTGTGCGATCGGCGGCAGGCGACGTCGCCGACGTCATCGGGTGCTTGGCACCTTGATCCGGCCTGCGATGATCTCCTGCTTCAGCTCTTCGACGCGAGCATGCACGCTGTCGGGAATGAGAGGCTTGTTGCGCGCGTCGTAAACGTAGCCAACGCCGCCTTCCTTGAGCCCGAACGAATAAATGCCCCCTTTGAACGTGTGCGTCTGGACGCGTTGAATCGCGTCGAATACGGCAGCATTCACTCCTTTCACCATCGATGTCAGAATATGACCGGGCGCTTCATCGTACTGATCGGCGTCGACACCGATTGCGAGCTTGTTCATCACTCGCGCAGCTTCGAATACACCTTGGCCAGTCGATCCCGACGCATGGAAAATGACGTTGACACCTGATTGATACTGGCTGAGCGCGAGCTCTTTTCCTTTGCCGGGATTCTTGAATGCATCGGGAGTGACGCCCGCATATTGCGCGATGACTTCGCAATCGGGACAAACCTGTTTGACTCCCGCGCGATATCCCGCCTCGAACTTATGAATCAGCGGAATGTCCATTCCGCCTACGAATCCAACTTTTTTCGATTTGCCCACGAGTGCGGCGAGAGCACCAACGAGAAATGATCCTTCCTCTTCGCGAAACTTCAGCGCGGCGACGTTTGGTGGTGGAGGAATCACGTTCCCTTGCTTGTCGACCGCGAGCGCGTAATCAACGCAAGCAAATGGAGTCGAGGGATATTCCTGTGCGAGGTTCGTGATATCGTCGGAGAAGATGAAGCCAACCCCGATGACCAGATTCATTCCCTCGGCGGCGAGAAGACGAAGGCCGGCTTCCCGATCGGAGCCTTCGCCGGGCTCGATGAATCGGATGTTCGCCCCGATTGTTCGCTCGGCGCTATCCGCGCCTGCGTATGCGCCGTCGTTGAACGACTTGTCGCCTCGGCCGCCGACGTCGAGAACGATTCCGACCTTGGCGCCACCGGGTTTTTCCGCGCGCACCTGGCCGCCGCGGCCGGTGAACAACAATGCTACGTGCACCAGAAGCAACGCCGCGGCGACGATGAGGAGTTTGCGCATTCGAGAGGGAAGAATCGCCCACAACACGCTCTCCGGCAAGGCAGCCGCGCCCCTTTCTATCGCTCACGTGTCTCCATTGATTTCACGCTATGACAGAGCGCATACGAACCCGTTTTCTCGTTGTGGGAAGCGGCGTTGCAGGTCTTCACACGGCGCTCAGAGCATCGTCGGAAGGCGAAGTCATGGTGCTCACAAAGCGATCGTTATTCGATAGTGCGACCGCCTACGCTCAGGGTGGTATTGCTGCGGCGCTCGGTGCGGGAGATTCGCCGGAGCTGCATCGTCGCGATACGCTCGCAGCAGGTGCGGCATTGTGCGATGCAGAGGCCGTCGAAGTTCTCGTTAAGGAAGGACCGGCGCGCGTGCGTGAGCTGCAAACTGCCGGCGCGCATTTCGATCTTGAGCCGGGCGGTGACTTCAAGCTCGGCCGCGAAGCGGCGCACTCTCGCCGACGCATCGTCCATGCACATGGCGATCAGACAGGCGCAGAAGTAGCGCGCGCATTGATCGAGCGAGTTAGCGACAATCCGAAAATTCAGGTTCTCGAGAAGACGCGAGTTCTCGACCTCATCACGACGGGTCGCTGCGTTTACGGAGTGCGTGCGACAGTAGCTGGAACGCCGACGGAAATCATCGCCGACGCGACCGTGCTCGCGACAGGCGGATGCGGGCAGGTTTATCGATACACTACAAACCCGCAGGTTGCGACAGGCGACGGTTATGCAATCGCGCATCGCGCTGGCGTACGTCTCGCTGACATGGAGTTCGTGCAGTTTCATCCCACCGCCCTGGAGACACCTGAGAATCCGCTTGCGTTGATCTCTGAAGCGGTGCGCGGAGAAGGGGCGGTCCTCATCAACGATGACGGTGAGCGATTCATGTTGAAACGTCATCGACTCGCTGAACTGGCTCCGCGCGATGTTGTTGCTCGCGAGATTTTTCGCGAGAGAGCGCTTGGAAGCCGGGTATGGCTGGATGCGCGAAAACTCGGCGCATCATTCAGGAAGCGTTTCCCCGGAATTTTCGCCATCTGTCAGGCGCGCGGCATAAATCCGGCAAAGGATTTGATTCCCGTGATTCCTGCGGCGCATTACATGATGGGTGGGATCGTCACGGATCTGATCGGGCGCTCGACATTCGAAGCACTCTACGCGTGCGGGGAAGTTTCACGAACGGGAGTACACGGTGCTAATCGGCTTGCCTCCAATTCGCTTCTCGAGGGACTCGTATTTGCCGAGCGAGTCGCGCGTGACATGATCACCCGGCCGAAGCTTAGCGGAGCACCGCGTCGAAAATCGTGGGATGTGCCTGCGCTTGTCGATCGAGGAGCTGCGCAGGTCGCAGCCGACGACGTGCGAAGCGTCATGTGGGAGAATGCGGGCATAGCGCGCACGGCAAAAGGTTTACGCAATTGCCTCTTAACGTTGTCGTCGATTGAAGAGCGTCTGCCAATCGGATCGACAGAAGAAGCCAACATGGTGCAGACTGCTCGACTTATTGCTGAAGCTGCGCTGCTGCGAAAAGAATCGCGTGGCGGCCACTTTCGAAGCGATTTTCCGCACGCCAAGCGCAAATGGCGTGGCAGACATATAGAATGGTGAGATGAGCACAGCTCAACTGGATAAGACCTCGACACGAAGTCGCGATCAGGTGACCGAGCTTCAGTCGCGCATAAAGCAGCTTGCCCGTGAGAAGAACGCCGTCATTCTCGCGCACAATTACGAGCGGGCTGAGGTCCAGGATGTCGCCGATTTCGTCGGCGACTCACTGGGCCTCAGTCGCGAGGCAGCGAAGACAGAAGCGGACATCATTGTTTTTTGTGGCGTTCACTTCATGGCAGAGACCGCGGCGATCCTCTCGCCGAACAAAATGGTTTTGCTTCCTGATCTTGCGGCGGGATGCTCGCTTGCCGCGACGATCGATGGTGAACAGCTGCGACAATGGAAAGCGGAACATCCGGGTGCTGTTGTCGTCTCGTATGTGAATACAACCGCGGATGTAAAAGCTGAAAGCGATTATTGCTGCACCTCGGGCAACGCTGTTGAAATCGTCAACTCGATCGCGACGGATACCGAGATTCTTTTTCTTCCCGACATGTTTCTTGGCGCTCATGTGCGACGCGTCACCGGGCGAAAGAACATGCATGTGTGGATGGGTGAGTGTCATGTGCACGCTGGGATAGATCCGGAGCACATCAACCGCCAGCGGGCGATGCATCCTGGCGCGGAGTTTTTGATTCATCCCGAATGTGGTTGCGCCACGAGTGCGGTCGAAGCCGTTTCCGCGGGCGATGTCGATCCGGAGGGCGTGCAGATTCTCTCGACCGAAGGAATGATCAACCGCCCGCGAATCTCCGACGCGGATGAATTCATCGTCGCAACTGAAGTGGGAATTCTCCATAGACTGCGCCGTGAGAATCCAACGAAGACGTTCTATCCGGCTAGTGAGCTTGCGGTTTGTGCTTTCATGAAAGTGACAACGCTTCCCAAAGTTTTGCGCTCGCTGGAACGATTGCAGCACCACATCACTGTCGAACCCGAGACCGCGAGTAAGGCGCGACTCGCAATAGAGCGGATGATTGCAATCGGAGGGAACAGGCCGCTCTCGCCAAAGCCTGAAACGACAGAGGATCCTGGCGAGTGAAGCAGCCGCGGCGTATCGCGGCGCTGGCCGAGCGTGGGTTCGCGCCAACTCGAGGACTTCGATTTCCGTTTGCGCGGCTGATGACGGCAACGATCGTCCGGAATGCACTCGAGGAGGACGCCGCGGCGAGTGACATCTCGAGCATCGCTACAATCGTTTCCGATCGGCGTGCCCGCTGCTCCATCGTTGCCCGCGAAGCAGGAGTGATCTGCGGGATCCCGTTGGTACGAGAGGCTTTCAAGCAGCGCGATGCGCGCGTTTCCGTGCGCTCTACGGTACGCGACGGCCGCGAGGTCAGTGCCTCCACGCCGGTGATTTTCGTAACGGGTCATGCGCGGGGACTGCTGTCGGCTGAGCGTGTTGCGTTGAATTTCTTGCAGAAACTTTCCGGAATTGCGTCACTGACCCGTCAGTATGTCGAGGCAGTGAAGGGAACCAACGCGAAGATTCTCGACACGCGAAAAACAACTCCAGGATGGCGGCGGCTCGAGAAGTACGCGGTGCGTGCCGGTGGAGGAATGAATCACCGCATGGATTTGTCGTCTGCAGTTCTGATCAAAGACAATCACCTGGCCGCGGTTGGTGGAGACGTAGAGCTCGCCGTGAAACGCGCGAGAGAAGTTGCACCATCTGGAATAGCGGTCGAAGTCGAGTGCGATAATCTCGATCAGGTGCGCTCAGCTCTGGTTGCCGAGGCGGACGTGATAATGCTCGACAACATGAGCAATGACCTGATGCGCGAAGCGGTGGCGCTGGTGAACGGACGCGCCGTGACTGAAGCTTCAGGCGGTGTTACGCTCGAGCGCGTTCGTTCAATTGCGGAAACGGGAGTGGATTGGATATCCGTCGGTGAGCTCACTCATTCGGCGCGAGCGATGGACCTTGCACTCGATTTCGAATGACCGACGAACCTCAGGCAGTGTGCGATGTGTGTGGATCGCCGGACATCGTAGAGATCAAATGCAAAGTGGTGTGCCGTAACTGCGGCACGATTCTCAAGAGCTGCGCCGATTTAGTTCTCTAGATCGAGAATTGCATCCTCGACAAAGTAATCCTGCTCCTTTCGCATGACCGCTGCGACCGCTCGGCGTTTTGAATCCACCTCTTCTTCACGTCCGTCAAGCGCGACTCTGTTGGACCTGATGCGTCTTCCAGACTCGACACAGAAGAGATCGCATAGCTCGAGCTCTCGTTCACACGCCTCGACACCTCGCTGATCGATCAAACTCTGCGTGCGCGATATCACACACGCTGTCGCCACAAGCTCGATTGCCATGTTCGCCAATCGCTCGAGCACCAGCTGGCGCTCCACGATTGCGGTGCGGTGCCTCATGATCGCCCGCTGAGTTGCGCCTTTTAACTCCGCAACGTGCTGTTCGAAATATGATTTGTGCTTCGCGAGCCTCGCATCGAGCTGAGTATCGAGCGTTGCCGTCGCGCCGAGCCGGCTCCTGATTCTCGATGCGGCATATCCGCTCAGAAGACCGAGGTGTCGAAGAGGTCGACGCAGCGCACTACCCACTTCCTTCAATGATTCAGCCGGGCCCTGGACACCGTTGAGCGCGATGAATAATCGCAGCACTTCGTTCGCGCCCTCGAAAATTCGATTGATTCGCGCGTCCCGCAAAAATCTTTCGTATGGGAATGGCTTCACGAATCCGCGACCACCGGCAATCTGCACCATCTCATCGGTTGCGCTCCAGATGAGATCGCTGGAAAAAACTTTTGCGCAAGCAGCTTCGAGCGAGAACTCACTTCCAGGATAATCCGCGAGCGAGGCAAGTATTCCCAACATCGCGTCGCTGGCGTAAATGCCTGCGGTGAGTTGAGAGATTTTTCGCTGAGTAATCTCGAAATGCGCGAGTGGATGCCCGAATTGCACGCGATGCTCTGCGTAAGTGGTCATCTCTCCGAGGAGGCGCTTTGCCGCGCCGGTGCAGCCTGCGGCGAGCGTCAGTCGTCCGGCATTCAAAACATGAACAGCAACAGCGAAGCCTTTTCCAACGCTGCCCAGAACATGATCCGCCGGAACTTCGACATTCTCATAGAGAAGTTCAGCCTGAGTTGATCCACGGATGCCGAGTTTTCTCACCGTTCCGAGCACGCGAAAGCCCGGCATGTCGGGTCGTATGATGAAAGCGGTAAGTCGCGGAACGGTTTCACCGCGTCGCTCGACCGGAGTTTGAGCGAACGTCGCAATCACGCCGGCGCGATGCGCGTTGCCAATCCAGATCTTGTGTCCCTTCAATACCCAACGCTGCCCATCGGCGCTCAGCTCGGCAGTTGTCCTGATGTTCTGCGCATCCGACCCAGTCTCTGGTTCGGTGAGCGCGTACGCCGCGAGCGTTTCTCCGCGCGCGAGCATCGGCAGGTATCGCTCTTTCTGCTCGTCGGTGCCGTAGAGCACAATTGCTTTTGAGCCGAGGCCGCAATGAACACCGACCATCACCGCAAGTGAAGCATCGATTGTCGACAGATGCTCGAAGATTCTCGCGTAGCCGGTGTGCGATAGTTCGAGCCCACCGTATTTCCGCGGAATTGTCAGGCCGAGCATTCCAACTCGGCCGAACTCCTCGATCACATCGTCGCCGACTGCTTCTTCCTCATCGATCTTTTCTGAATCGATGAGACCGATTTGCTGCATGCGATCGAGCTCACGCGCGAGACGCCGAACAACTTTCGCTTCAATCGGATTTGTTAGCTCGAGTGACTGGGGGTATGGAAAGAGAAGATCGTCGTGTACCGCACCAGCGAAAATTCCGCGGGTGAAGGACGGTCTTACTTCCTGCGGGCTTTCTGGTCTCTCCGCCGCAGTTGCCATCTCAGGCTACCGGCGAAGCGTGGATCCGCGGCGCTGCTTCGAGCTGCCTCGCCAATTCCGTTGAGTCGGTCACGGGCTCATCACATACGTATGAATGGCAAACGTAAACGGTAGGGTTTCCATCTTTCTCGGTGCGTTCGGCCAGCAGAGCAATTGTATTCCCGCTCGGAATTCCACCGGCGAGTACCAACGACGGAACGTAGTGCGCTGCAACCTCACGCTCCAGTGCTGTGAATCGTTCGTCGGATAAATCACCGACAAGAGCAACTTCGATCGCACCGTAGACCGCCATGTCTGCGGCGCCGAGGAGATGTCCAAATGCGGTCGGGTATCGCGTCATTGCCGCGGCAGCACCTTCGAGGACCTGCGTAACGCGACCGCGCAGTTCTTCATTGCCCGTGAGATCACCAAGGTGAAGCAGAAGTTCCACGGCGAGCGACGTGCCCGACGGCATCGCGTTGTCAGTGATGTCACGCGGACGTGTTATCAACTTCTCGGCGTCGCTCGCTGTATCGAAGAACGCACCCGCACCATCATCCCAGAACCAGCGGATCATCGCTTGCGCGATTGCCTGCGCTCGATCGAGCCATGCAGAATCGAAGGTCAGCTCATAGAGAGAAACGAAACCGAGCGCGACTGCCGCATGATCTTCGAGAAACCCGGGAATTCGCGTCTCGCCGTTCTTGTGTGATCGCATCACGCGTCCGTCGCGAACCATTTCTCGAAACAGAAACTCACCATTCGCTAGAGCGAGTCGCTTATGCGCATCGTTGCCGAGCACGCGAGCAGCTGTCGCGACTCCACGCAACATCAGTCCATTCCAGCCGGCGAGGATTTTCTCATCGCGACCTGGCCAAATCCTCTTTGCGCGCTCGGCATACAAAATCTTCTTCGCGGCGGCGAGTCTCTCGGCCAGCTCGTCGACTGTAATTCCATTACGAACCGCCGTCACTCCTGGCGCGACCGCGACATTAAGGATGTTCTTTCCCTCGAAATTTCCTTGCGTGGTAACGCCGAGGTGCGCTTTGAGGAGCGGAGAGTCACCGCCGAGCAGCGAGTCGATCTCCTCCTCTGTCCACACGTAGAATTTGCCCTCGTGTCCTTCACTGTCTGCGTCGAGCGACGAATAGAATCCGCCCTCGGGTGAAGTCATCTCACGCGAAAGCCACTCGATCGTTTCATGCGTCACTCGACGAATTTCAGTGTCGCCGGTCGCTTGCCACAGATGCGCGCCCAGTCGCACGAGAAGAGCATTGTCGTACAGCATTTTTTCGAAATGCGGGACAAGCCAGACAGCGTCGACGGTGTAGCGGTGAAAGCCACCGCCAACCTGATCGTAGAATCCACCGCGCGACATTTTGCGGAATGATTCCCTGACAATTTCGAGCGCGTAGTCGGTTCCCGTGCGCTTCCAGTAGCGAAGCAGGAAATCGAGCGACATCGTCGGCGGAAATTTCGGCGCGCCGCCAAATCCGCCGTTCCGCGCATCGTAGCTCTGCGCCAGACCACGATACGCGAGCTCGAATACATGCGGCGTAAGCGACCCTTTCGTTGAAGTGAGCACACCGGCCACGTCGTAGATCTGACGCAGCTGCTCCGAGGAAGTCGCAATTGCATCGCGGCGATTTGTGTACGCGTCAGCAACAGATCTCAGGACTCTCTGAAACGATGGCATTCCCTGTCGATCTGCAGGCGGGTAGTACGTTCCTCCATAAAATGGCAAACCCTCGGGCGTGAGAAAAACAGTCATCGGCCAACCGCCATGTCCGGTGAGTGCCTGAACGGCCTGCATGTAAATGCCGTCGAGATCAGGCCGCTCTTCTCGATCGACCTTGATGTTCACGAACAGCTCATTCATCAACCGAGCTGTTTCTTCGTCCTCGAATGATTCGTGCGCCATCACGTGACACCAGTGACACGCAGCGTAGCCGATGCTGAGGAGAATCGGCTTGTCCTCGCTTCGCGCGCGGGCGAGCGCTTCCTCACCCCATGGATACCACTCTACAGGATTGTCTCGATGCTGCAGCAGGTAGGGACTGGTTTCGCCGGCGAGCCTATTGGTCATTTGGGATCACGGAGGATCTCTCGACAATATGCGACTCATCGCTTTCTCGAGCACTTCGCGCTCGCTCTTGAATGCAATCATGCCGAGCGCGTCGTTGATCTCGACCCATCGCGCTTCATTGACTTCGCGGTCGTGATTCGCGACATCGCCGGACAAGTATCGCATCAAAAAGAAGTGCACGAACTTGTGGTAGCGAACTCTCTGGCCGTCCACATTCGCCTGATACCAGTACTCGACAGTCTCGATCTTTTCGATTATCGCCGCGTCGATGCCGGCTTCTTCGCGAACCTCGCGAACTGCAGCAGCCTCGGGCGACTCGCCGAAATCGATGAGTCCCTTAGGTAACTGCCATCGAGGCGAAGCCCCGACCGAAATCAGAGCAACTTCGACGACACGCGGCCGAGGTGCGCGAAACGCTGCACCTCCGGCCGACTCCTGGGTTTGCGTCGAAATCTTCGGTTTGGCTTTGGTCATGCGCTGGTATGATCGTTAGTATAGAGCCATGAAATCATCCCAACCATCGGACCTCGACAAGTATCTCGAACAAAACGACTCGCGAATTCTGGGCGAGCTGTTCGAGTTTCTCAGAATTCCAAGCGTGAGCGCGCGCTCAGAACACAACGGCGACACTGCGCGCGCTGCCGAATGGCTCAAGCAATCCATCGAAAAAATCGGCATGACCGCGAGCATCCATCCCACTCCGGGTCATCCGATTGTCATCGGCGAATGGCGTGAGGCCGAAGACGCGCCGACAGTGCTGGTGTACGGACACTACGATGTCCAACCCGCCGAGCCGCTCGATTTATGGACTTCGCCGCCGTTCGAGCCGATGGTACGCGACGGCAAGATTTACGCGCGCGGATCGGTTGACGACAAAGGCCAACTTTTTCTGCACGTAAAAGCTCTCGAAGCGCACCTCGCGACGCGCAAGCGCCTTCCACTCAACATCGTGCTCATCGCCGAAGGTGAAGAAGAGGTTGGGAGCGCGAACCTCGAGGAATTCATCAGCAAGAATCAGGATCTACTCAAGGCGGACGTGGCGGTTATCTCCGATTCTTCGATGTTCGCGCCGGGGCAGCCTTCAATTCTCTCCTCATTGCGGGGCCTCGCCTATTTCCAGATCGACGTTCAGGGACCGAAATGCGATCTCCATTCGGGGAGCTACGGAGGCGCAGTCGTAAATCCGGCTACCGCACTCGCGCGAATCATCGCGACCTTCCACGACAGCAATGGACATATTGCGATCGAAGGTTTCTACGACAAGGTACTCGAGTGGGAGCCCGAGATTCGCGAGCAGATGAAACAGCTCCCCTTCAATGAAAAAGATTTCCTCGAGGAAGTCGGAGCGCCGGCGCTCGACGGTGAAAAGCGCTACACGATTCTCGAGAGAGTCTGGACGCGTCCGACGTGCGAAGTGAACGGAATCCTCAGCGGCTACACGGGCGAGGGCGCAAAGACCGTCTTGCCGGCGAAGGCGATGGCGAAGGTGAGCTGTCGACTCGTGCCCGACCAGGACCCGGCTGAAATCGAGAAGCTGATGGACGCTCACATCAAGAAAGTCGCGCCACCGGGCGTGACCGCGACGGTGCAACATTTACACGGTGGACGTCCGTGGAAAGCAAAGCTCGATGGTCCAATCTTCGACGCGGCGCGCCGCGCGCTCAGCAAAGCATTCGAGCGTGAGCCCGTGATTGTCGGCGAAGGTGGCTCGATTCCCGTCGTCGGAGACTTTCAGCGAATACTCGGCACACCGGTATTGCTCGTGGGATTTGGTTTGCCGGGTGAGAACGCTCATGCGCCCGACGAATGGATGAGCGCCGACAATTTCCGAAAGGGTATGATTGCGATGGCCGCACTGTGGGACGAGTACGGCCGTAACGGAAAACGCTAGTCGGGACTCCGCACAACGACTGGGCGAACAGTCGGGTCAGGCAGATTCATGTGTGCTAGCGCTGCGCGTGCTTTTTCGCGCCGGTAGTTCCACTCGAACCATCGATCGGGACGTAAAGCTCGCGGATCGTGATATCGCTTGACGATTGCATCACGTACATCGGTGCGTATTGGGTCCGGTAAAGTAGAAAGTCGCGCAGTTATGACAGGAATAGCATTCGGGGAGAGCTCACGCGTGATGTACTCGACGTCGAGCTTCCCTGTGCTCGCGAACCTGTCGATGTTCGCCGCCGCGATCCACGCCTCGTGATTCCAGAACACGAGCACAGCAAAGGCAAGAACTGCCACGGCGAAAACCCGGCGAAATAGAATGCCCGTGTCGAGCACGGTCAGAACGCCCATCGCCAATGCCAGTAAGGCAGCAGCAAGAACGATCATATATGCCTGGGCATAGAGGCGTGAAACAGTAAAGCCGTAAGCGGCTTCGTACAAAAGCACGCGATAAAACGCCGACGCGAGAATGATGATCACTGCGAGCAGGAGCGCGATCGTGAGCGCTTTCAGCCCGCGGGCCTGTCCGTTCACTCGGCCGAAGCGCTCGCTCACCAGAATCAGAACGATGGAAAGCGTCGCAACGATCGTGAGCTCGCCGAAACCCCTCCGCGCGTATTCGGCGAATGTCATGTCCGATCCTGGAATCGTTGGAACGTTGCCGAAGAGATAGCTGAGCTGCACGGCAATGAACAACCAGAGCAACGCGGTGATTGCGGAGATCAGAATGAGCCGTTCGGTCGCGCCGAGCCATCGGTTGTCGCGTGCGTGCGACGACACGGCTGGTGCAGTGGCTGAAACGGGTGTGCGCGCTGCGAAGCTGTAAGCGCCGAGGACGACTGTCAGGATTGCAAAAAAGAAAATCGTGCGCGGGATGAACGACCACGTTTCGATGATGCGGGCAATCTCGTCGCGCCAACCGGCGAACGTTGGATCGGCGTTCGAGAGAAGAAGCGCGAAGATGGCGACGATTGGAATCGTGATGAGGGCCCCGCGTACAGCGGAGCGCGCGCGTGTTGAGCGCAGCAGCGCGGTTGCTTCGACGACGCGAGTGAACGATTCACCGAGTGCCGTACCTCCAGCTACGAACGGGGAGCTGATCACGAAGAATGCGGTGATTCGCCGAAAGCCAGGATCCACGGCGAGCAGCATTGCGAGAGCGAGGAAGAGCATCACCGAGAGGCAGGTGAGCGCGTACATGACCGGATCGGCGGTCACAGCCGCGCCTGCCGCCAAGAGCGTCGCGGTTCCGAGCATTACCAGCGTTGACCTGTCGAGATTTCCGCGTGCGCGGGCGAGGACGATCAATCCGATCGATGCGGCTGCGGTCCAGAGTCCCCAGTTAACACCCGGCACGGCGTCGAACATTATCCACGCGCCTATCGCTGAAACAGCGATCGCGGAACCCCAAACCAGTTTCGCGTTATCAGTCATATGGCTGAATAATGACGCAGCCAATCTATCTTGGCAAGTACTTTGTGCTACAAAGTCACGCTCGTCTAATCTGCTGAATCCGTTTTCCTAGAAGCGCCACTCTCTGATCAGGAACATGCCGAGGACGCTAGTCGTCGCGGGCGTTTGAAGCGCGAGGCTCGGCTCTCGAAGAAGGAACCGCGGCTCGATGCTTGTCTCGAGGCGATAGCCGCGAAGCCCGCCAAAGCGGTGCTCGTAGTATATGCCGGGGCGCTTGAGCGCCTGCGGATCGGGGCGCACCTGAAGGCCGATGAACGAGTGAGACTTGATGTATTTGCCGAACTCGATCTCGGTGCCGCGTAGAAATCCACCGACGTCGGTTTGAACATCCGCCGGCGTGATGTTGAACACATCCGCTCCAATCGATCGCGCGGCTTCGCCTGCCGCCTGATCAGCCAAGACGCCCAATGCGACACCGGCGAGTTGTTGGGTCGCGAGTGCGGCGCCTGCGCCGATCAGGTTGTTGCTGCTCCCAACGCCTGATGCCTCGAGCTGCAGCAGCGACGACGACGATCGGCCGAAAGCGAGATAACTCAATAGGTCGCTCTGTGGGATCGGCGGCTGCGCGTCACTCGACAGAGAGATGCGCGGGTTTAGAAGTGTGCCTCCAATGACGATCGTGATGTTGAGCGCCTCGCGAGAGGGAAGTCGCACCTCATACGCGCCCGTTACCTGTAGCGTCGGATTCAGCTCCTCTGTGTTGACGAACGTCGCAGATCCACGCTTGATCCCGAATCGCTTCGTAAGGAACCGATATTCGCCACGCTCGCTCAAAAGAACGCCGTCGAAGATCAGAGCTTGCTTAGCGCGGTTGACATGGATCGCCAGGTCGCCGTCGCTGTAGACCTCGACGTTCGCGTCGCGCGATCTCACGAAGACGTCGCGATCAACGCGCAGATTCACGTCCATTCGGAGATTCGCGAGCAATGGCGACTGCGCCGGGAATACCTCCCTGTTGCTCATGATCGCCGTGTCAAGAACATTGAACAACGCTGGATCCTTGTCCGCGACAATCTTCTTTCCCGTCGGCTCAGGTAAGTAGAGCACGCCGTCGAGGATGTGAAGCGAGCCGCTCGCATATGCCTGATTGAATGGTCCGGTGAGCGTTAGATCCGAGCTCGCCGTCAGTTTTCCTTTATCGTTGTCGAGAACGAGCGCGTTGTTGAGATGCGCTTTCAGATCGAACGAAGGATTTCTGAAAGATCCAATGCCCAATCCGCCGCGTATGTCCAGAACGCCGCCGCTATAGGCAACCATTGAATCCACCACAACGGTGTCGCGCAGCATTCGAATGGACGCATTGATTCTCTTGAGGTTCACGCCAAGTGGAACAACTCGCGCTTCGGCGTTGTTGAGTACGAACTGTCCCGTGATTTCAGGACGGCTGAGTGTCCCCGCCACCTTGAAGTTCGCGTGCGCCTGCCCCTTCATGTTCGTGACGTACTGGTTGATCTGCGGAATGAGATCGAGCGGCAGAGTATCAGCCTGAATGGCGACGTCGATCTGCCGGTTGTTCGGGAATCGCGGCCCCGTCACTCCCGTCAAAGCCAGATTGATGGGAACAGTTCCGGTCGCAACGACAATCGGTTTCTCTCCCGGCTTCATCGCTTCGACGCGACCGGTGATTGTTTCGCTTGCGTAGCTCACGTTTCCGTGAATCTCAGGAAGCGCTGTTCCGTTGTAGATGAAGTTCTGTGTCCCGAACGCTCCCTTGAATGTTGGATCGTCTGTCGTACCGGTCACGTGCATGTCGAACGACACGAGACCTCGGGCGTCGACGTCACTCTGCGAAAGCGCGATAACGTCAGCGACATTGAAGTTGTCGACAGCGATATCGAGATTGGCGCTACCGCTTTTCGGAATGAGACCGTTCACGAATAGCCGGCCGTTCTGATTGTTCCTCAGCTCCAGATGATCGATGTCGTATCCCGAAGGGCCCCAGTGGAGGCCCGACGCATGCGTGCTTGCCCAGACGCTCGTGTCGAATTGCAATTTGAGATTGTTGAGACGCAGCTCGTTTCGCGTCTTGTCGAGAGTGTAGTCGGCATTCGCGCTGTAGACGTCATTCGTATTCTGGTGCACGACCACATCCAGCGTCCCATGTGGTTTTTGATAGCTGACCTTGAGATGCACGCTGTCGAGATCGAATCCAGCCGTCATCAACTTCGTGGCGTCGGCATTCACGGTCAGCCGGGACTGCGGTGTACGCGCCTGAGTCCAGGAATAGTCCGCGCGGAATGTCTGAGCACTATTGCCGAGTGCAACAATGTTTTTTCCGCTCGCGGTTCCAGTCGCGCCGAAGTCCTTGATGTTGCCGGCGAGGACCCCGTCGGCGCGCAATGATCCCGACAGCTCATTTTGATTTATGACGCGAGGCGTATCCACAGCTGCACGCGGCGCGGGAGCTCTGCCACTGACTGCTCGCTCGACTTCGGTGCGCTGAGCGAGCCGAGCGGAATCCGAGATGGCGCGAGCAATGCGCTCTTGCAGAATTCCCGGACGCGGCGGGAATTCACCTTTCTGCGGCGGAATGAAGCCAGACAGCTTCGACAGTGAATCGATCGCGACGTGGTACTTCAGCTCCCCAGTCGTTCCGCGTCGAAGCCCGAAGGTTCCCTGAGCGCTCGCAAATCCCTCGGGAATTCCAACAGCCAGAGTATCTATTCGCGCAAATCCATTCGCAGCCGTCACACGCACCTTCGCTGAATCGACGGAGAGCGTGTCCCAGGACGAAGCTTTGATGTCGGCGGCAAGACGCGCGTTCATAGTCTCCGGATTGGTTCCGCGTCCGAATGCCGTTCCATTGATGGTGAGCGATGTTCGCGGCGCTTTCGCCATTATCGCGTTCGCATTGAGCTGCTCGGTATTGAACGACACGTCGTAGCCGGTCTCTTTGCTCGCAAGATCGAGCGTCCCGGTCAGTGAAGCGCTGCCACCGTCTGGAAATGCGAGATTCGTTCGAATAGCCAGGTTGCGCGTCGTTCCGGTCAATCTGATCGGTCCACTCGCGGACCCTCTGAGTCCTGCGCCCGGCAAAAATTTCCCGACCGTTATCATCGACAGTGGGTGCAGGCGCGCATCTATATCGAACCAGCTGTTGGCGATGGTAGCGCCACGTCCCGTCCTGAATGATCCGGTTCCTGTGACATGCGATACTGCACCGCGCTCGATGTGCGTGAGATCGCCACGGGCAACCATTCGCGAAGTTGTTGAGCCATTCAGCACAGCCGTCCCCGTCAGAGTTCCGCCGAGTTGAAGCCTCGGCGCGACCGCCTTGGCGAGATCCATCTGCAATGGACGCAATGTCAGATGAAGATTCGTGGCGTTGAAGCTGCCAACGCCGAACCCCACTCTACCCAGCGCGACAACTCGACTGCGTCCCGATCGTCGCTCATCGAATGTCACATCACCATTCACGTCGAGTGCATGCTGTCCACCCTCGAGCTTCGAATGCCCGCTGAGTATTCCCTGTCTCGGCGGCTTGACAGTCGGGAAGAGACGCTGGATCAACCTCGTATCGAGATTCGCGAATTGAACGTTCGTGTTATGCAGCGCGAATGTGTCGGACATCAGCAAACCGATATTGCCGCGAAGGTGTGCGCTCTCCAGTTGCATGTCCGCATTCCGCGCGACATACACACTCGTGTCGGCGATCCAGTCCATTGCAAAATCGAGTTTGCCTGAACCTCTCTCCGGAATTCGCGGCGAGACCCAGCGAAGATCATTCGCTGCAACGGGCTCGGCGCGAACTCTCAGTCGCATGTTATCGCTGTTGATGTTGTACCAACCGCCCCCGGCAATTCTACTTTCGGGAAGAACAACCCTCGCGCTGGACCACCAGACGGAGTCGTTGGTAAACCAGAATTTCCCGACAAGCGAATTCACTGCTACCGTCGGTGGCTTGAACGGCTCCGCGAGCATTCGCACGAATGCGACGTCGGCGAAGCGCGTCTTGTAGGCGGGATCTTCGAAACGCAGCAACGGCACCTTCGCCTGAATGCTGTGGAACGTAGAGATCTTCTGGTATCCCCCCGGCACTTTCTTGAGGTTGTATCGACCGTCATCACTCAGTGCGATCTCCAATGCTCGAGCGGCCGCCGAGCCGTGGAACTTGCCGTTCACCGCCCACGGGGAATGAACCGTCACATCGCCATCGATGATCGTCAGGTTCGTAAAGCGCACCCACGTTCCCCAGCCCGTCTTTTGCCGTCCAGCCGCCGTGAGTGTGTCCCGAGGAAAGATGCGGTCCCAGTTCCATTTTCCACCGGGCGGACGATCGAGCAATACGATCGGATGAAACAGAGTGAGATCGTCGAACTCGATATGTTTTTTGCGAAGATTGTTGAGTCCGTAGCTTGTCGTTAACGAATCGACCGTGAGGAAACGCGCTCCACTGCTGTCGGCCACCGACAAATTGTGAACGGCGAATCCCTTCAGGAGATTCCCGGAAATTCGTCCGATGCGCACGACTCCGTGCGAATTGCTCTGAATCGCCGACTGCAATCGCACCCGGACCTGCTCTCGTCCCCAATCGGTCTCGGTGATCGCGTAAACTCCAATTACAATCAGCAGTGCGATTACCGCGATGACTGCCAGCGTTCGGATCAGATGCGTCCGCATTCAGAACGCTTCGCCAATCGAGAGATGCAATACCACGCGGTCGAGCACCCCTGCGAATCCGGACCTCACGGGGTGATACACACGACGCTGGTCGAGCGTCACCAGCTTGTTCTGCCCGTTGATGACATCTTCGGTCACGACTGGCAGCACTTCCTGTCGTCCCGGATTGATTCCAAAGTCCACTCTGATTGGGCCAACAGGCGACAAATATCTCCCACCGAATCCCGGAGTGATTGCTTTCTTGCTCTTCGGCAATGTCGGATTGATTCGCTGCGATACATAACCGCCATCGATGAACACTGCGCCGACTAGATTCTCCGCGAAGAGTGGAAATCGGAGCTCGGTGTTGACTTCAACGACGATGTTTCCGCCGAGAGGTCGCGGCTCGAAGTCACGATCTCTTAGTAGTGCGGCATTCGGATCGCAAGCAGTAACCGGCGTTGGGGCGGGGCAACCGCGACGCAGAGTCGTCACCGGAATGGTGAGGATGCGCGGGCCCAGCTGATTCTCACCAAACCCGCGAACCGATCGCGACCCACCCGCATAGAAGCGCTTGCGTGGATGAAGCACTGGCTCGCTCTCCCCGAGGCCAACAGCGTTGCCTGTGCTCGAGAGCGCATGCACCCAGCCGAGCCGAAGATGTGCGCCGAGACTGCCTCGTTTTCGGTACGGTCTGAACGCAGCACCTTCGGCCGACAGGCGGTTGTAGCGGAAGTCCGAAGCGGTGATCGTCGATGCATGCTCGGCTTCGAGCTTCCCGCGAAGACCGTGCGTCGGCTCGAACGGATTGTTCGTTCGATCGACCGCCTGAGTGAGCGTAAAGGGGGACAATCTCCGTTGCTCATGCAACGCCGAAAGCGTGGGCTGATCGCACACGCCATAGTTCACGCAGAAGTACACGTCACCTGCATCGATGCGCGTCAGCTCATACGTGTAGTTCGCGCTCGCCGGAGACCGATCGGCAACCGTGCGAGTAAAAGTGAGCGTCGTGCCGAATCCGCGATCGACATAAATGCCGGGGGCACTGCGCCGATGACTGAACACGCCGAGTGCGAGCTCGTTTGCGTGAGAGATAAACCATGGCTTGCGGAGATTCGCGCTGAGATTGTACGTCGGCGTGAAATAGCGTGACCTATCGCTTCCAACATTGTCGGTGAGCTTTCGGAAGATGCCTCTTCCGTCGAGCGAGCCGGCGAAAAGATTTCCGGCCACTCCCTGCAGCTCGAGCCGCTTCGCTCCGCCAAACAAGTTGTAGTGAGTGAAGCGTCCCTCTACCTGGAAGAAATCGACGGTGTTGAATCCTGCGCTGATCCGCGCATCGCGGAGCGGCGCTTCCTGCACGGTAACGACGATGACTTTACTGGAGTCGCCCTGCTTCGGTACCTCGATCGACGCGCGGCGGAAAAGATTCGACTCATACAGCGCACGCTGACTCTTCAACATCTCGGCTCGACGGAAGAGCTGACCAGGTTGCATCGTGAGCGATTTCCTGAGGGTCTTCTCGCTCACTTTCTGTTCACCTTCGATCAGGATCTCGCCGATCGTCGCTTTGTATTTCGGATCGATGTTGATCTTGATCGCTCCCGTGTGAGTAGCCGAATCGAGAGTGATCGTCGTGTCGACGACGGCATCGGCGTATCCCTTGTCCCACAAACTCTGCTCGAGATAAACGACGGTCGTGTCGAGTCGCAGAAGATTGAGCGGAGTTCCAGTACCAAGGACAATTCGCCTTTTCAGGTCTCTATCGTTCAACACTGATTGCGTTTGAATGACGTCGAGAGCTGACACGATCGTCGGTGGTCCTTCGACGATGTTGAAAGTGACAGCGACTTCGTTCTCGTCTGTCTCGGCAACGGCGGTGTCTACCTGCGCCTCGCGAAAGCCGCGCTTCCAGTAGAAGACTTTGATTCGCAACACGTCGCGCTTCAGCTCCGCGTGATCGAGATACTGTCGCTTGAAGAAGTAGTGAGCTTTGCTGATCCAGCAGATTGGCTTGAGCGTTACGGTCACGCAGTGGGACTTGTCGGTCGCAATATTTTGCAACAGCTCTGTTGGCTTTACGGCATGCACGCCGTTCAGCCTGAGGTCAACGACCTCCGGATTAGGGGGAGGAGCTTTTGAATTGGCGACTGGCTGACTACCGAGGGCGACTGGAAGTGCGAGGATAGGCACCCCAAACAGCCGCCGAAGCCTGGACCGCATAGTGCGGTCACAAAGAGCAAGGCGTGGGCCTATTCCTTAGAGGCCTTCCAGAAGTGCGTCGTTTCCGGGTGTGGCAGCGATGCGTTTGATCAGCCATTCCATCGCCGAAGACGAGGGCATCTGCTGTAAGCCGCGCCGCAGAGTGTACACGTGCTCGAGCTGGTTCGGCTTGAAGAGCTTGTCCTCGCGCCGGGTTCCACTGGTCGAGACGTCAATTGCCGGGTAAATGCGCTTCTCGGAGAGGGACCGGTCGAGCTTGATCTCGGAATTGCCGGTACCCTTGAACTCTTCGAAGATCACGTCGTCCATCCGCGATCCCGTCTCGACGAGTGCAGTGGCTATGATCGTCAGCGACCCGCCACCATGCTCAGGCGCAACCGACCGCGCCGAGCCGAAGAATGCTTTCGGCTTTGCCATCGCTGTCGCATCTAGCCCGCCGCTCAAAGTGCGACCGGTTCCGCGCTCGACTGTGTTGTAGGCGCGCGCCATTCGAGTGATCGAGTCGAGCACGATGACGACATCCTTGCCAAGCTCCACCAATCTGCGCGCGCGCTCGAGAACCATCTCGGTCACGTCAGTGTGACGAACGGCCGGCATATCGAAGCTCGACGCGACGACTTCGCCATAACCCCACGTGATCATCTCGCTGACTTCTTCCGGACGCTCGTCGACCAGCAGAACAAGGAGTGTCGCCTGCGGATGATTGATCGCAACTCCCTCGACGATCGCCTGCAACAGCATCGTTTTTCCTGCGCGGGCCGGAGCGACGATCAGCGCTCGTTGTCCATAGCCAATCGGAGCTATGAGATCGATCGCGCGTCGCGTAAGCTCGGGTCCACCCTTCGCCGGACGTCCGGTCTCGAGTGTGAGCTTCCGTTCCGGATACGACGCGATGAGCGATCCGAAATCCGGACGGCGCAGCGCGAGTGCGGGGTCGGCACCATTTACCTGCGTGATCTCAGAGACGACGGTGCGTCCTCGATGATCGCGTCCTGTAGTTGCGAGGACTGCATCACCGCGACGCAATCCATACTGCCGCGCAAGATTTGGTTGAACGTACGCATCGGCGGGATCCGTGAGATAACTGTTGGCCGCGCGTCGAACGAATCCTCCTTCGCGCTGCGGATCATACCAGCCTGTTGTCTCACTGTCGGGAACGATCGGAGCCATCGGCTGCCGAGGTCCCTGATCGCGCTGCTGTTGTGGTCGGTTGTTGCGTCCGCGTCCGCGAGGATTGCGCTGATTGCGTCGTCCGTTGTTGCGGTTGTCGCCGCGGTCGTGCTGCGGACGTCCGGGTCCACCGTATTGCTGTGGCCGCTGATTCTGCTGGTTGGGATAGCGTTGCTGTTGTTGCTGCTGCTGGTCCTGTTGAGGTGCCGGCTGGTTTGTGTAGGGTGGGGGAGCGGGTTGGTCTGACGATTCTGGCGGTGCTCCCGGATTTGTTTCTACGGGTGCGGCGTAAGGGGGCGGCTCGTCGGAGCCGGCGCCATTTGCATCATTGCGGGGCGCGGGGATGTCGAAGTTTTCGGTGTCCGGCACAGGTGGTTCCATGGTTTCTCGGTACGGATCTGCATCGCCGTACGGTTCATTGGCGCGTGGGCCGGACGGGCGTGGCCCTCGGCCGCGACGAAAAGGACGTCGGCGTTCGTTCATTAAGTTGTGGTGTGGCAGGGAATCAAGTAGAGCGACAGTCTGTCGCGGTAGGCGCGGGCAGTTATCACGCGGCGTGCCGCAACCTCATTCTGTTCGGGGGCGCGCCACTCAGGGCTGCGCTCGTGCAAGAATGGTACACCTGACTCCGTCAATTGTCCAGCAATCGTATGCATGATAGTCCGCAGTCCGATGATACTCCCCAGTCTTTAGGGGATTTCGAGCGCGCCGCGGCCGAACGGCCCGACGACGCAAAGGCACTGGTCGCTTTGGCGAACGCGTACTGGCTCGCCGGAAGCGGTCCCGAAGCAGTGAGTGATCTCGCGTCTCGCGCGATGGCAGCCGACCCAATGAACCGGGCGGCGTGGCATCTCTGGGCTCTTGCTGAGTCCGACCCGAGACAGCGTGTCGCCCGATGGCAACAAGTATCGGCGCGATTTCCAACCGACGATCTCGCACGGGCCAACGTCGCCGACAATGCAGCAGCGCTGGCGGGTGCTGAACATGATTACGACGCGCTGGACCTCGCTATAGCAACATACGAGCAACTCCGCGCAACCGCTGAACAACCCGATCAGCGCGAAGCGCTTGATACCGCCATACGAACCTTGAGAGCGTGGAAATTCTAGTACTACCGGGCGAGGCTCAGCTGTCCTGCGGCCGTCGCATAGGGAACTCCATCGAGTGTCACTACATCGATCAGGTAGTACGTGCCGGCAGCTCCCGATGTACCGAGTGCCTCAGCACCAGTCGCGGTGAGAGTGTAGCTCACTGATTGTCCCGGTGTGAGTGTGACCGATAACGTGGCGGCGCATGGTGGCGGCGGTCGAGTATTCGAGTCCCATATCGGCGTCCCAGTTCGAGACGCATTCGCATACACGACTGTCCGCACAAACGGGCAAGATGGAAGAAATGAGATCGACTTGGTCGTGCCGTTTGTAATTGTCATCGTCGTGGAAAACATCATCGGGTTATTCGACGTTACTTGTGACACTGCGGTGTATGTCAGCAGATCGGGATCGGTAATGAGGTTCGCACCGCCACCACAGGCCGCGAGTACGGACACGATTCCGATCGTTCCTAAAACTCTTTTCAACATCTTCAACACTCCTTACTTCGCCGGCTTTGCCACCGTTGCTGGGTTTCCATCAGAAACGTACCTCTTTCCGTTCTTGTCCAACTGATCCAGTGTGCGAACAGGATCGTTTCCAATCGCCTCGATTCGCGTTATGCTCAGCGGATTGAATTGCGGATCATACGGACTCCGCGTCGGCCCGCCTGAAACTTCGAGTATCGCGTCATGATTGTATCGGACGACATTATGCGATTTTTGGTCTGTCCATGATCCGGATTTCGCGAGCGCGCGATTTTTCGGCCACACTCCGAGTGGCAGTGCGAATGTCCGCACCTTGTAGCCCGGTACCGCCGAGTCGATTGCCAGATCTCCGCGCGCTATCTGCTCTTGTACCACGGCGTCGGAATACTTGCCCAGGTTCGCGTGCCAAAGAGTGTGACCGCAGAGCTCGAAGCCCTGGTCGTGCAGGTAGCGCACTTTCGGAAGTCGCCACTCGGTTTTCTGTCCCTCAATTCCTTTCTCGCCGAAGGGCAAGCGCCAGGTCATTTAAAGGATGCGATAGCTCACTGGGTATTTGCCAAGGCCGTCAAGTTGGCTGCCACCCCTGCCGGCACAGCGGGCGGCGGCTGGC
>JBGQKT010000008.1:0-40060 GCA_041499635.1 Gemmatimonadaceae bacterium
AGTGAGCGTGGCGCACCCTCGGCGTCCTTTGCTCAAGTGAACGAGTCGGTTGCGGCGGACCTCCGCGCACTCGTCGTCGATCGTGTACTCGCTCGCGATCCGCATACCGTCGTAGATGCGTACGCGGGCAGTGGCGACACGGCGGTCGCAATCGCCGACCATGGAGCTGCGGTTGTTGCAATTGAAATGGACGCAGATGCCGCGCGATGGAGCGAGTCGCGATTACCCGAGAACTCGAAATCGATTCACGCTCGTGTGGAGGACGCACTGCCCGATGCGCTTCCTGCTGATGCAATTATTTTGAATCCGCCACGCGCAGGCGTTGACGCGCGCGTCACGGAATTGCTCGAGCAAATATCGCCGCGTCCGCGCGGAATTATTTACGTGAGCTGTAATCCAGCGACGCTCGCCCGCGACTTGTCGCGCATGCCGAGCTATCGAATCGAATCGATTGTCGCGTTCGACATGTTTCCGCAGACTGCGCATGTCGAGACAGTCTGCGAGCTGGTGCCCGCCGCGTGAAGTACGTCGTCGAGCTGAATGGTGAGCGCCGCGACGTTGAGCTCGATGGTCCGACGGCGAAACTCGGCGACAGCGAGCTCAATGTGAATCTCGAGTCGATCGAGGGAACTCCGATTCGCGTGGTGACAATCGGAGACGAAGTTCATCGAGTCGTAGTGCGCCGGCGCGAAGGCCGCGGAACTTACACGCTATGGGTCGACGGCTTCCGATTCGAGGTGGAAGCGCTCGACGAAAGAACGCGAACAATTCGTGACATCACTGCGGCTGCAGCGAAGCCGACTGGCCCGGCGCCGATTGTTGCGCCGATGCCGGGTCTGGTTGTTCGCGTGAACGTCGCAGTCGGCGACACGATCGCGGCCGGACACGGCGCGATTGTGATGGAAGCGATGAAAATGGAAAACGAATTGAGAGCAACCACCGGAGGGAAAGTCAAAGCGATCCACGCAGAGGTGGGTGCTGCGGTGGAGAAGGGGGAGATCCTCGTAGAACTTGAATAGGATTGCGGACTGCGAACTTCGGACTAACTGCATGAGTCAGTCCGTAGTCCGCAATTCGCAGTCACGTTCATTTCGTGAACGAAATGAACGTATCCCCCTCGTTGATCCCAGGCGGATTAATCGTGCCCTTCACATTCTCTTTCACCCACGCGGCGGCGCGTTTCGTCGTCTCGTCTGTAGCCGCCTTGTCCTGACACACGGTGACCGATGTGACGATGTCGCCGTTGCGAATGGCGTAGTAGACGATGAATCCGGGTACCTCGCTGATGAGCTTGCGAACCTCGTCGGTATTCGCCGCCATTGCGTCACCGAGAGCAGACGCGCCGGTGTAGTATCGCATTGTGACATGCATTGTTAGTTCCTCAGGGTGGTGGTATTGGGATAGTGAGTAATACGCCAAAAACATCTTTCTGCGTCCACAGGCCTGTATCACCGGGATCGCTTGCGTCCTGAATTCCGCGAAGCACTGTCGCAAAATACTTCGAACCACTGAACGGCACGACTGCCCCTATCACCGCTTTTCCATCACGCGGTGTAGCGATTGGGATCGGGACTCCGAGGGCCGTGCCTCCCGCGTTTACGAAACGTGCCTTCAAGCCGCCACTTCCTTTTACCCCAAGGCTATCGATGTAAGAGACCAGGAAGTTGCTGCCTGATGTGATGACCGAGAAGGCGATTTCGTCGGCGGCAGGGACATTCGAGATTTTGATCAGTCCGCCAATCATAGTGCCCGAGGGACTCACCATTCGCGCCACGGCGTCGAAGCTGGGATTTCCTGAAGACATGCTGACCAGGTAATTCGTGCCGTTGAACGCGACGCCAACAAACGGCGCAAAATTTCCCGAGGAGGCGATGGTCACGACCTGGCCGACTACACCGGCCGGGCTGACAAATATTCCCCTAACCACGGCGCCGTCACTGCAAACAACAAGAAAATTGGTTCCGTCGAACGCCGCATTCTGGAAGCCCTTGCCACCCAGAGGAGCGGGCAGCGCGATCCGTGGGCCGAGGACTCCCGTCGGCGATATCGTTGTTACGAGCATCCTGTAGCCGAAGTCGGCCTGGGTAGAGTCGACGCGACGGCTATACGCGAGCATGTACGTTCCGCCGCCGTAGACGAGCGCGTCGGGACTCCCTGCGCCGGAGGGCACGACGGAAAACAACGAGCCAACAAGCGCCCCGGTCTTGCTCACGAACTGTCCGAGGATGGGCGCCTGGTTTGCGACGAGGTTTGCGAACACGACGAGGTGGTTTGTACCATCGAACGCAGCTTTGGCTTCCTCGGCATCCGCGGTGGAAATCGGAATTTGTTGCCCGACGAGTGCTCCAGTTGTTGATACGAATTGAGCGCGCATCAATGGTTGCCCCTGCGCGTTCACCGTTTGGACCGGAACCAGATAATTGGTCCCGTCATACGAGCTCCAGCCAAGATCTTCCTGAGCTGGCGTCGCCGAGATTCCAAACTCGGGTTCAATGACGAATCCGGTCAGTGGATCGACTGCGCCGAAGGGGCTGAACGATTTCACTTTTCCGCCCAGACCACCGTGAGCTGCATTGAGTGACGCTGGTGAAAAAAATCCGATCGTTCGATCCGCAAGCGACGACAGCATTCTGCCGAAGCGAGATGCATGTCCGCCTGCATGTCCATTTTCGGCCGTGACATTTACACACCGCAGGAAATCATTTACGCCGACACGCTCGAGAATTTCCGTCGTTGTGCCGACTGTGTGTGCGAGACGCAACCGATCGTGCGTCAATTCCGGCGCGAAGAATGGACTTGAAGGATCGGTCACTTGGCAGACGCCGACGCGAACTGAATCACCGAGCTGCGCATTGGCAGGTGAAATTGCGACCTGATAGTACGGGCCGTATTGATTGAGCGACGTCGGAAGAGGTCCTTGACCGGGTGCCGTCGGACTCGGCAGGCGAGTGATGGTTATCGTCACCTGTTGCGAGATTACGCCTGCAGGGATCTGGACGCCGGCTACTCCACTCGGTGTGACAACCGAGCCTCCCGCTGCACCTACAACAGTAGAAGCAGAATCTGCGTTGCCGGGAACCTCAGTCGTCCCCGGTCCCTCGCTTCCTCCGCCGCATGCGACGAGAGAAAAAAGGAGGGTCGCATATGAAACGATTCGCAGACAGAATTTGCGACATCGCTCTGTCGTGATCGCCGTTATCGAAGATTGCAAGGGGATGCGTCCCGCACGAGTCTTCGCGAACGGCTCGTGTCATGTGAAGAAACCTCGATCTCAACTTTCGGTGCGCAAACATAGCCGCTCTCGAAAGGTGGCCGCCATAGCGAAGACCTCGTACGTTAGTCGCGTCGGCCAGCGGCGAGTCTTCTGACTTGCTCGCTTCCACCTGCCGTCAAAACCACCAGAGGACATCAATGAACACCATCATCACCCGCAGTGCGTTTGTTCTGCTCGCGCTGGCGCCAGTTGTGAGCAGCGCTCAGGTAGGCGCAGGTGGTCCGCAGGATCCGCCCAAGGTTCTTTGGATTGGGCGCGAGATGGTCAAGCCGGGAAAAGCACGCGCTCACATCAATTGGGAAAAGGGCTGGCCAGCTGCCTACTCAAAAGCGAACTATCCCACTCCGTACCTTGCGATGACATCGATGTCCGGAACCAATGAAGCGTGGTATATCACCGGCTATCCGTCGTGGGACGCGCTTGAAAAGGACAATGCAAGGCAGGCTGCCAATACTGCGCTGTCGGCAGAGCTGCGACGGCTCAACGCAGGTGAGAGCGAGTATCTCGCGGACACTCGGCAAATTCTCGCGGAATATGTGCCGGAGCTCAGTTATCGCTCGAAGCTCGATCTATCGAAGATGCGGTACATCGACGTGGCGACCTTCAGAGTCCGTCCCGGACACGAGGGTGATTTCGCGAAAGTTGCCGGGATGTTCGTGGATGCGTACACCAAGGGCAACATCGATGGGCCATGGGCGGTTTATCGAGCGGTGACCGGCACGCCTGGACCGACCTATTATGTAATCAGCCCCATGCGATCGCTCAGTGTCATGGATCGTAGTGCAGCTGATTTCAAAATCTGGTCCGACAAAATGGGCGCGGAGGGAATGGCAGCCATGAACAAGCTCTCGAGCGACATCATCGCGATTTCGGATGATCAGCTGTTCGCGTTCGATCCATCGATGAGCTACGTATCGAAAGAATTCAAAGCAGGGGATCCGTCATTCTGGAAGTGACGATAATTGCGGACTGCGGACAGTTCGTCCGCAGTCCGCAATTGACTTAAGCTCCTGCCATTCGTAAGTTTACAGGCTGTCCCAAATAGCTAAATAAGCTCGGAAAAGCCGCCACTCCCGATGCGAAAATCGCGAGTGCGGCTAGACGCACGATCAATCCAAATGAAGACATACACCGCTACACCGTCAGACATCAAACACCAGTGGTACATCGTTGACGCATCGGGAATGGTGCTCGGCAGGCTTGCCGCGGAAGTTGCCAAAATCATTCGCGGAAAGCACAAGCCAATGTACACGCCCCACATGGATACCGGTGACAACGTCATCGTCATCAATGCGTCGAAGGTGAAAGTCACTGGAAAGAAGTCGGAGCAGAAGCGCTACTTCCATCACACCGGCTACATGGGACATGAGCGATTCACGCCGTTCGCTGCGATGCTCGAGAAGCATCCGGAGCGCGTGATCGAAAAAGCGGTATACGGCATGCTACCGAAAACAGCTCTCGGCAGGCAGTCGCTTCGCCGCAAGCTTCGTGTTTTCGCAAACGCAAATCACACGCACGCCGCGCAGCAACCCAAAGTTCTCGACCTCAAGAAAAAGAGTGAGACGAAGTAATGGCTGACAGCACCACCACGCACACGATCGGACGCCGCAAGGAAGCGCGCTGCCGTCTTTATCTGAAGCCAGGCTCCGGCAAGTGGCAGGTCAACGGCCGAACGCTCGGTGATTACTTCCCGCGCTCTGCGCACGTCGCCGCGATTCAGCAGCCGTTCACGGCGACTGATTCACTGGGACGCTTCGACATCATCGCCAAGGTCGAGGGCGGCGGACTCACCGGACAGGCCGGTGCACTTCGTCTTGCCGTTGCTCGCGCGCTGGTGAAGATCGACGAGACGCATCGCCGCAAGCTTCGCGACCTCGGCCTGCTGACGCGCGATGCGCGTGCAGTCGAGCGCAAGAAGCCCGGCCGTCCGAAAGCACGCAAGAAATTCCAATTCTCAAAGCGATAACCTTCCTTTACTGAATGACTGAGCCAAACCTCGATCAGCTGTTAGCCGCCGGAGTTCACTTCGGCCACCAGACCCGACGCTGGAATCCGAAGATGCGCCGTTTCATCTTCGCAGAACGCAACGGGATTCACATCATCGATCTCCAGAAAACTCTCCGTCAGCTCGAGCTGGCGAAGAAGCTGGCGCGCGATGTCATCCTTCGCGGCGATGCCGTCCTCTTTGTCTGCACCAAGCGACAGCTCGTCAACATCGTAAAGGAAGAGGCAGAGCGTTGCGGCGCGATGTTCGTTACCGAGCGATGGCTGGGCGGTCTGCTCACGAATTTCCAGACGGTGAAGAAGCAAGTACGTCGTCTGAAGGAGCTCGAGGCGGGCAGCGAGGCTGGTGGCGACTTCGAGAATTACACGAAGAAAGAACAGCTGATGATGGGGCGGCAGCGCGACAAGCTCTCGAAGAATCTTTCGGGCATCAAGAATCTCACGCGTCTTCCGGGATTGATGTTCGTAATCGATTCAAAGAAAGAGCGCATCGCGGTGAGCGAAGGCAACAAGCTCGGAATTCCGATCATCGCACTCGTCGACACGAACGCGGATCCTGATCTGATCACGGTGCCGATCGCGGGCAACGACGATGCGATCAAGTCAGTCGAGCTCGTGACGCATGCCGTTGCAGACGCGATTGTCGAAGCGCGACGCGAAGCTCCGATTCGCGAGGAAGTCGAAGAGTCGGAGTCGTACACGTACAGCTCCGACCGCGGTGCCGAGCCGGAAGGCGAAGGCGATCGGAAGAAGAAGCGGCGACCGCGTCGTCGGCGAGCACGGCCGGAAGCAATTGCGGCGCGCTTGAAGACAGGAGGAGAAGTAGAGCCGGGTGAGTCCGACTCCGCTGGTGATGCAGGCGGTGAAGCGAGCGACGCGGGAGCTAACGCGGAGCCCGCAGAGGGTTAACTTCAACCTGCCCGCGGGTAGGAACCCGCCGCCGGCTGAATCGCCGGCGGCGTTTTTGTAAATGAGATTGACGGATTGTCGGATTGACGGATTGACGGATAACAACAGACGCGCGAATAACGCGCGAGCTAATTAAAAAAGGGAAATCGAAAAGTGTTCACAGCAAAAGACGTACAGGCGCTGCGTCAGAGAACCGGCGCGGGAATGATGGAGTGCAAGAAAGCGTTGCAGGAGAACGCCGGCGATATGGAGAAGTCGGAGGAGTACCTGCGCGTTAAGGGAATTGCGAAGGCGAGTCAGCGTGCTGGAAAGCAGACGAGCGAGGGACTCATCACGAGCTACATCCACCACAACGGAAAAGTAGGAGTGATGGTCGAGATCAACTGCGAAACGGATTTCGTTGCGCGCACGGATGATTTCAAGAAGCTCGGTCGCGAGCTCGCGCTGCACATCGCAAGCATGGCTCCTCTAGCTGTCGATCGCGACGGGCTCTCGGAAGATTCACTCGTCGTCGAGCGTCGCATCGCCGAGGAGCAGGCAAAGGCAAGCGGAAAGCCCGAGGCGATCGTGAAGCGGATTGTCGAGGGAAAGGTCGACGCTTACATCAATGACAAGACTCTTCTCAACCAGCAATGGGTCAAAGCAGAGGGCAAGAAATCGGTTGGCGATCTCATCAAGGAAACGTCGGCGAAAGTCGGCGAGAACATCCAGGTCCGCAGATTCGTGCGCTACCAGATGGGAGAGGAGTAAAGTCTTGGCGAATCCGGTCGCCTACTCCAGGGTGATGCTGAAGATCTCCGGCGAGGCTCTCGCCGGAGGTCGAGGCACCGGATTTGATTTCGATACTCTCGCCCGAATTGCGGGTGAGATAAAGCAGGTAATCGCCGCGGGAGCGAGCGTCGGTCTGGTGATCGGCGGCGGCAACATCGTTCGCGGCGCAAGCTTCGCGAGCGTGGGCATGGACCGCGTCGGCGCGGATTACATGGGAATGCTCGGCACCGTAATCAACGCGCTCGCGATGCAAGACGTTCTCGAGCGCGCGGGAATGGAAACGCGAGTGATGACGGCGATCAACATGGAGCAGATTGCCGAACCGTTTATCCGTCGCCGAGCGATCCGTCACTTCGAGAAAGGGCGGATCGTTCTTTTTGCGGGTGGTACGGGGAATCCGTATTTCTCCACCGACACGGCGGCTGCACTTCGCGCGATTCAAACGAAGGCACAGGTAATTATCAAAGCGACGAGCGTCGACGGAGTTTATTCGGCCGATCCGAAGAAGGACGCGACCGCGACGCTGTTCACGCAGATCAGCTATCGCGACGTCATGCTCAAAGAGCTTGGCGTGATGGATCAGACGGCAATCGCGCTTTGCAGAGAGAACAACCTTCCCGTAATAGTTCTCAACATCAACACACCGGGAGCGATCGCTCGCGCCGTAAGCGGCGAGCAGGTCGGCACAATCGTTCAATGAATACCATACCACAGATCAGCAAGGATTCGCGCGGGGCGATGGACAAAGCGCTCGAGAGCTCGAAGCGCGAGCTGTCGTCCATTCGCACAGGGAAGGCGACAGTCAGTCTCCTCGATACAGTGAAGGTCGAGGCGTACGGACAGACAATGCCGCTCAATCAAGTTGCAAGCGTGTCAGCGCCGGAGCCGAGGCTTCTCACCGTGACGCCATGGGACAAGGGACTGACTCAGCCGATCGAGAAAGCGCTGCGCGAGTCGGACCTTGGATTGAATCCGATGACGCAGAGCGGGATGATTCGCGTTCCGATTCCCGCGCTGAATGAAGAGAGACGACGTGATCTCGTGAAAGTCGTGCACAAGCTCGCTGAGGAAGCGCGCATCGGCATTCGTCACGCTCGCACCGAGGGACGTGAGAAGCTGAAGAAGCTCGACAAGGTTTCAGAGGATGACGTGAAGCACGCAGAGAGAGATCTGCAAAAGCTGCACGACGAATACATCGCGAAGATCGACGATCTGCTGAAAGGGAAAGAAGCAGAAATAATGGAAGTTTGAGCTCGTGACGGAGCTCACGCGGCGTGTTTTGTTTTCGGTTGTCGCAGCGCCGCTTGCCGGTCTGATCATCTACTTCGGGGGCTGGGTGCTCGCCGCCACGCTCGGCGGGATTGCCGGAACTGCAGCGTGGGAAGTTTTCCGAATGGCGCGAGCGGATGGCACAAATCCGCTGAGCACGATTGGAATTTCTCTGGCGGCGTTGATCCCGATTTGTGTGCACGCACATTATCTCGGGCTGTTCACGCCTTCGATTGCTGCTGAATCGGTAGTCTTTCTCGCACTTGTCGCAAGCGTGATCTGGGTGCGCGGCGCTGAAGGCAAGCCCTTCGTCGCGGTATCTGTGACTGTGTTCGGCGTTTTGTACGCCGCGATGATTACTTTCGTTTATCCGCTGCGCTATCACGATTACGCAGTTGGAGCGGGAGCGGGAACTGCGCTTGTCATGTTTCCCGTCTTTCTCGTTTGGGCAACCGACACGGGAGCCTATACGTTCGGTCGATTGTTTGGGAAGAGGAAGCTGATGCCGTCGGTAAGTCCTGGAAAAACCGTTGTCGGCGCAATCGGTGGACTTTTCGTTTCGATCGCGATTTGCTGGCTTTATTCGAAGGCCGTGCTCGAGCCCGCGGCACACCTCGCGCTCTCGCCAATTGGAGTGGTGATGTTCGGAGCGGCAATCAGCATTGCGGCGCAGACGGGGGATCTTCTCGAATCTCTTCTCAAGCGTGATGCCGGCGTAAAGGATTCTTCTTCGCTGGTTCCCGGTCACGGTGGGATTCTGGACAGAATCGATAGTCAGCTGTTCGCGCTTCCAGTTGCATATCTGATCATCGGATATCTACTGATTCCGATCCCGTCATGAAGCAGCGCGGCATCGCAATACTCGGCTCGACTGGTTCGATTGGAACCACGGCGTTGAGAGTGATAGCGCGACAGCCGGATCGCTTTCGTGTCGTGGCGCTGACTGCGCATAGCAACGCCGCCCTTCTCAGACAACAGGTGCGCGAGTTTCGTCCATCGTACGTCGGCATGGTGAACTGCAGCGACGCGACTGGCGATGGCTGGCATCGCGGAACTGAATCGCTTGTCGAGGCGGCGACGCGACCTGACGCCGACATCGTGCTCAACGCAATCGTTGGCGCAGCGGGACTCGATGCAACGCTGGCCGCCCTGCACGCTGGGAAGAGAGTCGCGCTCGCCAACAAGGAAACGCTTGTCGTTGCAGGGGAGCTCGTTGCGAAAGCGGCGAAACTTGGCAAAGGGGAAATCGTTCCCGTTGACAGCGAACACAGCGCGATCCTTCAATGCATTGCGGGCCGAGAGCACGCGGAAATCAGGCGCGTCATTCTGACGGCATCGGGCGGTCCATTTCGCGGATGGAGTGAGAGCAAGCTCGCCACGGCGACGGTGACCGACGCACTGCAACACCCGACGTGGACGATGGGCAGAAAGATCACAATCGACAGTGCGACGTTGGCGAACAAGGCGCTCGAGGTGATCGAGGCGCATTTCCTCTTCGGACTTCCATACGATTCCATTGAAGTCGTAGTTCACCCGCAGAGCATCGTGCATTCGTTCGTGGAATTTGTTGATGGCAGTGTCGTTGCGCAGATGAGTGTGCCGTCGATGGAGCTTCCCGTTCTCTATGCGCTCACGCATCCGGAGCGCGCGCCCGATAGCGGCGTACAAGCTTTCGACCCCGTCGCGCTTTCGCCGATGACATTCGAGCCGGTCGCGCACGACAAATTTCCGGCGCTTAAGCTGGGAATCGCTGCGGGCCGAAGAGGTGGCGCGGCGCCTGCAGTCTTCAACGCAGCGAACGAGCAGGCAGTGTCGCTTTTTCTCGATGGAAAAATCCAGTTTGCAGAAATCTCCGAATCGATCAAGTCCGCCCTGGATCGTTTGGGAGATCTGCCATCAGAGACTCGCGAGGAGCTGCTCGACGCCGACATGAAGGCGCGACATCACGTTATGGAGTTGTTTGAATGCTAGCATGGATTGCCCCGCTTTTTGTTTTTGCGATTGTCGTGTTCGTTCACGAGCTCGGACATTTCCTTGCGGCAAAAGCAGTCGGCGTTTACACGCCCAGGTTCTCGATTGGCTTCGGCCATCCGCTCTTGAAGAAACGATGGGGAGAGACGGAGTACGTGCTCGCTGCGCTGCCTCTCGGCGGATACGTCCGCATGGCATCGAAGGACGATGAAGCAACCGCGTTCATCGAAGGCGGCAGTGAGAATTCGGCAACGCAGTTAACGGCGACGGGTGAACCGATGGATCCGAACGCGATGATTCCGTTCGGGCCAAAACCAATTCCTCCGGATCGCTGGCTCGAGTCGAAGCCCTTGTGGGCGAGGCTCGTGATTTTGCTCGCTGGTGTGACGATGAACATCGTGCTCGCGCTCGTCGTCACGATTGGAATGTTGCTCGTGTACGGCTTGCCTTACGTGTCGACGAGAACTGATTCGGTTCTGATTTCGCGGCCGGCGGCGATGGCGGGATTACGCGCAGGTGACAGTCTTGTTGCGATCAATGGAATCCCGCTCACTTCGTGGGACAGTCTCGTCACGAAGATCAGCGCTTCCGCCGGGACAGAAGTCGTGTTCGACATACAGCGACCTGAAGGGCGAACGCGAATCGCGGTCACGCCGGCGCTCGATACCGCGACCAGTCTCGAGACAGGGAAGCTCGAGCATGTCGGAAGAATCGGAATTCTTCCCAAACCTCAATCCCGTCGCGTTTCGTTTGGTGAAGCGACTACTCGTGGATGGAGTCTCACCTGGGGAATGGCGGGGACGGTAATCGAGGCGCTGAAGGGATTGGCAACGCGGAAGGTTGCGCCAAGCGAGCTGGGCGGACCGATCATGATTGCGACTGCGTCGGTGCAGGCCGCGCGCAGCGGTCTGGAGAATCTCCTCGTGCTCATTGCTTTGATCAGCGTGAATCTCGCAGTGTTCAATCTTCTGCCGATTCCGATACTCGATGGTGGGCAGATCATGGTTCAGGTGCTGGAGGCACTGAAGGGAAGCGCGTTCAGTGCGCGCACGCGCGACTACATCCTGAGAGCCGGCTTGGCGACGGTGCTGTTGCTATTCGCCCTTGTGACCTACAACGATTTGAGGCGGCTCGTAGTCAGCATTATCCAACGCTTCGGATAGACTGATTACATTTCCCAGCTATGCTTTTTCCGGGGCTCGACTCGCGAGTGGCGGAAGTTCGCACGCGAATCAAGCTCGCGGTCGAGCGAAGTGGACGAGGACAGAGCGTTACGATCGTCGCCGTCACCAAGACTCACGGGCCTGAGGCGGTAGTAGCAGCAAGCAAGGTCGGCCTGATCGATGTTGGCGAAAACAAGGTGCAGGAAGCCGTTACAAAGATGGACGAAGTCAGCGTGCTCGTGCGATGGCATCTTATCGGACATCTTCAACGCAATAAAGTAAAGTGGCTTGACCGGTTCACTTTATTTCATGCATTGGACAGCGCACGACTTGCCGATGCGGTGAACGCATTTGCCGTCGAGCGTGGAAAAACGATTGATGTGCTTGTTCAGCTCAACGTTGCCGGAGAGTCGACGAAGGGTGGATTCTCTCTGCACGAGCTCGATGAACAGGCAAAGAAGCTCGCAAGACTAGAAGGGCTGAATGTGCGCGGCGTGATGACGATGGCGCCACTCGGTGCGGACGAGACTGAGCTGCGCCGAACGTTCGGTGGCGCGCGTGACGCGCTTGCTGAATTGCAGAACGCCGGTCACTCGGCTAATGAGCTGTCGATGGGAATGTCAGACGACTACGAGATCGCGGTTGAAGAGGGAGCGACGATGGTAAGACTCGGAACAACATTGTTTGGAGCGAGAGAGTAGAGCGTGACGTCGCTCGATGCAGCAATGCGATACCGACCTCTGCCTACCGACAGACCGGCCGATGAGATCGAGCGCGAGCTCCTCGACAAGTGGGCGCGCGAGGATCTTTTTGGGCGTACGCTGCGTGCGACCGAAGGAAATCCGGAATTCGTTTTCTTCGAGGGTCCGCCGACGGCGAATGCGAAGCCGGGAATCCATCACGTCTTCGCGCGAACGATAAAGGATCTTTTCTGTCGCTATCGCGCGATGAAGGGATTTCACGTCACGCGTCGCGCAGGATGGGACACGCACGGTCTTCCCGTAGAGATCGAGGTCGAGAAGCAGCTCGGCATCAGCGGTAAGCAGCAAATCGAAGAGATCGGCGTGGAGAAATTCAATGCGCTCTGCCGCCAGAGCGTGTGGAGATACAAAACCGATTGGGAAGCGATGAGCACGCGCATCGGCTACTGGCTCGACTACGACAACGCGTACATCACCTACACGAATGAGTACGTCGAAAGCGTCTGGTGGGCGCTCGCAACGCTCTACGAGCGAGAGCTCTTGTATCGCGGTTACAAAGTTCTGCCTTATTGCCCACGTTGCGGTACGGCGCTGTCCAGTCACGAAGTAGCGCAGGGATGGAAAGATGTGAAGGACCCGAGCGTCTACATCGCGCTCGACATTGTTCCCTCTGGAGATGCTGCAACGACAGGGAGGCATAGAACCGCGGGAGATCGTCGGCGCCGCATTCTGGTGTGGACGACGACTCCGTGGACGCTTGTCTCCAACGTTGCGCTGGCCGTGAATCCCGAGCTCGACTACGTCGAGCTTCAGCGTCGCGATCGTGACGCGTGGGAGACGATCATTCTCGCCGAGGCCCGTGCGCGCGCCGTGCTTGGAGAGGATTACGCCGAGCGCTGGGACACAGTCGCGACGCTCAAGGGCACCGATCTCGTCGGCCGTCACTACCAGCGTCCGCTCGATTGGGTAGAGCTCGGCGAAGGCAAACACGAAATCATCGTCGGCGAAAACTTCGTCTCGTCAGAAGACGGAACGGGCGTCGTTCACATGGCTCCTGCATTCGGTGCCGACGACTACGCGTCTGGTCTAAGGAACGGATTGTCGTTCGTTCAGCCGGTGGATGCCCGCGGGGAATTTCCCGAGAACATGCCGGTTGTCGGAGGAATGTTCGTAAAAGCGGCTGATCCAAAGATCATCGGAGAGCTCGAGACTCGCGGTATTCTATGGAAGGCCGGGCAGATCGAGCACCCGTACCCGCACTGCTGGCGGTGCGAGACTCCGCTCTTGTACTACGCACGCGGCTCCTGGTTCATCCGGACGACTGCGTTCAAGGACGCGATGCTCACGCGCAACTCGCGAGTGGATTGGCATTCGCCCGAGATGGGCACCGGAAGATTCGGCGAGTGGCTGCAGAACAACATCGACTGGGCGATCTCGCGTGACCGTTATTGGGGCACGCCGCTGCCTCTATGGATTTGCGACGCCGACGATTCGCACGTCGAAGCGATCGGCAGCTTCGAGCAGCTCGAGAAGAAAGTAGGCGAGCCGCTCGGCGAGTCGTTCGATCCTCACAAACCCTATATCGACAGGCACTCGTGGAAATGCGGGAAATGCGAAGGCACCATGCGTCGCGTTCCGCAGGTGATCGACACGTGGTTTGATTCCGGCTCGATGCCGTTTGCACAGTGGCATTTCCCGTTCGAGAATCGAACCGAATTCGAGAAACACTATCCCGCGGATTTCATTGCCGAGGGCGTGGACCAGACGCGTGGTTGGTTCTACTCACTTCTTGCAATCGCAACCGGACTCGGCGATGCGCTTCCGCACAATACGCTCGCGCATCACGCGCCGATCGAGGAAGCAGTTGACACCGCTCCGTTCCGCTCGGTGGTAGTCAACGAGCTCGTGCTCGATGCGGAAGGATTCAAGATGTCGAAGACGCGCGGCAACGCTGTCGATCCAACGACCGTGATTCCGCGACACGGCGCCGATGCTGTGCGGTTGTTTCTCGTCGCGTCGAGTCAGGTGTGGATGCCGAGGCGTTTCGACGAGAATTCCGTCCGCGACACTGCCGGCCGTTTTCTTCTCACGTTCAAGAATGTCTACAGCGGAATCTTCGCGCTGTATGCGAACTTCGGATGGGAACCTTCAGACAACGATCCTCCAGTCGCTGAGCGACCGGAGATCGACCGCTGGATTCTCTCGCGGCTCGCCGCCGTTGAAAGCGATGCCGATGCAATGCTCGAGCGATACGATGCAACGCTCGCCGCGCGAGAAGTGATGGACTTTTTCGTCGATGATGTCTCGAACTGGTACGTCCGTCTCAACCGTCATCGCTTTTACGACGTCGACACTCAGGATAATCGCGCCGCGTTTGCGACATTGCACGAAGTTCTCGTCGTGACGTGTCGGCTTCTCGCGCCATTTGCTCCGTTTATCACCGACTGGGTTCACACTGAGCTTGTCGGTGAATCCGTTCACCTGGCGCCGTACTCCCGATCAGAATCATCGCACCGCGATGCTGTTCTCGAGCAGGAGATGACTCACGTTCGCACTCTCGCCAAGCTCGGGCGAGCGGCGCGTGAGGATGCCGGAGTGAAAGTGAGGCAGCCGCTTCAGCGCATCGTGTGCGTCGTCCCTGACACCGGTGGAATTGGAAAACTCATTCCGCTTTTGGCGGATGAGCTGAATGTGAAAGAAGTGAGCTTTCTTACATCGGCCGACGCGCTCGTCACGCTCGAAGCGAAACCCAACTTCCGTTCTCTGGGAAAAAAGTTCGGCAAGCAGACTCCGTTGGCCGCCGAAGCGGTGTCCAATCTCAAGAGTGACGCACTCGCTGCATTCGAGAGAGGGGAGCCGCTGAGCATCTCGGTTGGCGACGACGAAAGGACGCTCGACGCGGAAGATCTCGTGATCGTGCGCCGTGCATCCGGCAACCTCGTTGTCAAGGAGGAAGCGGGATATTTCGCCGCAATCGATCCGGTCGTCACCCCTGAGCTTCGCGCCGAGGGGTTAGCCCGCGAAATTGTGAGCCGCATTCAGCGAATGCGAAAAGAAGCAGGACTGGCGGTGAGCGATCGAATATCTTTATGGGTTACCGGAACGCCCGAGATCAATGAGGCAGTCCTGACGCACGCGGATTGGATCTCGGAAGAAGTGCTGGCCCGGGAGCTATTCGTCGGACAAGAGGTAGAACAACATTACGCGATGCAATCAGTTGACATCGATGGTCAACTGGTCAGCATAGCATTCGAGAGGGCGGTTTAGATGGCATCACCCATTGCAGTCAAGAAGTTCAAGCCGATGACGAAGAAAATGCTCGATCATTTCGAGAAGCGATTGATGGAGGAGCGTCGTCGCGTATTGAAAGAGCTCGGGCACTACGACGAGACGTTTGGCTCGACACCTCAGGGCGCCGACGGCGACTTGAGCGCGTATTCGTTCCATATGGCCGATCAGGGCACCGACGCGATGGAGAGAGAAAAGGCATTTCTGTTTGCAAGTCAGGAGGGACGCTTCCTCTGGCATCTGGACGAAGCTCTTCGACGGCTTTATCGCTCGCCCGAGACATTCAGCATGTGCCACAATTGCGGACAGAATATTGCGTACGAGCGGCTGGACGCGCTGCCGCATGCGCGCTACTGCATCGATTGCAAGCAACGTGAGGAAGATGCAAAGAGGCAGATCTAACCCCCCACTTTTCTGGTCCGTCGTTGTGGTGATTGTCGTCGCCGACGTCATCACCAAGGCACTGGCAGTCTACTCACTCTATCCTCAGAGAATACCGCACGAGCTGCTCGGCCCGGCGGTGAGACTGACACTCGTCTACAACCCGGGTGCGGCGTTCGGACTTCACCTCGGGATGTACTCGAGGTGGATATTCATGGCGCTCACGGCGGGAGCGCTGGTTATACTCGGGCGTCTCTATCGCTCGACGCGTGACGGCGACCTTCTGCGGACGTTGGCCATCGCGCTCGTTTGTGGTGGCGCGCTCGGCAATCTGATCGATCGCATTCGTTCCGCTGTGGGCGTCGTTGACTTCATCGACGTCGGAATTGGCGACATGCGATGGCCGACGTTCAACGTCGCCGACATGGCGGTGAGCATCGGCGCGTTTCTTCTCGCGTGGGTTCTTTGGGGTGAAGATCGCGTAGATCAACCCGAACGGCCCGATGGCGGTGAGCCCTCTGAGGTCGCAGCCATACCGGCATCTCCGGTGTCGCCGGCGAGCCGAGATATCTGAGACAGCCGGAAGAGGGACGGTGCGAATTCATCATCGAGGCGGACGGCAACGTTCGCCTCGACTTGCTTGTAGCCCAGCGAGCGGACCTGTCGCGTAATCAGGCGGCCACGCTAATCGCAAATGGAAACGTCACGGTAAACGGTCGGCGAGAAAAAGCGAGCTATCGTGTGCTCGCCGGCGACGTCGTCGTGGTCGAGCCTCCTGAGCAAGTGTCTCGCGAGATCATCGGTGAGGACATTCCACTCGCTGTCGCTTACGAGGACGAATATCTACTCGTCGTTGACAAGCCGGCGGGCATGGTTGTTCATCCTGCGCCTGGAAATTGGTCGGGAACATTGGTGAATGCTCTCGTCGGACGCGGCGGGGAGGTTCCGGCGAGCTCACCATCGGACCGAGCGGGAATAATTCATCGTTTGGACAAGGAAACATCAGGCCTCCTCGTCGTCGCCAAAACCGAGCGCGCACACCGGATTCTAGGCGCGGCGCTGGCGGCGCGAAGGGTCAATCGCAGCTATGCGGCGATGATATGGGGGCACCTTGCGGGCGACACGCTCACCATCGACAAGCCGATCGCCCGTGACCCGCGAGACCGAAAGCGTATGGCAATCGTCAGTACGGGTAGGCAGGCGAAGACGGACTTCTTCCGGCTAGCCCGCTTTGGACCCGGAGACCTGCTGCGCGCTCATTTGCACACCGGGCGGACCCATCAGATTCGCGTTCATCTCTCGTCGGTCGGACATCCGGTAATGGGTGACGACACATACGGCGGAAGAGGTGGGCGGCGAATCGCGGGGCTTCCGCCGCGGCGGCATTTTTTGCACGCGGCGTGGCTCGTGTTCACACACCCGATCACTGGCGCGCCGATGGACATTCGCTCACCGTTGCCCGAGGACTTGAAGCATTCGCTCTCCGCGATAGCGGAGGGCTCGGGGCTGCGTGAAGCCGAGGATCCCCTGGTGGCCCTTGGCTTCTATGACCAGCCTCGCCGCTAACACCGAGACTCTCGAGCTCGAGCAGGCTGTCGAGTCCAACGGCCATCGCCCGACGCCATCGCGTCAGACGAAAGTGTTGGTGTTCAGTCTCGGCGGTCACGTCCACTGCGCGGGACTCGGCGCAGTGCGTGAAATAATTCCGCTCAAGCCCGTGACGCCTCTTCCCGGCGCGCCTCGTCAGGTGCTCGGCTTGATAAATCTTCGCGGAACGATCGTCACAGTGCTCGACGCGACAATGTCTGAATACGGAGTGCCATCGAGCGCGCCGACGGCAAGCATTCTCCTCGTGGAGCGTGGGACACGTGTTGCTGGAGTTGTGGTGGATGAAGTGCACGACATAGGAATTCTGAACAAGGACGTACCGCTCGAAGCGCTGCTCGACTTGAGTGCGCTCGTGCAAATGGCTCTCGCCTGAGGGAAAGAGAATGAACAGTACCGTGCTGGTGTGTGACGACGCTGTGTTCATGCGAACAATGATCGGGGACATCCTGACTCAGGCTGGTCTCGACGTCGTTGGTGAAGCGGAGTCCGGACAGGAAGCAGTTCAGAAATACAAAGAGCTCAAGCCCGACCTGGTGACGATGGACATCATCATGCCGGAGATGGGCGGCATCGAAGCGGTGCGCGCAATCACCAGCTTCGACCCGCAGGCTCGCGTGCTGATGTGCAGCGCGATGGGGCAGCAAGCTCTCGTCGCGGAAGCGATTCAAGCGGGCGCAAAGGATTTCGTCGTCAAGCCGTTTCAGCCGAGTCGAGTGCTTGAAGCGGTGCAGCGTGTGCTTGGATAAGTGAACGCTCAACGCTACGCCGAACTCTTTCGCGCGGAAGCGCGAGAGAGACTGACGGAGATGAACAACGCTCTGCTCGCGATCGAGCGGGGTGGTGCGTCGTCGGACGGCGTGGACCGTGTGTCTGAGCTGTTCAGAGCAGTTCACAACATGAAGGGAATGAGCGCGGCGATGGGATACCAATCCATTCGCGATTTGTCTCACGCGCTCGAGACGCTGCTCGATAAGCTTCGACACAGCAATGCCGCGCCTTCGCCTGCGGTGATCGACGCGTTGTTCGAAGCAGTCGACGTTCTGGAAAGCGCGGTCGTGAGCGTATCCGCAAATCCCGACGTCGATCTCGACGTAAACGAGACCGTGCAAATGCTGGAGAGCCTCGCTCACGCGCAGGAGCCGAGCGTTCCAGCTGCATTGATGCCGACGATGGAATGGCCGGCGATGCAGGACACGAGTCACACTCCTCCGAGCGCCCGCCGATTTACGCCGCCCCATTCCGCTCGATTGACTCCGAACAACCAGACGCGATTCACGCCGCCGCTCGGAACGCGAGTGCCAGGATTCTCAATCGCCGATGGAAAGCGAAGCGTTCGCGTGGATGCAGAGCGTCTCGACACGCTGATGACCTTGATCGGTGAGCTCGTGATTGCGAGAGGACGGTTGTCGGAGCTGGCGCGACAGTCGGGCAATACCGAGCTCGTCGAGGTCGTAATGCACGCGTCGCGACTCGTCGGAAATCTGCAGGAGGAAATCACCAAGAGCCGCATGGTGCCGGTGGGTCAGGCGTTCGAGCGATTCGAAAGATTGGTGCGCGACACCGCGCATGAGCTTGGCAAGCAGGTCGCCTTCGAGCTCGAGGGAACTGACATCGAGGTGGACAAGTCTGTTCTCGACGAGATCGGCGATCCGGTGATGCATTTACTCCGCAACGCGATCGATCACGGTGTCGAGACTCCGGCGCAACGAAAGAAAGAAGGGAAGTCGCCTATGGCGCGGCTTCTTCTCTCCGCCGAACGAGAGCGAGCCGCTGTTGTGATCAACGTCAGGGATGACGGACGTGGAATCGATGCAGAAAAAGTTCTCGCGAATGCGCGCGCGGCGGGTCTCGTTCCGAGAGAGAAAAAAACACTTTCCGATTCAGAGATTCTCAATGTAATTGCGCGTCCCGGATTTTCGACTTCCGCGAATGTCACTCGACTGTCGGGCAGAGGCGTGGGTCTCGACGTTGTCGCAACGAAGGTGAGGTCGCTCGGCGGATCAATGGAGCTGACGACAACTCCTGGCGCCGGAACGACGATGACGGTTCGTCTTCCGGTGACGCTCGCGATCATTCACGCGTTGCTCACGAGGACAGGAGGAGCTGTATACGCGCTTCCGATAACTCACGTCGTCGAGACGATGATGCTCACCGATGCGATGACGAGCTTCGTTGAGGGTCGTGAGATGATCGAAGTTCGCGGCGAAAAACTTCCGATGGTGCGATTGAGAGATCGCCTTGGACACCCACCGCGAGAAAGAGGCGGCGGACACGTTGTCGTTCTCGATCTTCCGGACCGACGTACGACTCTCGTTGTAGATGAGTTCATCGGTCAGCAGGAAATAGTTGTGAAACCATTCGATGCCGCCCGCGGAATGCCGCAGCTGTTCAGCGGAGCGACGATCCTTCCAACCGGAGCGCCTGCGCTGATTCTCGATGCGCGTGGTGTTGCATAGGCGGAGATATGCAGAAAGTCGAGGTCCCTGAAGTGACGGTTAGCGCGGCGATGCCCAGTCTGTTTTCGCCGGCGCGCGTCGACGCGCTGAAAGAAGTCGCTAGCATCGGAGCCGGTCACGCAGCAACCGCGTTGTCCCTGATGACCGGTGCGCGGATCATGATCGAAGTTCCGATGGTCACCGTCGGACAGCTTGCCGAGCTCGCGCCAGCAATCGCGGAGCCCGACGCACCGATTGTGAGCGTCATGATGGATATGAATGGTTCGCTCACCGGACAAACATTGCTCGCGCTTCCGGTCATCACGGGACGGAGACTCGCTGATCTCATGCTGCGACGGGAACGTCGTGCGGGATCTGAAGTTTTCGATCGTCTCGAGGAATCGGCGCTGAAGGAGGCGGGCAATATTCTCGGCGGTGCCTACATGACGGCGCTCAGCGATTTCCTCGGCATGCATCTGATGCCATCGCCGCCGCGTTTCCGCGTTGGAGTTGCTCGAGAGATACTCGATGACTGTAATGCGTTGGCTGGACCCGAGGTCGCGGTTTGCTGCGTCGAGACAGAGTTCTCGTTCGAGGAAATCGGAGAGCGCTTTCGCGGATTCTTTCTCCTGCTTCCCGACACCAAATCGTTCAGCGCGATTTTTCGCGCCGTTCGCGTGGCCTGATCGAATGTCGGCGACGAGTACTGCCGGCCAGACCGAGATCGAGATCCTTCGATCGTTTGCGCGCCGCATCGACGTCGCCGATCCTGGAGCGCAGAACAATCTCGGCGTCTTTTACTTCCGCCGAGGACTCGTCGACGAAGCGATCGCAGCGTTTTCTCGCGCGCTCGCGCTCGACGAGCGAATGCGTGTCGCACGCAGAAATCTCGAGATCGCGTACGGCAAAGCGGGCTCGCTAAAGAGTCGAGCGACCGAGCTGGACCAGAGGCTGACTGCGGCGCCCGACGACATTGGTGCGCTCGTCGAGAGCGGCATTGCAGAAAAAAGTGCAGGGAATCTCGATGAGGCGGAGAGGAAATTCCGGTGCGCGCTGGAGCACGATCAAAACAGCTCGGTGCTTCATTTCTTTCTCGCGGAAATATTCTACAATCGGGGCAACGGCGAAGAGGCGTTGCGATTTTTGCGGCGGTCAATCGATCTCAATCCTGCAAACCCCGACGCGCACTACCTCGCTGGATTCATACTCGGAGATCTTGGGCGAGTCGACGAAGCGCGTGAGGCAAACAGGCGCGCAGTCGCGCTGAATCCGAGATTGTCTCGCGCAGAAGCCAATCTGGCGCTCGATGAGCCGGATGTTCGCGAGACGGCTGTTGATGCAACCGCGAAGTCCACACCCGTGGCGCACCAGGGAAGCACGCACCTGACGCTCGCACTGGCGCTCCGTCTCAAGGGATATCACGCGGAAGCGATGCGTGAATGCCGCGCCGCTCTCGCTGCCGGCGAGGACCAAGCGACCACACTCGAAGCGATCGGAAGCCTGCACCTCTTACTTGGGCAGCCCGGCGACGCACTCGACGCATACGACAAGCGCATCAAGCTTGGGGGAGCGTCGCCGCGCGTGATCAATCAGCGCGGCATCGCGCTGTACCTCCTTGGCCGAAGCTCTGAAGCGGAGCAGACATTCCGCGACTGCCTGGTCAGAACGCCGGGATACGCGGCCGCCGAAAATAATCTTGGCGCGCTGTTGTGGGACACCGGAAAAATGCGGGAAGCGACGAATTGTTTTCGGCGCGCTGCTCGCGATGACAAAGCTCTGGAAAGCGCGCGAATCAATCTTGCGCTCGCGCTCTACAGGCAGAGTCATTTTCAGCTCGCGCTCGACGCATATCGCGCCGTTCTTCACGATGAGCCGGAGCACGCGATCGCCTGGTGCGGTCTCGCTCGGGTTCTGGTGGAATTCGGGCGGTTTGTAGAAGCACGAGATGCATGCGTGCGCGCTATCCAAAGCGACGCGTCGATTGCGCAGGCACACGCCATTCTCAGCGTTGCGTTATCCGGTCTCGGCGATGTCGATGGCGCAGCACGCTCAGGCGAGCGCGCTCATAAGCTCGATCCGCATGCGCTTCGACAGCCGATGACTCTCGAGATGGACGCGCCAGAAAGTGGAGCACTAATTCCCGGTGGTGGAACTGCTGCGACGGCCGTACCCGACTACACGCTCGGGCGCGATTACTTCTCCAAAGGTTTGCCGGAACGCGCGATGGCGGAGATCAGACGCGCGATGGCGCGCGGCGCAGATGAAAGAGAAGGATTGGTCCTGCTCGCAAAATGTTTTGCAGCGCGCGGCGAATACGATGTCGCCGAGAAGGAGTTGTCGGCGCTTGGTGCGTTGCAGTCGGATGATCGAGTCGCAGTTGAAGTCGCATCGGTGCACCGCGCGATGGGGCGACCTCGCGAGGCGCTTCGACGCGTTGTCGATCTGTTGAAATCGAACGTCTATCACCTTTCCGCGCTTGTCGTGCTCGGAGAATCGTTACTCGATCTGAAGCGCACGCGCGACGCCGGCCGGGCATTCGCAAGAGTTCTGAAATTCGACCCGAATCACGCGGTTGCCAGAAAGTACAGCCAGATAGCTCGATTGGAGAACGGCTGATGGCGATCGAAGGCCCACTTCAGGACATCGGAATTCACGATGTGTTCCAGCTGCTCGATCTGGCGCGCAAGAGTGGCCGCCTCCGCGTCCATTCTGCCGCACGCGGAAGCGAAGGTCACGTGTATTTCCAATCGGGCGCGGTTGTGCATGCGACGATGCGTGACAATCCGCACAGTCTCGGCGTCCTGCTTCTAAAGGCCGGGAAACTGAGCGAATCGCAGCTTCGTGAAGCTACGTCAGCTCAGCGACGCGGAGACAAACGAAAACTCGGCGAGATACTCGTCGCGCAGGGAACAGTTACGCGACGAGACATAGATCGCTCGATGCGGCTGCAGATAGAAAGCGTGGTGTTCGAGCTGTTCTCGTGGAAGGAAGGAAATTTCTCGTTCACTGATGCTGATGCGAGCGACGTCGACGCCGACGCCGCGATTCGCGTCAGCACCGAATCGCTGTTGATGGAAGGCGCGCGAAGAATCGACGAGTGGTCGCGGATGGCAGACCGTTTACCAGACGCGCTCGTGGTGCCGAGGCTCGCACCGTTGGAAGATGGACCGGAGCCCGCGATCGATTTGCGGCCTGGCGAATGGGAGGTACTGACGATGATCGACGGAGAAAGAAGCGTTCGTGAGATTGCGTCGTCGCTGGGTGTCAGCGAGTTCGACGTAGCGCGAACTATTTATGGAATGATGTCGACCGGATTGATCGTCGTCGCGCGGAGCGCGGAGGCACTAGTCCATGGATGATCACGCTCGCTGGGCATTCGCTGATGTGATCGGTGACGGAGATCAGACAGTGCTATTGCTCGACAAAACCGGAAACGTTGTCGCCGGCATCTATATGGATAGCAAGTCCCGCGATGTCAGCGCGGAAATCGGTCGCGCTCTCGGACCGATCGGCGACGAAGCCCGCAGAGCAATGCGACACCTGCCACTCGGTGGATGGCGCGCGCTTTCTGTCGAGTGCGAAGATGCGAATCTCGCAGTTGGGCCCGCTGGCGAAGGCGATGTCGTAGTGGTCGCCGGAGCGCCATCGGTGCCTGTTGGATTCGTACGGCGACTTCTCAGTCACGCGGCATTGCGCGCGCTCGCCTGGCGTGAGGAAGTCGCGTGACCAACGAATATGAAGCTGTTGTCGCGCAAATTCTGCGACAGCCGGGAGTCGTCGGCGCGATGCTTGTCGACCTCGAGGATGGTCTCGCGATCGCCGGCGCCGACACGCTCGGCGCTGGCTGGGAGCCCGCGGCCGCGCTGGCATCTTCGGTCTTTCGACGAACGCGAGATGCGTCAGCTGACGCTGGGCTCGGCAATGCGAAATTCGTTCGTCTCGAGGCGGATCGTGGTCATGTCTGTGCCACAGCGAACGGTGACATTGTCCTTGTCGCAGTGACCGGCAGGAACATCAATCTCGGGAAGCTTCGGCTGGAAATGCTGAACGCGGCGGCGCAGATATGATTACTGGTGCGGTGAGCGCGGCGTGGCTCGATCAGCCGCTTAGACGTTTCGTTCAGGATTCTCGTGTGCAACGCGCGGTCGTGCTTCGCACCGACGGCAAAGTCCTTGGTCAATTTGGTTTCCAGAGCTCTGCCGAAGTGAAAACCGCTTGCGCGCTTGCGGCTGCGATCAATGCTTCCGGTCGCGCGCTCGGTAAGGAGCTCGACGGACGGCCTTTCCTCGGGTTGCATCAGGGTGGACGCAGCCAGGGTGTTTTCATGGGGTCGTGCACAGCGGGAGGAAGGGAATGTCTTCTCCTCGCGGCGTTCGATCGTGAGAGCACTCTTGGCCTCGTGCGATTGTACTTCGGCGAGTTCCGCGATTCGCTCGAAGGCGCAGAGCCACTGGTTGCGCGGAGTGAGCAGCCGCAGGATCTCGAGTCGGATCTAAATAGCAGTCTCGACGCGCTGTTCGGTCCGCTGACGTGAGGGAGCGATAGAGCGAAAGAGCGATAGGGCGATAGGGCGATAGGGCGATAGGGCGATAGAGCGATAGAGCGATAGAGCGATAGAGCGAAAAGGCGAAAAGGCGATTAGTGATTAGTGGATACGGTGATGATGGGCGTTCTATCGGACGTCGCTCCCCATCGCTCCCCATCGCTCCATCGCTCAATCGCTCAATCGCTCCATCGCTCAATCGCTCAATCGCTCCATCGCTCAATCGCGTTTATTTAATTTCCGATTAATCAGACAGGTCGTACATTGCCTGACGTGAAGAAGGGCTCTTTCAACGACGGCGAGTTCGAGGATTTTCTCGCGGAGATTGCGCCGACGCTGGAGCAGAGTGTCGGCCGCCTCGGCGTTGCCGGGCACCTCGGAACCCGCGCCTATACGCTCGACCCCGCGAAGATGATCATCGCGTGGCCGGAAAGCTCCGACCGCTTCATCGAGGAGCTTCGCTAGTGGCAATCAAAGGGAATCTCAGCGAAGCGAGTCTTCCTGATGTGCTGCAGCTGCTTGCAATGGGCGGCAAGTCCGGTTGTCTGACGCTCAACGTCGACGATGCATCCGGCTCGATTTATTTCGACAACGGGCAAATCTCTTTCGCGTCGCTCAGTGAGCGAGAGCTGGCAATCGGCGACGCTGTTTATGCCATGTTCACCTGGACGTACGGCGCGTTCAGCTTCGAGCCCGGAGTCATGCCTCCGCCGGGTTCGTCACTCGTTGCCGTCGATGCTCAGGAGCTGCTCCTCGAGGGAGCGCGGCGCGTAGACGAATGGTCGCTGATCGAGAAAAAAATTCCGAGCTTCGATGTGGTTTTCGCGCTCGATCGACACCAGATGCTCGGCAATACAATCGCCTTCACGCGCGAACAGCAGGCGCTTCTTCCGTTGATCGATGGAAATCGGAACGTTCGCGAGCTCATGCGTGAATCCGGTCTCAGTGAATTCGCGGCGGGCAAGGCGTTGTACGGATTGTTGAGCGGCGCATTTGTCGTGACGGTGAGTCAGCGCGACAAAACTCCCGTCGTCCCCGACAGCGTAATCTCCGAGCACAGGAATCTCGGCATTGCGTTCTACAAGGCGCGGATGTACAGCGACGCAGCTCGGGAGTTCAAGCGCATAATCGAGCTGAGATCGACGGATCCCGCGGCAGCGTTTTATCTGGGACTGATTGCATTGCGCGACACACGATGGAACGATGCGGCTGCTGCTTTCCAGCGCGCCGCGATGTCAGCGCCGCGAATGACATCGATATTCGTCAATCTCGCATTTGCATACGAGCGAATGGCGCAATACGAGAAGGCCAAGCTGGCGCTCGAGCAGGTATTGAGCCGAAGCTCGCGCGATGAGCCGCTGGCGCACCTCGGACTCGCGTCATTGGCACTCCAGCGGGAAGATCTCGATGCAGCCGCTGAATCACTTTTGTCCGCGCGAAATGCATGGGGCGGCTCGACGCCGCCGACGGCGTGGTATCACTACGCCGGGGTGTTGGCATCGATGCGCGGAGATCTCGACTCAGCGCTTGGTGTTCTCAACGAAGGTGTGTCTCGATATCCGGCCTCGGCGGTGCTGCTCAACAATCTTGCTGTTATGCAGGAAGCAGCGGGGGATTTTGAGCGCGCGCGTCAGACCATAGAACGCGCAGTGGAAACCGAGAACTCGATGCCCCAGCTTTACCGCAACCTCGGCGATATCCTGAAGCGAGCCGGCCACCCCGAAGAGGCGCAGGCCGCGTACACGCGCGCCGCGAATGCAGGCGGAACCCCTCGCTGACGATCCGCAGCTCGTAGCTCTCTGTAAGAAGATCGAGCGCGACCGCGGCTTTTTCTGTTCGAGCTACAAGGACACGTGCCTCAGGCGCCGGATATCGGTGCGAATGAGACTCAAAGGCGCAGCGACTTTCGAAGAATACGGATTTCTTCTCGACGACGATCCGCATGAGTACGACCGGCTGATCGCGACGCTGACGATCAACGTCTCGAAATTCTTTCGAAATCCCGAGACGTTTGCTTCGATCGCAACCAAAGTCATTCCCGACCTGGCAGCGACCGCAGGTCCGCTCATCCGAGTTTGGAGCGCGGGGTGCGCGTCAGGTGAAGAGCCGTATTCGCTTGCCGTTCTCTGCCATGAGTATCTGCAGAGTCACGACGAAAGAAAAACGGGATTACGGTTCGATATTGTCGGCACGGACGTCGACGCCGACGCGATATCGGCAGCGCGGCGAGGACGTTACGGCGAGGCTGCGTTCACAGAAACAACGCCTGCGGTGCGGGACACCTACTTTCCTCTCTCCGATGGACTCCATACCGCCTCGGATGACCTTCGCAAGCTCGTTGCGTTCCAAAGGTCTGACCTACTGGACAGATCGAAGGCCGTATCGCGCTTCCACCTCATCGTATGCCGCAACGTCATCATCTACTTCAAGCGCGAAACCCAGACTCAACTCTTCGAGAGGTTCCATGACCTGTTGCTGCCGGGAGGCTTCCTCGTCCTTGGGAAAGTAGAGTCGCTGATCGGCAAATCGCGCGAGCTGTTCGCTCCGATGAGCGCCAGACAGCGAATTTATCGACGCGCGTAGTACCACCGATCATCGAGTGAACCGCGGTGCCGCAAAACACAAAACGAGTGTTGGTGGTCGACGACAGCGCATTCATGCGTGGTCTCGTCACCGAAATAGTGGAATTTCGCGACGACTTTCGCGTCGTCGGAACCGCCAATGACGGCGTTCAGGCGCTCGATCGCGTGCGGGCGCTTTCGCCCGATATTGTGACCCTCGACATCGCGATGCCTCAGATGGATGGACTTACTGCGCTCGAGCGGATCATGAGTGAGACGCCGCTGCCCGTCATCGTGGTGAGTGCCGCTGACTCCGCCGAGTTCAATTCGTCCGCGGTGCGCGCACTCGAGCTTGGGGCGGTTGAGTTCGTTCGCAAGCCATCTGGCCCCGTCAGCGTCGACATGGTGGCGATCCGCGAGCAGCTGCTGAAGGCGCTCGAGACTGCATCGATGGTGAGGTTCGATTCGCGTCGTCCGGAAGTGAGTGCTCCTCCGCTGCTGAAGGCTCCGCCGTTGCGTCGCCCCCCGCGGCCCGCTAGTCACGCAGTAGCTGTAGCTGCGTCCACAGGCGGCCCCCGGGCTCTTTCAGAAATGATGTCGCGGCTTCCTCCCGATCTTGATGCCGCGGTCCTCGTCGTGCAGCACATGCCGAACGAATTCGTTCCTACACTCGCTGATCGTCTCGGTCAAATCTGCGCGTTGCCTGTAACGGTCGCGCGTGATGGCGAAACGGTCCTCGCCAGTCATGTTTATCTGGCCCCTGGCGATGCGAATATGGTGGTCCGCCGCACAACCGGCGGCGCGGTGATCGAGGTTGGCCGCGGCGACCCGCTTTGTCGCGTTCGCGCGTCGGCTGATCCTCTTTTTCGAAGCGTCGCTGCGACCTTTGGACGAAGGGCTGTTGGCGTTGTGCTATCCGGAATGGGACGCGATGGTGCCGAGGGGCTGCGCGCAATTCGCGGAGCCGGAGGCGGCGCGGTGGTTCAGAATCGTGCGACGTCCATCATCTATGGAATGCCGGCCGCAGCGTTGGCCGCCGCGGGTGCCGACGCCATTGCGGCCGCGAGCGATCTAGCCGGCGCGATCAGCTCGGTGTTGTCTCTCGGAAAGAGAGTGGCGTGACACCGGCAGCGTCGAGCGCAGCGCGACGAATTCTCCGCGAAGACTATCTCGGTGCGTCGACGTTCGTGGAGAAGGGCTGGAATTTCATTGCGATCGGAAATTTTCATGGCGCGGCCAGAATGCTGTTGCGCGCGCTCGCGTTGGCGCCGAGCGACGTGCGCGGAAAATCATTGCTCGGGTGGGCACTGATGCGTCAGGGCAAGCTGCTCGAAGCAGAGCAGGTACTCGTCGGGCTTCTGTCGGAGAACACGCTGAACTCGATGGCGCGCGTGAATCTCGGCTACGTCTATATGAAGAAAGGCGACGTTGCGCGCGCTTCAGAATTGTTGCTTTCGTCGTCGCGCCAGAATCGGGATCCCAAAGCGGCGCTTTACGGCGTGTTCTATCGCGGACTTCTCCTGGCGACTGAAGAAAATTTCGCAGAAGCCGAGCTCTGTTTCCGGAAGAGCATTCAGCTCGCTCCAAATTTCGTCGAGGGATACTACGAGCTCGGACGGGCGCAGGTGGGCGCAGGATTGGAAACCGAGGCGCGTGCAGCATGGAAAACCGGTCATTCGATCAATCGCATCAACATCTGGGGCAAGCGATGCGCAGACGCCATTCGGCTGATCGATCACGGGTATACGCCGCCAAGTTTTAGCTGATTCGCCGGTTAGCTCTTCATTAAGAATCAATGACACCGCGCGATGCGCGCGTCTCCTCTGCTTGACACTACTTCGCGGCACATCTACACTACCGCGCAATGGTCGACTCTGACGCGGGTGAGGCTTCTTCTACGAATGGGCGTATCGGTCAGCGCAATCGGTCCATCATGCTGTGGGGTGTCGCGCTGCTGGTCATCGTTGCAGGATTTGCCGATCTCGTGCGAGGCGGCACGACAGTCGCTCCAATCCTCCTGGTACTTGGGTATTGTGTGCTGGTGCCCATAGCCATTCTCAAATAAAGGAAACGGCTCGGTTTCTGCACTCGGGCGAGTAGCTCAGTTGGTTAGAGCGCCTGCCTTACACGCAGGAAGTCGGGGGTTCGAGTCCCTCCTCGCCCATGATGAAAAGAAGGACCTTGAATGATGTTTGAGGGGTACATCTGTTTTCAGAGTTTTCGGGAAAAACAACATTGAGTGAGAGGAGTAAGACTTTGCGTCACGACCGTATTTCAGGACAGCGAAAGCTGATCGCGATGGCTGCGCTAATTGCGGTGCCATTCGCGGGCGCGTCGGCACAGCGTCAGGCTGCTCCAGTGCCTCATTTGATGGTCACCACTTTCGCGGCTCCCGAGCCGGGTTTTGGCGTGCAGGCCGCCGAAGCTGTTCGACAGCGCATCGCGAGGGACGCTGACGAGAAGAAGCTGATGGTGATCCCGAAGAAAGATATCGACGCGACGTTGACTGCGTCGGGTTATTCGACGACCGAGGCATTACAACCGAATGATGCGCGCGCACTCGCCGTGCTGTTGCGCGCTGACGAATATGTTGAAGGAACCGCTACGAAGACGCCGAACGGAGTAAAGGTCGACGCGCGTCTCGTGCTCGCGAGAGACAATACGATCCAGCAGCCGCTGCCATCTGCTGAAGCGAAGAGTCTTGACCTGGCGGCGCAATTGGTCTCCAGGAATTATCAGGCTGCGCGTTCGCAGCTCGAGTATGAGCGCGCATGCAATACTCTATTCCGCGACGGCAAATACAAGGAGGCCGAGCAGGCCGCACGAGCCGGAATCACGAAATATCCAAACGGCACGATCGTCGGAATTTGCCTCGCGAACGCACTCGACAAGCAGAACCAGACGGACTCCGTGCTTGCTGTGACACAACGGATTCTCGCCGCGGATCCGCGCAACATTTCGGCGCTCAAGTACGCGGCCGACATTTACGGCACGCGCAAAGATCCGAGAGAGATCGATGTGTTGACCGCGCTAATGGCGGCGGACCCGAGCAATGACAAGGTGCGTGACGCAGTCGTCAACCAGCTCGCTGCCAGTGGTCAAGCAGCTCGTGCAGTGCCAATCATACAGGAGGCGCTCAAGAACAATCCGGGCGATCCGAAGCTTCTAAGAACCGCGTGGCTGGTTTTCCTCGCGGCAAAACAGTACGACCTGGCATTTCAGACGGGTGCCGAGCTTATCAAGGCAGATACCGCTGCGGCGGACAGCAGCTACTTCATAAGGACCGCTGCTGCCTACGCGACGCAAAACAACCTGCCGAAAGCAATTGAGACTCTGAAGACCGGTGAAACCAAATATCCGAACAACGCACAACTCTACCTGACTGAAGCCGGCGTACAGAACAAAGCTGGCAACCAGGCGGCAGCGCTTGCCGCAGCGCAGCACGCAATCACGATCAATCCCAAGATTGAAAATGGCTGCTTGCAGGTCGTGATCATTCAGGCCGCGATGGCTCAGCCGGACGCGGAAATGGCCACGGCTCGCACCTGTGCAGCAAATGGTGGCGACAAGCACACACTCGGGCAGTTGATGCTATCCGAGGGCAACAAGCTGTACAAGGCGGGGAACACCACAAAGGATCGTCCCACGTTGCAGCGCGCGATTCAGTTCCTCCAACTCTCCGACCAGCTCGAAGCATCATCCGATGCGAAGTTCCTCGTCGGCGTGTCGGCATTCACGATTGGGCAGAGCGCGATCACGGAAGCGCAGGGAAGCAAGAGCTGCACGCTCGCGCGAATGGCGAAGGATGCGTTCGCGCAGGCGCAGGAGAACGTTCCCGCGGGATTGCAGAGCTATCCCGATGCGGCGAAGCAGATACTGACTGCGATTCCGCAGTACACACCTGCAACGGACGAAATGGTCAAGCGATTCTGCAAATGACTCCCGAAGCACCGGTGATGGGCGCGTGGGATAGCGCCTATCACTCGCCGGTGCTCGTGGACGAAGTCGTCCTGCTTCTGGGCGGCGCGAAGAGAATACTCGATTGCACATTGGGGGGCGGCGGACATAGCGCCGCCCTTCTTGCGTCAGGTGCCGACGTCACCGCCATCGATCGAGATCCTCAGGCGGTGGCCGAGGCGAGAGCGCGGCTCGCGTCGCATGAGGCCGCCGGCAAGTTTCGCGTTATATTGGGCAACTTCGCAGAGGCAGACCGGTTGCTCCCCGAAACTCGTCAGAAATTCGACGGCATTCTTGCAGATCTTGGCGTATCCTCGCGCCAGATCGACGACCAGGCGCGCGGATTCTCATTTCGCGAAGGCGCACCACTCGACATGCGAATGGAGAACACCGGCAAATCAACAGCTGCCGATCTCCTCAATGCGATGGACGAAGAAGATCTCATTCGCGTTCTTCGTGAGTACGCCGATGAGCCGCGCGCTCGTCGCCTCGCGCATGAGATCGTTCGCCGCCGCGAGAATACTCCATTCGCAACGAGCGACGATCTCGTCAAGGCAATTCGCGGCGCTCTCGGTGCGCGGAGTGGTCCCGGTGATTTTGCCAGAATCTTCCAGGGAATTCGCATCGCGGTAAACGATGAGCTCGGCTCACTCGAGCGCGCTCTCCCGATGCTGCGCGACATGCTCGAGCCAAATGGTGTTATCGCTGTGATCGCATACCATTCTGGTGAGGACCGCATCGTAAAAACGTTGATGCGCGAATGGAGCCGAGATTGTGTCTGTCCGCCGAAGCAGCTGCAGTGCACGTGCGGCGGGAAAGCGCTGGGCACATTGATAAATCGGAAAGCGATCAAGACTTCGCCCGCCGAGATCGAACGTAATCCCCGCGCCAGAAGCGCAAGGCTGCGAGCATGGCGAAGCGCCGCGTAGGTGTTCGCGGCCGTTGGATTGTCGCGGCCATCCTCGTGGGATTCGTCATCACAACGGCAGCCGTTGTCACGCGGCGAAGTTATGGAGACGCGCAGGCGAGACACATGAGCGCGGTTGAGGCACAGCTTCGACAGCTGCGCAACGAGCGCGTTCGCCTCGAATCGGAAATCAGAGACGCGTCGTCCCGCGTGCGACTGATGCCAATTGCTGAGGCGAAGCTCGGGATGCATGTCCCTGCGGACACGCAGGTGGTGATTCTCTCGGGACGGACGAGGGTGCAATGATCGTCCCCACGAGGATCACGATCATCTACGTCATGCTGGTTCTTTTTGGGGTGGCGCTGGTGGCGCAATCCGCAAAGCTTCAGCTCGTTGAGGGTGACACGTGGGCCGAGCGCGCTCGCGTGTTGCACTTCGACGTCGATTCATTGAGTGCACCTCGCGGTCCGATACTCGACGCGTCGGGAAACGTTCTCGTCGACAGTCATGAGCTTGTCCATCTGGACATCGCGCCGAAAGAAGTTCGTGACCGACAGAGACTCGCTGACGAGCTGGGTCAGGCGCGCGTTGCGTCCGATCTCATTCGCCGGGCGACTGACACTGCGAACAAGTGGGTCTCCCTTCCGGAGCTTTACGTTGCCTCGGACATCGCGCCGCTGACAAAAATTGCAGGCGTTCACGCGCGCACGATAATGCAGCGCGACTTCGCGACAGCGGGCGGAATCAGACGCATTGTTGGGCGAGTCGGTCCCGATGGTCGAGCGCAGGATGGAATCGAGCTTTCGATGGACAGTGTGCTTCAGGGCGACACGAAAGGCTCGCGCAGAGCAGTTGACGTTCGCGGTCGCTCGATGGATTCGCCGGAAGCATGGGCGTCCGCGCCGCGAGCCGGCTCGAGCGTCACGCTCACGATCAACGAATCACTGCAGGAGATTTGCGAGCGCGCTCTTGCTCGCGCGACCGACAGCCTTCAGGCCGAAGGCGGCGACATCGTGGTGATGAATCCTTTGACCGGTGATGTGCTCGCGATGGCGAGCCGCCGCTCGAATCCGCGCGCGGTTGCGAACACTGCGGTAAGTGAGCCGTTCGAGCCCGGATCGACGATAAAGCCGTTCATTGCCGCGGCGCTCCTTCAATATGGCCGCGCTCGCCCGGACGACAGCGTGGATACGTCGAACGGACGCGCGATCATCGATCAGCGCTTGATCACTGATGAGCATCCCGCGAAAGCTCTCACGCTGAGCGACGTGATCCGTTACTCGAGTAACATTGGAATTACGCGTCTGTCGCAGCGGCTTACACCGCGCGAGAAATACGAAATCCTTCGCGACTTCGGAATTGGAACCCCCACGGGAATTCCGCTGCCGGCGGAAGCGGAAGGAACTTTGCGCGAGCCAATTCACTGGAACAGAACCTCTGGATCGTCCATCGCGATGGGATACGAGCTTGCGGTAACTCCGCTTCAACTCGTGGCCGCCTATTCTGCAATCGCGAACGGTGGACAGCTGATGGAGGCGCACATCATCAGGGAAGTTCGGTCCGCTGATGGTGAGCTCATTTATCGCGCGACCCCGAAAGTAATTCGGAGGGTTGTCTCGCCCACGGTCGCGCACGAGGTTCAGCAGATGCTTCTCGGCGTCGTCGAAAGTGGAACCGCGACGCGGGCCGATCTCGCGACATACTTGCTTGGCGGCAAAACTGCGACAGCCCGACGAACGGTTGAAGGCAAAGGCTATGTCCTCGGAAATTACACTGCATCGTTCGTCGGACTTTTTCCTGCCGACCGACCGCAATACGTGGTGCTGGTCAAGCTCGATAGCCCGCGGCACGCGTACTATGGTGGCGAGATTGCAGCGCCGGTTACGAAAGTCGTTCTGCGCGCAGCCCTCGCCGCGCGAGACGCCGCGCTGAATCGCGCCGAGCTCGCGACTGTCGAGCGGGTGCGGAAGCCCTCGGACACGATGCTGCCGGCGATGGCGAATTTGCCCTCGCCGCTTGCCGGAGCCGAAGAGTCATCCCCGTTGACTGACGAGCCGATGCAGCCAAATGTGGCGGTGAAATTCAATCTTCCATTTGTCCCGCATCCAAAGGCCGTCGATCATACCGACCGTCCTGTTCCGGATGTCTCGGGACTGACTCTGCGCGACGCGGTTCGCGCCTTGCATCGTTCGGGCTTTCGAGTCCGCCTGATTCCTCAGCGCGGATCCGCAACCGTCCCGCCGGCGGGCACTCCGCTCGCCGCTGGCAGCGTAGTAAAACTTCAGCACATTCAGTAATGCGCTTCCCGCTGGCCAACGTTACCTCGGCCCTCGAAGCCGCGGGGCTTTTGGTCGCGGTGCGCGGGACGCTGCCCGAATTTGTCGACGGCATCGCAGATGATAGTCGCAGAGTGCGAGCGAACTCGCTTTTCCTCGCGGTGAAAGGTGCAGTGCTCGACGGTCACGATTATCTCGAGCGCGCGGAAAAATCCGGGGCTGTTGCGGCGATGATCGAAGATCCGGCGCGGACGAGTCTCCCATCGATTGTCGTACACGAAGGAAGAAAGTCTGCCGCTGTCGCCGCTTCAACGGCGTTCGGAAATCCATCGCGCAAGCTCGGCATGATTGGTATCACCGGGACAAATGGAAAAAGCACGACAGCCGGAATCCTCCGACATCTGCTCGACGATGCTTCCCGGCGAAGCGCGTCGATCGGCACGCTAGGTGTGCTGCTTGGAACAGAAGGAGAAGTCATTCCCGGTGGGACAGAGCTGACGACGCCGGGCCCTGTTGAGCTTCAGCGGATACTGCGCGTGCTCGTCGACCGCGGCGCGAAATGGGTCGCCATGGAAGTTTCGTCGCACAGTCTCGACCAAAAACGAATCGACGGACTGGAATTCGACGCTGGGGTTTTCACGAACCTCACGCGCGATCATCTCGACTATCACGGCACAATGGAGGCATACTTCGCCGCGAAAGCGTCCTTGATGCTTTACCTCAAACCGGGTGGATACGCCGTGATTAACGCAGACGATCCGACTTGGGATGCGCTCGATTCGAGTCGTCGAAAAATTCTTTTTGGGGAGAGTGCTCGTTCCGACGTAAGAGCGAGCGGAGTAAAATTCTCGCCGGCCGGCAGCGAATGGACTGTTCATTATCGCGACGAATCGTTTCCCGTATGTCTTCCGTTGATCGGAGACGTAAATGTTCACAACGCGCTTGGCGCGATTGCCGTTGGAGTGACTCTCGGAATGAAGCTGGCTGCGCTCGCATCGAGATTGAGTGATTTGCCGCAGGTTCCCGGACGATTGGAAGTCGTCTCGCAGACGCCGACTGTGTTGCGCGACTACGCCCACACTCCCGATGCGCTCGAGCGCGCGCTCGCCGCGATCAGACCGTTCGTGTCCGGCCGACTCATTCTTGTTTTCGGAGCAGGCGGTGATCGCGATGCGGGCAAGCGACCTCAGATGGGGGCGGCGGCCGAACGCGGAGCCGACATTGTGATCGCGACCAGCGATAATCCGCGAACTGAAGATCCGGAAAAAATTCTCGACGACGTCGAAGCCGGAATGACACCGGGTCGTCACGAGCGAATCGAGAATCGTCGCGAAGCGATTGCTCGGGCGCTCGATCATGCGAAAGACGGAGACGTCGTCCTCCTCGCCGGAAAAGGTCACGAGACATATCAGATTCTGGGAACGAAGAAGGTACCGTTCGACGAGAAGGAAATCGTCCGCGAACTATTGACCGCGCATTGAACGCTCAGTTCTGGACATTGGATCGTGTTGCTGCGGCGCTCGACGAATGCGCCATGGTGCCACTGCCGAGGGGATCGACACCGGTCGAGCGCATTACCACCGACACTCGATCGATCGCGCGCGGCGAGCTGTTCGTCGCGCTGCGTGGCGAGCGATTCGACGGTCACGACTATCTGGAAGCTGCGGCCGCCGCTGGTGCCGCAGGCGTTGTTGTGACACATGCTTTACCGCTTGGTGCCCTCGATATTCCAGTTTATCAGGTCAGGGACACTCTCGTTGCACTCGGCGCGCTCGCTCGATATTGGCGCCGCGCGTGGGGCGGCAAAGTCATCGCCGTCGCCGGCAGCAACGGCAAGACTACCACAAAAGACTTGATACGCGCTGCGCTTGGGGATGAGCTGCTGGTGCACGCGACGACTGGGAATCTCAACAATCGAGTGGGCGTGCCACTCACATTGTTGTCGATGCCGGCGGAAAGTGAATGTGCGGTCATTGAGCTCGGGTCGAGTATTCCGGGCGAAGTGGCGATTCTGCGCGAGATCTCTGAACCGCAGCTTGCGGTGGTGACTTCAGTTGCCGAAGAACACCTCGAGGGATTTGGCGATCTTGCTGGTGTATTGCGCGAGGAGACGTCGGTCTACGACGGCGTCGAAGTTGGTATCGCGCCCGCCTCGCAACCCGATGTTGCGAATGCGGCGAAGAAACTTGCGAGGCGCGTTGTGACCGCGGGCTTGGACTCGGGCGACGTGATGCCGAAATCGTGGAAGATCGAGCCGGATGGTCGTGGCACTCTCGAGCTCGAGGGTGTGATCGTCAGTCCTCCACTTCGCGGCCGGCACAATCTCGAGAATGCGATGCTTGCGATCGCGGTGGCGAGAGAGATGGGTGTCAGCGATGTCTCGATCGCGGATGGCATCGCGCGAATGGCTGCGCCGAAGATGCGATCGGCGTGGGAGACGATCGGTCGCGCCACGATTATCAACGATGCGTACAACTCCAACCCGGGATCGGCGCGAGCCGCAATTGGATTGCTCGAAGGAGTTGGTGCAGGCAAGCAACGCGTGATAGTTCTTGGAACGATGCGCGAGCTTGGGCTCCAATCGGACAAGCTTCACGACGACATCAGCAAGCTCGCCCTCGACTCGGGCGCGGATGTAATCGCCGGCATCGGTGACTTCGCAAAGTCTCTCGCGCGAATAGGCGCGGATGATAAGCGCATCGTCACAGCTGACACCGTCGAGGGTATGTGGCCATTGTTAGCGCCGCGCCTCGCGCCGGATGCGGTTATTCTATTGAAGGCGTCGCGCGGTGTTCAGCTCGAGCGTCTCGTTCCGCATCTCACAACCTGGGCTACTCAATAAGTGCTCAATTTTCTACTGGTTCCCTTCGTAAAGCAGTTCGGGTTCCTGCGGATTTTCAATTACATATCGTTTCGAGCAGCGGGAGCCGCAGTCACCGCGCTCCTCGTTTCGTTCATCGTCGGTCCAATAATCATCAGGCGACTTCGTCGCATGCGCCTGCACCAGGTGATACGCGAGGGAACCCCGGAGAGTCACCGGGAAAAAAAGCGCACGCCCACGATGGGCGGTCTCATCATTCTTACGGCGACTCTGATTCCGACGATTCTCTGGGCAAAACTCTCGAACGTCTACGTTCTGCTTGCGATGATCGTGATGGTATGGATGGGATTCATCGGCTTCACCGATGATTATCTCAAGCTCAAGCAGCGCCAGATGGGAAAGAAAAACACCGGACTCATCGAGAGCTACAAGCTCGCCGGCCAAATTATCGCCGGCTTCGCTCTCGGGTGGTACATCTGGAAATATCCGCTCTCGACCTTGCCCGGTGCTTCGACGACACTGCCGTTCTACAAGTACATCCTCATCGTGCCGTCGACGGCTGCGCTCGGCTGGCTGTACGTGTTGTTCGTTACGTTCGTTCTCACGGGAACGAGCAACGCAGTAAACATCACTGACGGACTCGACGGACTAGCGCCGGGATTGGTTGCGATCGCTGCAGCAACACTCGCGGTATTTGCGTACATCATCGGGCGCATCGATGCGTCCGCATACCTTCAGGTTTATTACCTGCGCGGTGCAGGGGAGCTGACAGTCTTTTGCGCGGCCGTCATGGGCGCGTGTATAGGATTTCTCTGGTTCAACGCACATCCCGCGCAGGTTTTCATGGGAGACACTGGTTCTCTTGCACTTGGCGGCGCACTCGGAGTGGTTGCGATACTACTCAAGTCTGAATTTCTACTGCTGCTTGTCGGCGGCGTCTTTGTCGCAGAAATGATGTCCGTGATTATCCAGCGCTTCGTGTACAAATACCACAAGCGGCGTCACGGCACCGAGTACGCGCAAGCACATCGGGTGTTCAGGCTTGCCCCGCTTCACCATCATTTCGAGCAGGGCGGCTGGGATGAAGCGCAAGTCGTCGTGCGCTTTTGGATCCTCGGCATCCTTTGCGCGTTCGTGGCGCTGAGCACACTGAAGCTCAGATGAGGTTGGAGGAGCTACCGGCCGGCGAGATAGCCGTGCTGGGTCTCGCGAAAAGTGGAACGGCAGTCGCCAGGCTTCTCGCCGCCGACGGGAGAAAAGTCTACGCCTCGGATTCGAGTGACTCGCCAACAGCTCGAAACAACGCTGAAAGTCTGGCGGGCGTTGCAGTCGACGCATCTGCGGGCGGACATGACCTCGCAAGAATTGCGGCCGCATCGCTCGTTGTCGTAAGCCCCGGGGTACCGCCTGATGCTCCACCGCTTGTTGCGGCCAATGCCGCGGGAGTGCAGGTCGTAAGCGAAGTAGAGATTGCGTTGCGATTTCTCGAATCGTCGCGCGTCATCGCTGTCACCGGCACAAATGGCAAGACGACTACTACCGCTTTGATTGGCCACATTCTTCGCGGCCTCGGCCTCGATGCGGTAGATGCAGGAAACATCGGCACTCCGCTCTCGGAGATTGCCCTGCGCGAAAATCCACCGGCGTGGATCGCCCTCGAGATGTCGTCGTTCCAGCTGCATGACACGCCTAGCATTTCTCCTGCGGTCGGAGTATTGACGAATCTCAGTCCCGATCATCTCGATCGTTATCCGTCGGTGGCCGAATACTACGCCGACAAAGCGCGCCTCTTTGCTAACGCAACGGAGCACAGCCGTTGGGTTCTGAACGCAGACGACTCCGCGGTTCGTCGCATGACAACCGACCTTCGAGGCGACAAATACCATTTTTCAATTCGCAGCCAGGCCGACGCATGGTACGATGGGCCGACCGGATGGCTGATTCTCACAGGTGATTTATTGCTGGAGCGCGACGACATCGGACTGCTCGGCGATCACAACATCGCGAATGTCCTCGCCGCTGCACTTGCCGTGTCGGTTGCAGATGTCGATTTCCGAACGCTCAATGCGCGTGACCGCATTCGTGACTCGCTAAAAACCTTCACTCCGCTCGCAAACCGGCTGGAGCTGGTTGGTGAATATCGTGGCGTACAATGGATCAATGATTCGAAGGCGACGAACATCAGCTCGACTCGCGTCGCGATCGAAGGAATGCGACGGCCAACGATTCTGCTGCTCGGCGGCAGGCATAAAGGCGAGCCGTACACAGCCCTCGCCGACGCGATTCGGAAGCACGTGAAACACGTCATCGCTTATGGAGAGGCTGGTCCTGTTGTCGAGAAGGATCTCACCGGCGTAGTCCCGCTCGACAAACTGGATTTCGATTTCGAAGCGGTCATTCGCCGCGCGCGTGAGCTCGCATCGCCTGGCGATGCGATTTTGTTATCGCCCGCCTGCTCGAGCTTCGATATGTTCAAGAACTACGAAGAGCGCGGTGCGCGCTTCAGGCAGCTCGCGGCGGAGAAATAGATGGCGCAGGCAGTAACCGACGTTCGATACAGATGGAACATGAGCATCGAGGCGCGACTTCTAGTCGTGATCACTCTTGCTCTCGTCGCGCTCGGCCTCGGAACTGTGTACAGCGCGAGCGCCATTGCAGCCGAGCAAGCGGGGCAGAGCAGCGCTGCATTTTTTCTAAAGCAGCTCGCGGGCGTGCTGGTTGGCCTGGTGATTTTCGCAATCGTTGCGAAGGTCGACGCCGAGCTGTTCTATAAGTGGGCGTGGCCGCTGATGATTCTCTCGATAGTGCTTCTCCTCTTGATCATCCTGCCCTTCACGCAATCGATCGCGCCAAGACTGCGCGGCTCGCGAAGATTCCTGATCGGTGCGTCACTTCAGCCGTCGGAGCTTGGCAAGATTGCAGTCATTGTCTGGACGTCAATGCTCGTGGTGAAAAAGGGGGACGCATTACGAGGGCTGACGAAAGGATTGCTGCCATTTCTTGTCGTCATCGGACTGCTCGACATTCTCGTCGCGCTCGAGCCCGACCTTTCTGTCGCGATGACGTACACGCTCATCATGGGCATAATCCTTTTCGCGGGCGGCGCGCGCATTGGGCATTTCGTCGTCCTCTGCATCGTTGGGATTCCGCTTTTGTGGACCCAGTTTCAGCGACTCAACTACGCGCTGCTGCGAATGACGGCGTTCTTCGATCCGGGCTCG
>JBGQKT010000009.1:0-37700 GCA_041499635.1 Gemmatimonadaceae bacterium
AACTCAATCGCTGCACACGAATTCGATGGACGAGACGCTCGCGTTGCCGACCGAAGAGTCCGTTCAAGTCGCGCTTCGCACGCAGCAGCTCCTCGCGTATGAAACGGGCGTACCGAACGTGATCGATCCACTCGGTGGGTCGTATTACATCGAAGCGCTCACGTCGCATCTCGAGGAAGAAGCCGAATCATTGTTCGCTCAGATTGCAGAGATTGGCGGCGTGGTTCGCGGACTCGAGACGGGTTGGCTCCAGCGCAAGATTGCCGAGTCTGCGGCGCGACAGCAGTGGGAGATCGAGCAGCATCGTCGAGTAATCGTCGGCGTGAACGAATTTGTCACCGACGAGCCTGAGCTCACGATTCCGATTCTGAAGATCGGCGATACCGAAGCGGAGCAACGCGAGCGATTAGCTGGGCTTCGCGCGATGCGCGATAAAGGACGCGTCGAAAAAGCACTCGCATCTCTCCGAACTGCGGCGAAGACGAACGAGAACATGATGCCCCACATTCTCGAAGCCGCGCGCTCATACTGTACGCTGTACGAAATCCGCGCCGCGATGGAAGAGGTTTTTGGCGCCTATCGAGAGCCGGTGTTCTTCTGAGTCGAACGCCGGAGTGGTGGGAAAGCTATTTCGATTCGCATTATCTCCTCGAGTACGCGCCTGTATTCACCGCGGAGCGTGATCGCTCCGAGGTTGCGCGTGTCATCGAAGTTCTTGGACTTCCCGTCGGCTCCCGCATTCTCGATGCGCCATGTGGCCAGGGACGCCACGCGCATCTTCTGGCCGAAGCGGGTTTTCGATTAGACGGCATCGATTATTCGCGACAGCTGCTTGCTGCCGCGCTACAGCGAGGAAGTGGACCGTCATTGAAATACCGCAGAGCGGATATGCGAAGGCTGCCGAGCGTTTGGAGCAATCGATTCGATGGTGTCGTGAACCTCTTTACATCGTTTGGCTTTTTTGAGAATCCCTCGGATGATGCTCGCGTAATTGCCGAGTTCGCGCGTGTGCTCAAGCCGGGTGGAGTTCTTGTGTGGCACGGTGCAAGTCGCGATGGAGTGATGTCGCGATTTCTTTCGCGTGACTGGTGGGAGACAACCGGAGGAACAGTCGTTATGCAGGAACGGCGGTTCGATCCTTTGTCCGGAATCCTCTCGATCGAATCGACCATTCGTCGAAAGACCGGGCGCACCACCCGGCGACAACATCGCATTCGGCTCTATACTGCAACACGACTTGCAGAGCTGTGTGCGTTGCAGGGTCTCATTGTCCAAGAAGGCTTCGACGGATTTACTTCGCGAACGTTGACGCGGCGATCGACGGAAATGCTGCTCGTCGCTCGGAAGCAGTAAATGCACTGCGGATTGCGGATTGCGGACATATGCGGATCCGTAGTCCGCAATGCTATTATCTGCTAATTTCAACGCGACATGAGACCAATAAGAGTTCTCGTCGCAAAACCTGGCCTCGATGGGCATGATCGCGGGGCGAAAGTCGTCGCCGCCGCGCTGCGCGATGCGGGCATGGAAGTCATCTACACCGGATTGCATCAGACTCCGGAGATGATAGCGACTGCTGCGGTGCAGGAAGACGTCGACGTCATTGGCTTGTCGATACTCAGCGGCGCTCACATGACGTTGATTCCCAGAGTGCAGGAGCTCGTCGCTGCCCAAGGGCGCGAAGATGTGCTGATCACAGGTGGCGGAATTATTCCGCGAGAGGACATGGAAGCGCTCGAAGCGCGCGGAGTCGGCAAGCTTTTTGGACCGGGCACGCCGACGTCAGAGTTGATCGACTACATCAAGGAGTGGTTCGCTTCGAGGGAAGGCGCGGCCGCGTCGCCAGCGGGCGGCTGAGATGACATCGCGCCTGCGCGCGCTCAGCGCCGAAGTGCGCGCGCTGGAGGATCGCCTTCGTGAGGGCGGTGGCGCGGACAAAGTCGCAAAGCTCCACGCACAAGGAAAGCTTTCTGCACGCGAGCGTGTCGCACTTCTCTGTGACGACGGCGCGCGTTTTATCGAGATCGGATTGCTCGTCGCGTACGATCAATATGACGGTCAGGCTCCGGCCGCCGGCGTGGTTACTGGAGTCGGGAAGATTCACGATCGCGAGGTCGTGGTCGTCGCGAACGATCCCACAGTCAAAGCCGGCTCGTGGTGGCCGGAGACAATCAAAAAGATTTTGCGCGCACAGGAAATCGCGATGCGGTGCCGCGTGCCAATCATTTATCTCGTTGATTCGGCTGGAGTGAATTTGCCCTATCAAGGCGGAGTTTTTCCGGGGCAGTACGGCGCTGCGAGAATCTTCTATTACAACTCCATCATGCGGCGATACCTGAGAATTCCTCAGTTGGCTGCAGTGATGGGACAGTGCGTTGCCGGCGGCGCGTATTTGCCGGCGCTCTCCGACGTCATCCTGATGGTGAAGGGAACGTCCTTCATGGGACTCGGCGGCCCGAATCTCGTGAAGGGAGCAACAGGAGAGACCGTCGACTCAGAAACGCTCGGCGGCGCTACCATGCACACCGAGGTCAGTGGCGTCGCGCATTACGCCCTCGACAACGACCAGGAGTGTCTGGCGAAGCTGCGCGATCTCGTCGCGCGTTTGCCTGCAAGCGCGGCCCCGCCGCCACTCGAGGAAAGCGATCCGTATGCCGCGAGATTCAAATTCACCGGCGCTCACCCAGCGAAAAAAGCGGCGCGGAAGTCTTCGAAAGCGTCAGCGAAAGCTACGTCAACATCTGATCTATACGATCTTCTGCCTGCCGATCATCGGATGTCGTATGACATGCATCCGATTCTCGCGGCGATACTGGACGGCGGCACGATCGACGAATTTCAGGGGCACATCGCGCGCGAGATGATTTGCGGCGACGGGGCGATCGATGGAATTCCGATTGGTGTGATCGCCAACCAACGCGGGCTCGTGAAGGGACGGGAGGGAGAAAAACCTCGCTTCGGCGGAATCGTGTATACCGAGAGCGCTGAAAAAGTCGCCTACTTCATCGACCGCTGCGATCGTGAGAGAATCCCTCTGCTGTTCGTGCAGGATGTGTCGGGATTTATGGTTGGCCCAGAGGCGGAGCAGTCTGGAATTATTCGCGCGGGTGCTCGCTTTGTAGAAGCGATGGCGACTGCCCGCGTTCCCAAGCTCGTGCTCACCGTCAATCACGCATCAGGCGCGGGTTATTACGCGATGGCCGGACAAGGTTTCGACCCGGATTTCATCTTCAGCTGGCCGACGGGCCGAATGGCCGTGATGGAAGGCGAATCGGCAATCCAGGCGGTTCACGGTCCCGCTCTCGACAAAGCGAACAAGAAGGGAGGGGAGCCACCCCCAGAAGTGGGGATCGCCGTCGACGCAATGCGCGCCGACTACGAGCATCAGCTAGACGCGCGATACGCTGCTGCGCGCGGATTCGTTGACGCCATCGTGTACCCTGAAGAGACGCGCGAAACTCTCGCGATGGCGCTTAGAACCTCGCTTCACAATCCCGGACCGCACCTGGGACCATTCGTTCTACCACCGCACCTCGGCGGAGAATCATGAAGGACGTTGTGCGCGTCGCCGCAGGACAAGGATTCTGGGGCGATTCCCTCGAGGCGCCGCGCCAGCAGGTAGAAGGTGGTCCGATCGATTATCTGATGCTCGACTACCTCGCCGAAGTGACGATGTCGATTCTGCAAAAACAGAAAGAGCGAGATCCGTCACTTGGCTACGCGAGAGATTTTGTCGGTGCAATCGAGAGCGTTCTTCCTGCGATTACCGAGCGTGGAGTAAAAGTTGTCGCGAATGCTGGAGGCGTGAATCCGGCTGCGTGCGCCGCTGCGATCAGACAACTTGCCGAAAAGAAATCAGTTTCGAACAAGATCAAAATCGCTGTCGTTACGGGCGATGATCTCCTCGGTCGACTCGATGAGCTCATCGCTTCGGGTCACGCGCTGTCGAACATGGAGACTGGAGCGCCGCTCTCATCGGTTCGTGATCGCGTTCTCTCTGCAAATGCCTACATCGGCTCAACGCCGATTGTCGAAGGACTCAGGCGCGGAGCGAACATTGTAATCACCGGTCGCTCGACAGATACAGCGTTGACGATGGCTCCGTTGCGGTATGAGTTCGAATGGGGCGCAACCGATTGGAATAAACTCGCCGCGGGAATTATTGCAGGGCACATCATCGAGTGCGGCGCGCAATGCTCCGGCGGGAATTGTCTCTACGATTGGCGGTCGATTCCCGATCTCGCAAACGTCGGATATCCGATTGCTGATGCGCGCCCTGATGGGACCTTCGTGATTACGAAGCATCCTCGGACTGGGGGACGCGTTTCCATCCCTTCGGTTACGGAACAACTCGTTTACGAAATGGGCGACCCGCGCGAGTACATCACGCCCGACGTGATCGCCGATTTCACTTCGATCCATTTGCGCGATGCGGGGGAGAATCGCGTCGAGGTTTCGGGGATTACGGGACGGCCGCCGACCGATAAGCTCAAAGTTTCGATTGCATACCGTGCGGGATTCAAGGCTGTTGGAGATCTCGTCTATGCGTGGCCCGACGCACTCGAAAAGGCGCAGCTCGCGGATCGCGTATTGAGAGAGCGTCTCGATCGATTGGGACTTCGCTTCGATCAGATCCTCACGGAATTCGTCGGAGCGTCGGCGACGCATGGGCCTCTCGCGAGGCGGGATCTTCAAAAAATCAGAAACGACCTCCCTGAGGTTCAGCTGAGAGTCGGAGTTCGCGGCAACGACAAGAGTGCAGTCGAGCGATTCACTCGCGAGATTGCGCCGCTCGTTCTCAACGGTCCACCGAGCGTGACAGGATTTGCCGGCGGTCGGCCAAAGGTCGAAGAGATCGTTGCTTACTGGCCTGCGCTTGTCGACAAGAAAGTCGTTACCACAAAAGTCGACATAGTTTGATGCGAATTCGCCTACTCGACCTTGCTCACGCGCGCTCTGGCGACAAAGGAGACACGGCGAACATTGGGTTGATCGCTCTCAAACCCGAATGGTTTCCGCTTCTCGAGCGCGAAGTCACGAGAGAGCGCGTGAAAGAACATTTCAAGGGCGTCATTAACGGCGACGTTGAACGATTCGAGCTACCGAATCTGCGCGCGCTGAACTTCCTGCTTCATGGCGCACTCGACGGAGGAGGCACTCTTTCATTAAAGACCGACGCCCAGGGAAAGGTCTTTTCTACGGCGCTCCTTAGAATGAGAATTGATGTGCCTGACGACGAGGCAATCCGTTTGGGGATTCCCGCACCGGAAGAAAGATCGTGACGCCGCTCATCACCGCTCGCCTCATTGTCGCGCTCATCGCCGCAATTCTTTTTGGTTATGGCATTCGAACCGACAACAATGCATTGCGCTGGGCCGGAATTGGTTTTCTTCTCGCCGCACTTTTGATGCGGTTTCTCGGTCCAAGGGAAAAACGATAATGGCTGATCCAGTTCTAGCGGGCACCGTCGTCTATTTCGATGGGCGTTACGTGCTGAAGAATGAAGTCACAGTCTCGCCCGATGATCGCGGCTTTCTCCTCGGCGACGGGATCTATGAAGTTGCGGCCGCGTACGACGGAAAATTTGTCGCGCTCGATCGTCACATGGATCGTCTGCGTGGAAGTCTTCGCGAAGCGCGAATCGACGACAGTGTCGCGGATCCTCTCGAAGATGTTTTCACCGGGTTACTCGAGCGGAACGGTTTTGCAGAATCTGGGAAAGCGATGGTGTATCTGCAGGTCACGCGTGGTGTGGCGCCGAGGACGCATGCGTTTCCCAAGGTTCCGGTGAAGCCGACGGTTTACGCGTATGCAGCGCCGTTTCCCGACATGGGCGATCTCTCAGCCGGAGTCAGCGCAATCACGCGGCCTGATCTGCGATGGTCGAGATGCGACATCAAATCGATCTCGCTCATGGCGAACGTTCTCGCGAATCAGGAAGCGAAGGAATCCGGAGCGTTCGAAGCAATTCTGATTCGTGGCACGACGGTTCTCGAAGGAACGCACACGAGCATTTTCGGGGTGATGGGCGGGGAAGTGAGAACCGCTCCTCTGTCTCCGCTCATTCTTCCGGGCATTACGCGCGAGATTGTTGTCGAATTGTGCCGTGACAATGACATCGAGCTTCGCGAAGAGCCGATGACCGAAACAGAGTTGCGTCGCGCGGATGAGCTTTTCCTGACGGGAACGACAACGGAAGTTGTTCCGATTACGCGACTCGATGAAGAGAAGGTCGGTAATGGAAAGCCAGGACCCGTGACGACACGTTTGGCGAGTCTTTACAGCGCGGCGATTCGGAGCTCCGCGATATGAATCGCGCGACGATGACGCTCGATGCGGAGCTCCTGTTACGGATATTGTTCGCGGGATTGCTCTGCGGTTTGCTTGGCTGGGAGCGACAGACGTCGGGGAAACCCGCCGGCTTCCGAACGCTTCTTATGGTTGGTATCGCTGCTTGTCTTTTTGTAGTTGCCGGAGAGGCAGCGGCGCTCTCCTATCCTGTCACGTCGTCGTTACGTGTCGAGCCGTTCGCCCTAATCCAGGCGGTTGCTGTAGGAATCGGCTTCCTAGGTTCGGGCGTCGTAGTGCTCTCCCGCGACGGATCGCGAGTGTTGGGACTCACGACCGCGGCGTCGATCTGGGCGACCGCGGCCGTCGGACTCACTGTCGGATTCGGTCGGTATCTCCTCGCCGCGGGCACTACCATAATAATGCTCATCACGCTTCGCCTACTTCGGCGATTTGATACCTCGCATCCGCACGAGTGACTGCGGCAACCGAGCATCGTTGCCGCAGTCAAATCTTCGAATCTAGAAATCCGATTTTCGCTCAGGCGGACAATGGCAGGTGAACAGCCGCGTGAACTACAGTCCCCAGGAGCCCTGGCGTCCCTTCGCGATGACCGGACCTTGCTTGTTCGTGCCGTCTGCATTCATGGTCCAGATGCCGCTCGTGCGACCGGACGTGCCGCTGGTCCATGAGATCTGAGTTCCGTCGGGCGACCACGACGGCTCGAAGTCACTGTCCTTGCTCGTCGTCAGGCGCGTGAGGCTCGACGGGCTGGCCGGGTCGTACGAATAGAGATCGTAATTGCCATTCGATATCGCGAAGAGAATCCTGGACGACGGCTGCCAGACGATATCCGTGATCCCGCCGCTCGTCAGCGCCTGGTGCCGATTTGAGCCGTCGGCGTTCATTATGAACAGCTGCTGTATCTTGCCGGCAGTCGCACCATAGGCGATCTGCGTTCCATCGGGGGACCATGCAGGCCAATGGCCGCCGTCGGTCGTGAGCTGCGTCCGACCTGTCCCATCGACATTGATCTTCCAAATGCCGCCGTCGCTGTACGCGATCGTAGTTCCGGTGGGACTGAATGACGGCACACCACCACTCGCGTTGAGCAGCCTGCTGTTCGTCCCATTCGAGTTCATTACACTGATGCCGCCGCCGCCCTGATAGGTGATCAGTGTGCCATTGGGTGAGAACTTGGGATTGACGCCCGTCACGCCAAGGTTTACGTCGGTGTGCGTTGCGAGGTTATAGACATGGATCGTGCCGATCGTGTAGACGAGACTCCCGCTGAGGTTCACAGCGAGGTTCTCCGCGACCGACGACACGCGATTCGTCGGAGTGCTTGGCGCCGAAGTCGTCTCTCTGCAAGCAATTGCGGACATCAACGGGGTCGCGAAAATCAACAGGCGAAGACGACGCATTACCAACTCCTTGGAGCTTGAAGTAAATGCGCAAAGCTGGCGTCCACCCGGCAAGGGGAGACCGGCCGTCTCGAACAACAAGATCCGCGGCTCTACGAGTGGCCCGGAAGGGCGCACAGCTCAACGAGAATCTCAGCTTATAGTAAGCGCGGCTAAACGTGAAAAGGTACGCGAACGGTGATCACTATAAGGTACGTGGACGGTGATCACGATCAAGCCGCAATTCGATCCTGTCAATGCAAATCATGTGATGGCTGCGGCGAAGGAATTACGATCGAGACACATTGAGTAGGCATTCACAAGTCCCGGTGGCTTTGATGCGTGGTGTTTAATTTCAAGCGGTGAATGAGCTAACCATCAGCGGCGCACGCCGCATTTTACAATCTGCCTTCGGCTACAACGATTTCCGACCAGGACAGGCGTCCGCAATTGAATCCGTCCTCGCCGGTAACGACACGCTCGTCGTGCTCCCGACCGGCGGCGGCAAATCACTTTGTTATCAAGTCCCGGCGTTGATGCTGCCCGGCCTGACGATCGTCGTCTCGCCGCTCATCTCTCTAATGAAGGACCAGGTCGACGCGCTCGAGAGCCGCGGCCTGCCGGCGACGTTCATCAACAGCTCACTCAACTCATCGCAGGTAAGCGAGCGACTCGGCCGCGCTCAGCGCGGTGAGCTCAAGCTGTTGTACCTCGCACCTGAACGGTTCGATTACGGAAACATCGCCGCGCGATTGAATCAAATGGGGATCAGCTTGCTAGCTGTCGACGAAGCACACTGCATCAGCCAATGGGGACACGACTTTCGCCCAAGCTATCTCCGCGTCGCTGATGTTCGACAGAAACTCGGCGCTCCGCCAACGATTGCGCTCACCGCAACTGCAACACCGCAGGTTCGAACCGACATCGCGAAACAGCTTGCACTGCGTGATCCGAAAGTCGTCATTACCGGATTCGACAGGACGAACCTCGCGTATCACGTTCTCCCTGCAAAAAATGATGCGGAGAAAGACGCTCAGCTCGTCAACACGCTTCGTACTCACGACGGACTCGCGATCATCTACGCGTCAACACGCAAATCGGTCGATAGGCTCGCGGGAGTACTCGAGCTGAAGGGAATTGCAGCCGCAGCCTATCACGCGGGTCTCGACGATCGGCACCGACGCGATGTGCAGGAATCGTTCATGAGCGAGCGACTCCGCGCAATTGTCGCGACGAACGCGTTCGGAATGGGAATCGACAAGCCGAACGTGAGACTCGTCGTTCATCATTCAATGCCGGGAAGTCTCGAGGCGTATTACCAGGAAGCGGGCCGCGCAGGTCGCGACGGACTTCACTCTGACGTTTTTCTGATCCACTCATTTCAGGACAGATTCACGCACGAGTTTTTCATTAACGGCTCTTATCCAGAGCGCGCAATCGTCGAATCGGTTTATTCAGCAATCGCTCGACGGAGTGTGAGTGGCGAGCTTCCTCAGTTGGCATCGGCAATCGGTGCAATTGCTAAAACGTCTGAGAAAGAAGCAGAGAGTGGCGTTCGAATTCTCATTCAGGCGGGCGTACTCGTGAACGAGGCGGATTCTGTTTCACTTGCGCGCGTTCGCCTTCTAGCGACACCCGATCGCATCAAGCGCGAGCTCACTGACGACATCGACCCTGCGCTCGGAATTCTGCGAGCATTGTGGCGCATCGCGGGCAAGAACCTCAACACTGGTGCGACAGTAAATCTGGACGCACTTCCGCCGGGATTATCCGGATTGCAGACAGCCGCAACCTTGCTCGATCAGCTTCAATCGCGACAACTCATAATCTGGGAACGCGTGGGTGGCGGGCTTCGCCTCGCATCGCCAGAACAACCGGTCGCGAAACTTCCAGTCGATTGGGGAACACTCGCGCGACGACGAAATGCGGAGCTCGCGAAGCTCGGCGTGATGCAGAAATACGCCTACGCGCGCACGTGCCGCCGAGGATTTGTACTTCGCTACTTCGGCGATCCTGCTGCTAGATCGAGATGCGAAGGCTGCGACAATTGTCTTGGCATTTCGCACGAACGACCAGCAGAAGTCGAAGCTCGACCGCGAAAAGTACGCGTGCGAAGCCGTCGCAGATAATCCTCTCGCCGTGATCAGACAGCACGACTAGTTAATTTGCTGTCATGGACGACTCGCTCTATTTCAACGAGCATCACCTCGCCGTCCGCGACATGGTTCGCGAATTCGCCCGCGAGGAAGTTGCGCCTGTCGCGGCAAGCTTCGATGCGTCCCAGGAATTCCCGTGGAAGAACATCAAGAAAATGGGCGAGCTCGGACTCCTGGGAATCCCGTGGCCCGAATCACTCGGTGGCGCGGGACTCGATCTCCTGAGCTACCTAATCGTGATTCACGAGATGGCCAAGGTCGACGCCTCTCACGGAATCACAATCTCTGCCCACACAACGCTCGGCACTTCTCCGATAATGAATTTCGGAACGGACGAGCAGCGCGAACGATATGTGCCGCTTCTCGCTCACGGGCGCGTGCTCGGAGGGTTTGGACTCACTGAACCGACTGCCGGCAGTGATGCTGCCGGAACGCGAACGACCGCCGTCCGAAAGAACGGGCACTACGTCCTCAACGGATCGAAAGTATTCATCACTCACGGTGGAGTCGGCGAAATCTTCGTCGTCACTGCCGTGACGGATCCAAAACTCGGCACGAAAGGAATAACGTCCTTCATTCTCACCAAGGAAGCCGATCTTTCCCATCGTCCAGCGGACGTCGACATCGGGCACGATCCATCGCTGCCTGCAATGCCGGGATTTCGCGCCGGCAAAAAAGAGAACAAACTCGGCTGGCGTGCATCGGATACTCGCGAGCTCATCTTCGAGGATGTCGAAGTCCCCGAGGAGAATCGACTCGGCGAAGAGGGAATGGGATTCATCAACTTCATGCAAACGCTCGATGCAGGACGAATCGGCATCGCAGCGCTTTCACTTGGAATTGCCGAGGGAGCGTTCGAGCAGTCGCTCAACTATGCGGCGCAGCGACGGCAGTTCGGGCGGCCGATTGCGAGCTTCCAGGGAATTCAGTTCCAGCTGTCGGACATGGCCACCGAGATCGAAGCCGGGAAACATCTCATGTTTCACGCTGCGTGGCTCGCCCAGCAGAAAAAGCCTTTTGGAAAAGAAGCCGCGATCGCAAAGCTGTTCTGTTCCGAGCTCGCGATGCGATCCACGCTCAAGGCGATTCAAATTCACGGCGGCTACGGCTACACGAAGGACTATCCGGTCGAGCGCATGATGCGCGACGCCAAGGTATGCGAGATCGGGGAAGGGACGTCCGAGATCCAGAGAATCGTGATCGCCCGCCACCTTTTGCGAGGCATTCTCGATTGACCTACTCCGAGGTGGCGAAAAGGCTTCGTCTGCCACTTGGATTTGCCCTCGGAATTCTGTATCTGGTTTTTGCGAGGCCCACGAGAATTTCGCTTTTAACGGGCGCGGTGATCGCATTCATCGGAGTCCTCGTCCGCGCCTGGGCCTCGGGACACATCTCCAAGAACGAGCGACTGGCGGTTTCGGGTCCATACGCTCACACCAGGAATCCGCTCTACTTCGGAAGCTTCCTGATCGCGGCCGGGTTCGCGCTGGCGGCTCATTGGGCACTCCTGCTTGTTGTGATCGCTCTTTGGATCTTCATCTACACGCCGACAATGGAGCGAGAGCGAGCGAACATCAGTGGCAGGTTTCCCGAAGCGTACGCCACATACTCCGAAAACGTGCCGGCTTTTGTGCCGAGAGTGACGCCGTGGCGGGGGGAAAATCCTCCTGAGGACCGATTTAGCCTCTCTTTATATATGAAGCACGGTGAGTGGAAGGCATTGCTGACATATCTTCTTGCTTTGGGATGGCTGGCGGCCAGAATGACCTGACCACCAGCATGAGTTGACCCTCGGTAAGTCGTTGTCGCTATTGCAAAAAGGGTCTTTCAGAGTACATTTCGAGCGACAGAATTGATACTCGGCGAGACTGGGGACGAGTGCGCGACTCGCGCCGTCCGGCACCAGCACCCGCTGGGTAAATCAGAACGGAAATCAGAGTCCAATCAGGCGTCGCCTAGTGCACGCCCACACAAAGGTACTTCCGCCAGCACACCCGTAACGTCGAGTCGCCGTCGCGGACGCTGAGCGGACGAAGATGAAACGAGAAATCCTCATTAACGCCGGCGCGCGTGAGACGCGCGTGGCGATTCTGGAGGACGAGAAGCTGGTCGAGCTCCTCGTCGATCGTCCAGATAACCGCCGCATGGTTGGCGACGTGTACTTGGGAAAGGTTGAAGCGGTGCTGCCGGGAATTCAGGCGGCATTCATCGACATCGGCATGGAGAAGAGCGCCTTCCTCCACGCGTCCGACCTTGTCCGCGAAAACGCCGAAGAAGCCGAAGACGACGATGACGATGACGATCATCAGTCGGAATCGGTGAATGGCTCGGCCGGCCGGAACGGCGACACAGCGCAGACAGTCGTTCACAGGTCGCGCCGCACCCAGAAGGCACCTCCAATTCAGGATGCCCTGAAGCGCGGCCAGGAGATAATGGTTCAGATCTCCAAGGAGCCGATATCGACCAAAGGTCCGCGTGTGACCGCGCAGATATCGATCGCCGGCCGGTTCCTGGTCTACATACCCGATTCATCGCGTGTCGGCGTGAGCCGGAAGATCGGTTCGGGAGCCGAACGCCAGCGGCTGAAGGAGCAGGTTGCAGGCATTCTCCCCGAGAAATCCGGCGGCGTCATCGTTCGGACGGTGAGTGAGGACGTCACGCCCGAGGCTCTTCAGCGAGACCTCGAGCTGTTGATGGCTCAATGGAAGAAGATCCAACGAAAGGCGAAGTTCACGCGGGCACCTGCGCAAATCCATCGCGAGACTGGGCTGACGCGAGGCTTGGTGCGTGATCTCTTCAGCACGAAGGTCGACAGCCTCACGATCGATTCGAAGCCGGTATTCAACGAAGTCGTGGAATATCTGAAGACGATTGCGCCGGATTTGATTTCGCGTGTGAAGCAATACAATGAGCATACGCCTCTCTTCGATTCCGCAGGCATCGAGGCTGAGATTCACGATGCGTTCAAGCGCCGGTGCGAGCTGCCGTCGGGCGGATACCTGATCATCGAGCCGACTGAAGCGCTCGTGTCGATCGATGTGAACTCGGGACGTTACACAGGCAAGAAAGATCCTGAGAAGACGGTGTTGCGCACGAACCTCGAAGCTGCAGCAGAAGTTGCGCGACAGCTGCGCCTTCGCGACGTCGGCGGAATTATCGTGTGCGACTTCATCGACATGGAGACTCGCCAGTCACGCGACCGCGTGCTTCAGGAGCTGCGTCTTCACTTGAGTCGTGATCGCGCGCGAACGAAAGCGTTTGCCGTGAGCGACCTTGGTCTTGTCGAGATGACTCGTCAGCGAGTGAGGCAGAGTCACTATCAAAGCATGACTGGTCCGTGCCCGACATGCGAAGGAACTGGGCGTGTGTTCACTCCAGAGACGATCATTCGCAGAGTCGAGCGCTCCGTGCGCCGCATGGTTGTCGAAGGACGAAAAGACAATCTCCTCGTGAAGCTGCATCCTGAAGTCGCGATGTACGTTCTCGAGGAAGAGAAGGAGCTCGTTCAGAAACTTCAGAAGACCGCGTCGTTCTCTCTCGAGCTTCGTGACGATCCGCTTCTCAGGCCCGACGAGTTCAAGCTGGTTGTGAAGTCGCAAGGACGCGACGTCACACAGCAATACGCGCACGTTTAAGAAAGTCCGAGGTTCTTGAGCAAGATCTTGAAGCGCGGATCGAGGCGAAGGGGATCGTACATCGGTGCGCGTATCCCCAACGCGAGCGTGCACGACCGCTCAGCGTAAGCTCTGTCGAGGCACTCGAAGGCGAGATCGACCTGATCGAGATGCGCGTACACCCACGCCAACAGAATCGGCGCCACGTAATCGGTATGCGCGCGCAGCTTCATCGACGTTAGTACTTCTTCCGCCTTCGGTCGGTCACCCGCCATTGCGTAAACGACACCAAGGAGCGCCTGAAGGAAAACGACACTTGGTGAGAGTCGAGCACTTTCTTCAGCATAACTGATCGCCCGATCGTGGCGGCCTTCGTGTGAGTAGGACAAGCTGATTGTGAGAAGCCCGATGAACGAAACGGGATCGAGCTCGAGGGCGCGCTCACAATGGTCGATTGCCTTGTCGTATTCTCTCGCGTGATAGTGAACGAGCGCTGCGACTCCATTCACGACAGGAGCGAGCGGCTCGAGCTCATTACCGCGCACCGCCGCAGCCATTGCCTCGGCGGGGCGGTCAAGATTTGAAAGGAGCCAGGCAAGCCACGCATACGCGAGAGCGTGGCGGGGATGCTTGGCGATCACGGAGCGAAGCGTCGATTCCGCGCCGGCCCAATCCCAGTCGAGGATTTGCACGAATCCCACGGACGTTCTCGTCTCCGGCAGGCTGGGCGCGAGCTCCAGTCCGCGCGCAGCCGCTGTCCGTGCAAGATCCATCATTGCCGATTGCGGCAGGAATGCGTAAAGACCGAGCGCGCAGTAGCTGTCGGCTAACCCGTGATATGCGAGTGCATAATTCGGGTCGTGCTTGAGTGCTTCTGAAAAATGTTGTATCGCAACGGGCAGCTTTCGTTTGCCATTCCAGATGTAGCGTCCGCGAAGGTAATGCTCGTAAGCATCCAGGTTGCCTGTCTGCCTTTCTCCCAGCGCCTGCTGCTGGGCGCCGGTAAGGCTCACCTCGAGCTTGGCAACGATGCTCTTTGCAATTTCCTCCTGGATCGCGAAAACATCTTCCAGCTCGCGGTCGTAGCGCTCGGAGAAAAGACGATATCCATCTGATGCGTTGATCAGCTGAGTGTCGATGCGCACTCGCGTCTTTGCACGTCGAACACTTCCCTCGAGAACCGAGTCCACATTCAACTGGTCGGCGATCTCCCTGACGTTCAAGCCGCGTCCCTTGAGCGCGAAGGATGAAGTTCGCGCCGCCACCCGAAGCGACGGTATGCTGCTAAGCGCGCTGATGATTTCGTCCGATATCCCGTCGGAGAAATATTCGCTCTCCGGCTCGGCACTAAGATTTGCAAATGGCAGTACGGCTATCGAAGGCTCATGGCGTCGGTGGTCTTTCGAAGTGCTGCCGCCGTTCTCCCGGTACTCGTCCAAGGCATCGATGAGATCGGACGCGTCCTGTGGACGGTTCCGTGGGTCTTTCTCGAGGCAGCTCATGACAAGCTGCGCGAGATTGGGAGGAGTATCGGGCCGGCGCTGGGAGATATGCACTGGCTTCTCGACCAGATGGGCCGCGAGCATGGCAGGACGCGACCGTCCGGAAAATGGCGTCGATCCAGTCAGCATCTCGTAAGCCATTGCGCCAAACGCGTAAATGTCAGATCGGTGGTCCGTTCCCGGATCCGCCGCCGACTGCTCCGGCGACATGTACGCCGCAGTGCCGATTGCGAATCCTTCCGAGGTGAGCACCTCGTCTCGCTCACGCGTCGCCGCCTGAATCGCTTTGGCCACGCCGAAGTCCATTACCATCGCCGACCCGTGCGACAACAACACGTTATCGGGCTTGATGTCTCGGTGAACGATGTCGCACCGATGTGCATATGTCAGCGCCGATGCTACTTCGCGCAGAGTACGAAAGATGTCGGTGATGGGTAATCCACCGCCGCCCTGGCCGAGTTTTTTTCGAAGCGATTCTCCGTTGACGAAAGGCATCGTGTAGTACGGCAGACCGTCGACCTCACCCGCCGAGAACAAGGGAAGGATGTGTGGGTGCTGAAGGCGGGCTGCAAGCTGAATCTCACGACGAAAACGATCGAGCATCACGGCTGCCGCGAGCTCGCGTGGAAGAAGCTTCAGGACGACTTTGCGATCGAGAGACGTTTCGTTCGCGAGAAACACCCGCGACATGCCCCCGCCGCCGAGCTCCCGCTCGATTGTATATGTCGTGCCTAGCGCAGATTGAAGCTGAAGCCGAAGATCGTGGGGCAGGTAATCCTCGTGGAGGCGCTCGTGTGGGACCAACGTTGTAATAAACGATACGGCGTGTCCAAGGCAGACGCTACAACTTTTGCCATCGGCACGAGCCGTTTCTGTTTGATCTTTGTGGCGATGGCGAGCATTGCGCTGACCAGCTGCACGCCGATTCTGAGCCGGGTGCTGCAACCGCCTGGAAGGACGATTGTAGTTCCCGAGTATCAGCTCACGCCGATCAACTGGGTTCCGCGACACGCCGTTGCAGGAGCGGCGAAAGTCGACATCACACCGCCCGCCGGGTTCCCGACAGGTGGACACGGACCAGCTGGCGCGATGTCGCGTGGATACTCGAGCCGTCTTTATGCTCGTGCGTTCTTCTTCGCCGACTCGGCAGGTTCTCCGTTGGTGCTCGTGTCGTGCGATTTTTTTGCAGTTCCCGGTGGTCTAACGGCGATGGTCGGCCGACGCGTCAGCCAGAAAGAGTTGGAGCGTGGCGTGCTGATTCCGCCTGAAGCGATCATCATCTCCGCTACTCACACACATCAAGGGCCGGGAAATTTTCTAACTTCGGTGTCGTACAATCAGTTCGGCTCGAAGTATCCCGGGTTCGATGAGCGGCTTCTGAATTTTCTCGCCGATCGAATTGTCGAGGCTGTCGATTCAGCGGTCGCAGACGGCATGCGTGCCGGAGAGGTGAAGCTGTCGATCCGTCATTCGACTGTCACGGCGGGACTCCTCATGAATCGATCGCCGGCGACATTTCTCAGCAATTGGAATGCGCAACGCATCATGGATGCTTTGAATCGACCCACGGCCTCCTGCGTTCCAACCGTTGAGACGGGAGAAGCGCGCGAAAAAAATTGGGACGCGCGAGGGTGTCCGCGGCTTCGCGCAGTGGATCGAAACATGACGCTCCTCGAAATAACCAGAGGAACCGACCAAGTTGGGCTGCTCCTTTTTCTCGCCGTACACCCGACCGTGCTTCTCAACAGCGCACCTTTTTTCAGCAGCGACTTCGTCGGACAAACATTGGCGCAAATAGAAAGCGAATCCGCGACGCACCAGAGCCGGCCACAAGTCGCGGGCTTTTTCAACGGAGCGGAAGGCGACGTAGTCCCAAGACGCTCAGGCAGGGATCTACGGGATGTTGAACGTCTGGCCGATACGCTGCTCACCAACATCAAGATTCTTCTCGAGAAACCGGGAGATGATCTTCGCGTCACGCGCATCGTTGCGCGCAGTACGATGCTCAGACCGGGACGTTCTTATGGAAGCGCGTCGTGGGGTCGGATCGGCTTACCGTCATCACCCCTCATGGGGGCGGCAGGATTGGGCGGACCCGAAAACGATCGCACGGTTTTGTACGAATTCGGCTGGCACGAAGGAATTTCTGAAGTTCCTGGTGAAGGGCAGGGTGGAAAGCTTGGCGCGCTCGACTCTCAGCTGCTGCCGATTCGACTCACCCATTTGTTGGCGCCCGACTACGCGTTTCCCCGAGACCTTCCCATACACTACGCCGAGATCGGCGCGTTGAAGCTCGTATCGATGCCAGGTGAGTTGAGCACAGCCTCAGGTCGAATGCTTCGCGATGCTCTTGGAGACGATGGCCGATTCGAGATCATCGGATTGGCGGACGAATACACGTCTTACGTCGCGACGCCTGATGAATACGAGGTACACGACTACATGGGTGCGTCGACGCTTTGGGGACCGAACGAAGCGCGCGTCTTCATCTGGGCCGCTGTCTGTCTCTCAGGCCGCGCGCCTGTGGCAACGAGTTGCGCTGCGCTGCCGAGACCAAATCCATTGAGTATCGGAGAACGCCGGTTCTCCCCGGGGAAGACTCCTGGAAAGATTCGTGGACAAGATATTCCATTCGGACCGAAGGCAGTTGGCGAGCGACTGAATGAAGCGGACGATGGCCTTCAGGATGTGTTGCGTGACAGCACGGGCGCGGCAGAGAGAAACCTTCCTCGGTTTGAATGGGTCGAGAGAATTCGAAACGACAGAGAGGAGTTCGGTGCTGCAGCAGGACGATACGTGCGCGTACTCGTTCGCGAGGGGAACGCCTGGGTTCCTCGTCACCGCGCCAACACAAGGGTGATCGATGACGACCTCGGTCCAAATTTCCTGACGTTGATGCGGGAGGCCCCACCCGATGGAAAGACTTCACGCGAAGAACGTCGCTGGGTAGCTATATGGCTGGCTCCGATTCTTGAGCGCTCCAGCCTCGGCGGGAACTATCGCTTCGAGGTGATGTCAAAACGAAGAGATGGGTCGATGGTGAGACAGTTCTTGTCCTGCCCTTTTGTTGTGAACCTGACGCCTACGCAACGAGCGCCGACAATCGGTGACGACGCGAACGGCTGCTCACATTGACTTGAAGGGACCAGCCGTCGCAGTCAGGAGAGGCCGAGCTTTACCAGCAGCGCGTTGTAGCGGGGATCGAGTCGAAGGGGGTCGTACATCGGCGACCGGATTCCCACAGCAAGAGTAGGGGATCGCTCCTCGTAAGCCCTGTCGAGACACTCGAAAGCGAGCTCGGTCTCGCCGAGGTGGGCGTATACCCACGACAAGAGAATCGGCGCGACATAATTCTCATGGGCCCGCTCGAGCAGATCCGCGAGAATTGCTCGCGCCTCATCGGTCTTTCCGGCCATCGCACCAATCATACCGTGCAGAGCTTTTACGAAGATCACGTCCGGCGACAATCGCGCTGCTTCCTTCGCGTAGTTCAGGGCCTGCTCGTGTCTCCCTTCGTGAGCGTACGACAAGCTTACGACAAACAATCCGATGAACGACATCGGGTCGAGCTCCAGCATGCGCTCGCAGTGCGCGATAGCATCTCCGTACTCCCGCGCGTGAAAGTGTACCAGCGCTGTGATTGCGTTGTGAAGCGGATCGATCTCATATGCCCGCTTAGCGGCGACCTTCGCATCGGAGGGGCGATCGACGTTGCACAGAAGTAATGCGAGGAACGAATAGGCGAGAGCTTCCCGGGGATGTTTGGCGATTACGGAACCCAAAGTGGACTCTGCACCGGCCCAATCCCAATCCAGAATCTGTACCCATCCAAGTGACGTACCGGTTTCCGGGAGATCCGGAGCTAGTTCCACTGCGCGTCGTGCAGCATCCTTTGCAAGCTGCATCATCGCCGATTGCGGCATGAACGCGTATAGCCCGAGCGAGCAGTAGCTGACTGCAAGCCCTTCATACGCCAGGGCGTATTGAGGATCGTGCCTGAGCGCCTCGGCAAAATGTTGAATCGCGGACGGCATGTGCCGCGTTCCAGTCCATATGTACCGGCCGCGAAGATAGTGCTCATAAGCATCGAGATTTCCAGCCTGCCTGCTTGCCAACGAGGTTTTTTGCTGACCGGTGAGGCTTAGCTGCAGTTTCTCGACGATATGGTTTGCGATTTCTTCCTGAATTGCGAAAACATCCTCGAGCTCCCGATCGTAACGCTCTGAGAATAGCCTGTGTCCGTCAGAAACGTTGACAAGCTGAGTATTGATTCTCACTCGACTCTTCGCTCGGCGAACACTTCCCTCCAAAACCGAATCCACATTCAGCTGCTCGCCGATTTCGCGCACATTGAGTCCTCGACCCTTTAGCGCGAATGAAGAGGTGCGCGCCGTAACTCGAAGCGAAGGAATGCTGCTGAGCGCGCTTATGATCTCGTCCGTGATACCATCCGAGAAATACTCGGTGTCCGGCTCGCCGCTGAGATTCGCGAACGGTAAGACTGCGATCGATGGATCGCGATGCGCCGATTCCCCAGAGATGCGAGCGCCCTCTCCGCTTCCGCTTTCCAGCTCGAGGATAAGGTCGGACGCGTGTTGAGGACGATCACGCGGCTCTTTTTCGAGGCACGACATCACGAGGTCAGCCAATGCCGCGGGAATGTCCTGGCGTCGCTCCTTCAGCGGCGCCGGCCTCTCCATCTGATGCGCGACGAGAATGGCGGCGCGTGATCGCCCAACAAATGGGGGCGACCCGACGAGCAGCTCGTAGGCCATCACGCCGAAAGAATAAATATCCGAGCGATAGTCGATAGCGGGATCACCTGCTGACTGCTCCGGCGACATGTACGCTGGCGTGCCGATCGCAAAACCTTCCGATGTCTGGAGTTCATCGGCATCGCGGATCGATGCACTAATCGCCTTGGCGACACCGAAATCAACAACCATTGCCGACCCGTGAGAGAGAAGCACGTTGTCAGGCTTGATATCGCGGTGCACGATCTCGCACTGGTGCGCGTAGGCGAGAGCCGACGCAACTTCACGAAGGATGCGCGTTACTTCGGGGATCGGAAGTCCGGTGCCACGACCGAGCTTTCGTCGCAGCGATTCTCCGTTGACGAATGGCATGGTGAAATACGGAATTCCATTCACCTGTCCGGCGGAGAAGAGTGGCACTATATGCGGGTGCTGAAGTTTGGCAGCCAGCTGGATTTCACGCCGAAAGCGATCGAGCATCACTGTCGCCGCGAACGCTGATGGAAGGACCTTCAGTACTATCTTGCGATCGAGCGCAATTTCGTTTGCGAGGAAGACGCGGGACATGCCGCCACCGCCGAGCTCTCGCTCGATGGTGTAGTTAGCTCCCAGCGCAGTCTCGATCTGGACTCTGAGGTCGTCGGGCATTACTCGCTATTGTGTCGAGCAGCCATTGCAAGCGTGCCAAACGATACAGTTGCCGAACGTGGTACGCCACAACATCCACGTTTCTCATGGTGGGTCGAAATTGACTTGATGCAGTCAGCCGCCTAAGTTTCAAGGCTGTCCAGCTTTCTTTCCAACACGAAGTCCCAACATGGCTTACGCAATTATCCGCACCGGCGGCAAGCAGTATCGCGCCGAGTCCGGCAAGACAATCAGAATCCCTAGCCTTCCCGGTGAGGAAGGCGCGAAGGTCACCTTCAGCGACGTGATCCTCGGCTCAGATGGTGACAAAACCATCGTCGGTGTGCCCGAACTGAAAGGCGCATCGGTCAAGGGCGAGATCGTGAAACAGGGAAGGGGTAAGAAGATCGTCGTCTTCAAGATGAAGCGACGAAAGAACTACGCCAAGAAACAAGGTCACCGTCAGGGCTTCACCGAAGTCAAGATCGGCGACATCAAGCTCGGCTAAGGAGTTTTTCCATGGCACATAAAAAGGGCGTCGGCTCGTCGAGAAACGGCCGCGACAGCAATCCGCAGTACCGTGGCGTGAAGAAATTCGGCGGCGAGAAGGTCGTTGCCGGCAACATCATCGTCCGGCAGTGCGGCACGAAGTGGCATCCAGGTCGCAATGTCGGCCTCGGCACCGACTTCACGATCTACTCGCTCATCGACGGCGTGGTGAAGTTCGAGCACAAGAATCGGACGCGCTACAAAGTGAGCGTCTACCCCGAGCAGGCGACGGGTAACGGCGAAGCAGCCTGAAGTAGCCGCGACATCAATGAAGAGCCCCGCACTTGCGGGGTTTTTTGTTTTGCGAAACTGTGGTGAAAGAATTGCGTAGTTTTTCTAGAGCGCACGCACCTCAAACACAGAGACGACAATGGCGTTATTCGACAGGCTGAAGGAAGAGCTGGATCGCGCAGGCAAAGCGGCACAGGGCGCGTTCGATGAAGGCAAAATTCGATTGGAAGCTTTCCGCACGCGACAGCTTGCAGACAAAGCCGCGCAAGCTTTGGGGTACGCAGTTTTTCGCGCGAAGCAAAATGGCAGCGAAGTCGACCCGGATACTTACTCGCGACTCTCGGCAACGCTTGCTACTCACGACGCAGAAGCATCGCGCTACGAAGGCGAGCTCGAGCGAAAACGAACAGAATCAGCTGCGAGCAGCGCACCACCGCCGCCCGCAACTGACCCGTCTACCGTATCGGCTTCCGCGGAAGGTTCAGGTAGCGCTCCGTAAGCAGATCCTGTCTCGTTTTTTCGTTTCGCTCGACGCCGCGAACCCACACGTGCTCGGCGTGAGTCGTGAACTCGAACGGATCACCGCTCCAAACAACAACGTTCGCGACACGACCAGCTGCGAGTGACCCCACTCGATCGGCGACACCGAAAATCTCGGCGGGCCAAATCGTCACTGCTTTGAGCGCATCGTCCCACGTCATCCCATAGGCGACGGCGTTTCCCGCTTCCCATTTGATGTTTCGAACGTTGAATGCTTCTTCATCTCCACCGCCGGCGTTTCCAACGAGACCGACCGTCACTCCGGCTTTGCTCAACAGGCCCGCGTTCTCCTGACGCTGGCCAAGCGCGGCAAATCCTCCGGGGATGTTGTTCATCGCGCCCGTTAGAACGGGCACGTGAGCCGCTGACAATTTCCCGGCCATCATCCACGCTTCCGCACCGCCACCGATAATCAGCTTGAGTCCAAACTCCTTCGCGATTCGGAGAGCAGCGTCGATGTCCGATTCCTTGTCCACGTATACAAGCAACGGAAGTTTTCCCTGAACGACAGGAATCATTGCCTCGAGATCGAGGCGGCTCTCGTCAAAATCTCTTGTCTGCGCGCGGTCGAAGGCGTCGCGATGCGTCATGAAAAACTTCGTGTCCTCGAGCAGCCGGCGCAGCTTGACGATCAATTCACCGCGAGAGCTTGTTCCCGCAGACGGCGGATCTCCGATTTCCGCGACCATCGCCACGGGCGACTTCATGATCATGTCGGTCGTACTTCCTTCGACGAGATCGACAATCGCAGCCTGTCCCGACACGAGTCCGCCCGCCGGAATAATCACAAACGTCGTAACGCCTTCCTTCCGCGCGGGTGCCAGCATCACTGAATTGGGATTCAGTCCCTCCCACACGGTGAACGAAGCGGCAATGTTGTCTTTGCCTCTCGCAGAATAGTCGCGAGTCTCCGCCACCTGGCCGATTTCAACGACGCCAAGCTGCGTTGATGAGTTGATTAATCCGGGAGTGACCCACTTGCCGCTGGCGTCGATTCGTTGCGCATCTGCGGGAATCGGAATGTTCGTGCCGACCGCGACGATCACACCGTTTCGCATCAACACGGTTCCGTTGTCGATCGGCGCGCCAGTCATCGTAAAAACTTTTCCGCCGGTAATTGCGACGGATTGCGCGTTCGCCCCAGGCGCCACAAACGCAACTGACAGCACCGCGAGTTTTGCGATTCTATCGAATGTCATTGTCATCGGCTCCTCGTCGGCACGAAGCCGAGCTCGAAATCAGTTCGCCATTGCTCAGTTGGATCAGAGCGATCGTAGAGCATCGCGCCGTCGATCCAGACTTTTTCCGTGTGCGTGTAAACGCTGAATGGATTGCCTGACCAGAGGACGAGATCGGCGTTCTTGCCTTTTTCGACCGAGCCGATTTTGTCATCGAGACCAAGCGCCCACGCCGGGTTGATCGTCATCCATTTCACTGCCTGATCTTCCGTCACCGGAATTCCTGCATCGATCCCGGCGCGCATCGCCTTCGCGACTTCCTGATTCAGTCGCTGCGATCCGGAAGGATCGTCGGAGTGAATCATCCCGTGTGATCCGGGAACTTTGTCGACCATCGCGAGATTAGCTCTGATTGCATCCATTGCTTCCATCTTGAAGGTTCCCCAATCCGCCCAGACCGAAGCGCCGATCCCTTCCTTCGCGAGCAGATCGGCGACTTTGTACGCCTCGACCCCATGATGGAACGAGCGAATCTTGTATCCGAACTCGTGCGCGATGTCGATCATCTGCGCCATCTCATCGGCACGATAGCAGTGGTTATGCACGAGAATATTTCCGCGCAAAACTTCGGCGAGTGTCTCGTTGCCGAGGTCGCGTGCGGGAGGATCGCCCTTGTGATCGACGTTCCATTTGTCCCACTTGCGACGATACGCCTCGGCATTGATCCACGCGGTGCGATAACCAGCAACGTTTCCCATGCGGGTAGATGGACCTCGCGAAGCGTACACACGCTTCGGATTCTCTCCGCACGCCATCTTCAGTCCGTACTTTGCGCCGGGGAATTTCATTTCCTGAACCGTGCGTCCCGGAACGACTTTCAATACGACGCTGCGTCCGCCGATGAGATTCGCAGATCCCGGGAGTACCTGAAGTGTTGTTACGCCTCCCGCGAGATTTCGCGGAAACTGCGGATCCTGCGGCCACACCGAATGCTCGGCCCACACGTTCGGCGTGCTCGGATTGGTCGCCTCGTTGCCGTCACTCAGTGCATCGACGCCGGGCGCCGCATACACTCCGAGGTGCGAGTGCACATCAACGATTCCCGGCGTGAGATACTTTCCCGCTCCGTCAATCACTACAGCACCCGCAGGCGCGTCGACCGTTTGACCGACCGCGATGATTTTTCCGTCAGCGACGGCAACAGCGCCGTTGCGAATCATGGGACCAGCGGCGGTCATGATGTTGACGTTTCGAATCACGAACGGCGCAGCGGGAATGCGCGTGTACGTGCTTGGAAACGGGTCGGCGTTCGGGAGTGAGACTCCGCCTTTTCCTGCCTGAGCTGCTGTTGTGTCGCGCCCGTCTGGAGTGGGCGCCTGTCCCCCGGGCGCAGTATGACAGCCCGACACGACAGCGATTGCAACAAGAATTACGATTGACGATCGCATCTGAGTGATTTGCCTCCGGCTATTTCGAGCGATGTGGCATCTACGCCATGAATGGACGCAAAACATACCGCGCGGCGGGAATTGCGTCAGTCTCACCGATGTAAGAGAACTGTGGGCGTCGAGGCCGGAGTCAGTCGCGAAGCGAAGCAATGAGGGATGCGAGTCTGTCCGTGCAGATGCCGTCGACACCAGCGGCGCGAAGGCGTTTCCATTCCGCCTCGTCGTTTCCTGTCCATGCGATGACGCGTCCGCCTGCTTCGTGAATGGATTTCACCAGATCGTCATCGATGAATTCGCGCTGCGGCCAGAAGTCGCGTGCATCGGCGGCACGAAGGAGTGATGCGGCATCGATTGGATACGCGACGATGAGAATTCCGCCGGGAATTGTCGGTGCGAGCTCACGAAAGCGTTTGACGATTCGGTGATCGAAGGAATGGATTGCGCAGTACTCGGCAGCATTTGCAATGTTCGCGAGCGCAGTTGCCACTAACGCTTCGATGTTCGGCGCCTTGATCTCGATGTACATCCTTGCACGAGGCACGATTGCCTCGAGCGCTGCGTCGAGTGTCGGGAGAGCCACTCCGGGTTGTAGCTCGAACGTCGACAACTCGTCATAATCGAGCGCGGCGATTGCGCGCCCTGCGAGCGAAGAGGTCGATTCGAGCGGCAAATGAGGATCGTGATGCACGACGACAACGCCGTCACGGGTCGCGTGTACATCCAGCTCGATTGCGCCGGCTCCCTCATCGACGGCCGCGATGAAGGCGGGAAGTGAGTTTTCGGGGTATCTATTGCGAACGCCGCGATGAGCGATCGCTTCGGGTGCGCGTGGCGGCTGTCGCTTGGATGGTTTGTCAGGCATGCGGCGTAATCATATGCATTAACATTTGGCTGCCGGAAGCGTCTACCAAACGAATTGAATGAATCCCGGAACCCAATGGAGCGCCGAAGACGACGACAAGTCGTTAATCGAGCGGTGGAAGGCGGGCGATCCACGAGCGGCAACGGAGCTCGTGCGGCGTCACGCCGACGCGCTCGCTCGCTTCGCGACGAGCGGCGGGGAACGGGAAGAGATCGAAGAGCTGGTTCAGGACACGTTCGTGCGGGCGTTCAATTCGATCGACGCGTTTCGCGGAGAGAGCTCGCTCAGGACGTGGCTGTTTACAATCGAACGAAGGCTCATGCTGGACCGGCGTCGCGCCGAGCTTCGAGAGCGCAATCTCGTATCGCTCGACGGCGTCGAGGGATCAACGACGTACGACGCGCTCGACGGAGTCGTGGCGCAGGAAACCGCGACCAGAGTTCGGCAGGCGCTCGCTTCACTTTCTCCGATGCAGCGTGAGGTTTTCGTGATGCGAGTTGAGCAAGGGCTTGCATACGCTGAGATCGCGACGATCCTCGAGACAACCGAGGGTGCGGCGCGAGTTCATTATCACAACGCAATCCGCGGTGTGAAGGAATTTTTGAATGACTGAATGCATGAACGCAGAAATGCGCGACGCATTGCCGGATTATTTGAACGGAACGCTGGACAGCGCTCGAACCGCTGAAGTTCGCGCTCATGTCGCGGCGTGCGATGAATGCGCGGCGGAGCTCGAGCTGCTGCGTGGCGTCGCCGCGTCTGCTCCGAGTGCGCCTCCGATGGATGTTGCGCGAATTGCTAATGCGATTCCGACGCCGACCAGGCATGGATTCATGATTCATCGCGGTGGTGGAGAGCCGGCAGAGAGTCCGCCTCCCCCGACCGTTGTGCCAATTCGGGCACGGCCGGGAATCTGGTCGCGCCGCTCATTGAAGATTGCTGCAGGCCTGGCGGTTGTTACCGCCGGCGGACTGTCCCTATTGGTTGGTCGCGACGTCCTCAGACCGGAATCTCAAGTTGGACAAGCGAAGTCCGTTGCCGTCGCGGCAGTGCCTGCTGCTCATTCCGTGAGCGTTCCTGTTGCTACGACAAAAGCTCCTTCGACGCGCGAAGCTCAGCCACGACAGGTTGCGAGCGCCGCTCCGGTGGGACTTTCGTTGACTGATGATTTGCAGGAGCTTTCCGACGAGCACATTGCGACCCTCTTGAATGAGATGGATCGAATGGACGGATTACCCTCGGCAGAGCCGGACGCGGTAGAGCCTGTGGTTGGCAACGCAAACTCGGGCGGTCAGAACCAATGATCGCGTTTCGACTTTCGGTGATCGTAGTCACGGGAAGCCTGATCGCGGGCGCGTCAAATTCACTCGCCGCTCAGGTTGCGACCACACTCACGCAGCCGCAAGCGACACAGATGCCACCGGCGCGCGCTGAGCTCGAGCGTCGTTTCCGCGAGCGGACCGCTCAAGTTGTGCGACGACGTTTGGAGCTCAACGACGATCAGATGTCGAAGCTGCAGGCATCGAATCGACAGTTCGACCAGCAGCGAATGTCATTGGTCGCCGAGGAACGGCAGACGCGACAGGCGCTGCGTGCTGAGCTAATGGCGGGGAATGCGGCGAACCAGCAGAAGGTTGGTAGTCTCCTCGATCAGTTGTTGCGATTGCAACGCCGCCGACTTGATATCGTAGAGAGCGAGCAGCGCGATCTCAGTGGATTCCTCACGCCAGTTCAGCGCGCGAAGTATTTCGGATTGCAGAATGAAATGCGAAAGCGGATGCTGGAGCTGCGTGATCGCGCTCCAGGTGGAGCGGTGGGCGGCGCCGGAATGCGTCCGCTCCGAAATCCGCTCATTCGGAGGAACGGCCGCTAGAGATTGAGGCGTCGATCAATCCGCTTCTTGCTCTTGTGATGAATCCGCCGGGCATTTAAATAGCAAATCCTCGCCCGGGTGGCGGAATTGGTAGACGCACGGGACTCAAAATCCCGCGAGCTTAGGCTCTTACGAGTTCGATTCTCGTCCCGGGTATAAGCAACCACTGCGGATTGCGGACTCCGCACCGCACGGCGGAACGACTCGAGTGACACGTCGAGTCGTTTCTGCATTTTGTAAGGTTTGTTCCGTCGATAATCAACAGAATGTGCGCGAGCGGCGTATCTCGATAAGTTACCGACAATGTGTATCGAGATACGAAACCTCACGACAACCGCCGTCGCGCTCACACTAGCAGTTGGCACCAGTTGCACGAGCTCTTTTTCTCGTGTGAACGGCGTTCCGGCTGTCGCTGCGTCTCCTAACGTCCCCTGGAGTGCTCCCAAGGGAGCGATTGAGGCCGAGCCGCCCGCAACTATTTCACCCGCCGCCGTGGTGCCCGGCGACCTCGCGGAGCGGATCCAGAAACTTACGCTGATGGACGTTGTCGACCTCGCGCTGAGAAATAATCCGGCGACGCGCGCGTCGTGGTCACAGGCGCGCGCCGCAGCAGATGTACTCGGCTCCTCACGGGGACGGTATTTCCCGACCATTGACGCATCTGCATCAGCATCGCGAACGAAATCACCGGCGACCGCTGGCCGCACTGGCGGCATTCGCACGGAGTACGGTCCGTCCATCTCGCTCAACTATTTGCTTTTCGATTTCGGTGGTCGTTCCGGTGTGGTGGAAACAGCTCGGCAAAGATTGTTCGCCGCCGATCTCACTCATAACGCGACAATTCAGAACGTCGTGCTGCAGGCAGAGACAGCGTATTTCTCCTACATGGCAACGCTCGCGTTGCTCGGGGCAGAACGCTCCGCGATCGAGGAGGCGCAAGCCAATCTCACCGCGGCGGAACAGCGAAACAAAGTTGGACTCGCAACGATCGCCGATGTGCTTCAGGCGCGAACAGCGCTCTCCCAGGAAACGCTGAATCTCGAAGCGATTGAAGGGAATCTGCAAGCCGCTCGCGGCTCACTCGCATCCGCGCTTGGACTTCCCGCGAACTTGCCGTTTGAACTCGAGCCTTTGTCCACCGCGATCCCGGTGGGAAGAATTACTCTGTCAGTCGATAGCGTCATAAACGCCGCGTTGCACAATCGGCCGGACCTCGCTGCGGCCCGTGCACAGGCCGCAGCCGCGCTCGCTCAGGTTCGGGTCGCACGATCGGCGGAGTTTCCCGCGTTGACTCTTGGAGGCAATGCGGGACGCGTGTACTCGGTGCCGCAGCTTTTCAGTGGGCCCTCATACGGAATCAACCTCGGATTATCGATTCCGATATTCAACGGATTCTCGCGCCAGTACGATGTTGCCGCTGCGCGCGCTCAAGCCGATGCCAGTGCGGCACTCGCGGATCAAACGCGGCAGAACGTGATCACCCAGGTGTTCATCTCGTACTACGCGCTTCAGACGGCGCAACAAAGAGTCGCAACGGCCGACGATCTGCTGGCAAGCGCGCGCCAATCGGAGGAAGTTGCGGCCGGGCGATATAAAGAAGGAGTTGGAGGAATCATCGATCTCCTCACCGCGCAGTCCGCGCTCGCAAATGCACGGGCGCAGCAAGTGCAATCGCGGTGGCAGTGGTATACATCGCTCGCGCAGCTGGCGCGCGATGCGGGAGTACTCAGTGCGCGAGGCGAAGCGCCTTTTCTGCTATCGGTGGATTCGGTCGCGCCATCAAAGCTCCCAAACACAATCAACCCATGAGGACTCGAGCCTCGCGATTGTATTTCTCAAGATCTCTTTTTCTTCTTGTCGTTCTGGGCGTAGGCGCCTGTTCTAAAGCGGCGCCTCCAAGAAATCCATCAACGCCGGTTACCGTCGCCGAAGCGCAGCGAGCCACGATTCCATATGTGGTGACCAGCAACGGAACAGTCGAGCCGATGCAAACTGTCGCGGTAGAAGCGCAAGTCGGGGGGATTCTCCAGCGCGTCGCTTTCTCAGAAGGCCAGGAAGTGCATGCTGGAGAGGTTCTCTTTCAGATCGATCCGCGTCCGTACGTCGCTACGCTGAACCAGGCGCGCGCACAACTCGCTCGCGATCAGGCGACCGCGACAAACGCCGCGCGAGACGCCGCGCGCTACGAGGCGCTGGTGCAGCAGGGCTATGTGACTCGCTCACAGGCAGATCAGGCTCGGGCGACCGCAGCTTCCGCTGCAGCGACAGTGGAGGCCGATCAGGCCATGGTTGCAAAAGCTCAGGTCGATGTCAACAACTCGACCATTCGCGCGCCGATCACGGGACGTACTGGAAGCCTGCTAGTGCGTCAGGGAAACCTGGTGAAGGCGAACACTGACTTGCCGCTGGTGGTAATAAATCAGATTCAACCAGTGCTGGTTCGCTTCACCGTGCCGCAAAGTCAGCTTCCCGACATTCAGCGTTATTACCACGGCGAGAACACGCTCGCAGTGCGAGCGACGCCCTCCGAGGGCTCCGCGTCCACGCTTGAGGGGACGCTCTCCTTCGTAGACAACAATGTCGACGCGAACAGCGGAACAGTTTTGTTGAAGGCGAAATTCGCCAATCCCGAAAGAACGCTGTGGCCAGGTCAGTTCGTGAACGTTGCGCTTCAGCTTTATGTCGACGCGAATGCGCTCACGGTACCGGCAGCGGCAGTGTTGACGAGCCAGCAGGGCACCTACGTCTTCACGGCTGAAGCAACGGGTGTAGCGAAGCAGCATCCAGTCAACGTGGCGCGCACAGTTGATTCAGTGGCCGTAATCAAGAGTGGACTCACCGACGGTCAGCGCGTGATTGTTTCAGGCATGTCGCGCCTGACGTCCGGCTCGAAGATCACTATCAAGGGACCCGTTCGATGACCGCGCTTTTCATTCGCCGCCCGGTCATGACCGCGCTGGTCATGATTGGAATTCTCTTTTTCGGAACCGTCGCATACCGGCGCCTGCCGGTCAGTGATCTTCCCTCCGTCGACTTCCCGACGATAAGCGTCAACGCAAATCTTCCAGGCGCAAGCCCGGAAACGATGGCTGCTGCCGTCGCGACACCGCTCGAGAAACAATTCTCGACAATCGCCGGCATCGACAACATGACGTCGAACAGCAGCCTCGGCTCCGCCTCGATAACGATTCAGTTCTCACTCGACCGCGACATCGACGCGGCTGCTGCAGACGTGCAAGCGGCGATCTCGCAGACACTGCGCAGTCTTCCTCAGGGAATTCTCCCGCCGTCTTACAGAAAAGTGAATCCGGCCGACCAGCCGATTCTCTATTTCGCTCTCACGTCGGCGACGCTGCCGTTGTCGCAGCTCGATGAATACGGCGAGACTTTCATGGCGCAGCGAATTTCGATGGTTCCGGGAATCGCGCAGGTTCAGGTTTTCGGCGGCCAGAAATACGCGGTTCGAGTTCAGCTCGATCCCACGTCACTCGCGAATCGCAGCATCGGCATAGACGAAGTGGCAAGCGCGATCTCGGCGCAGAATGTCAGCATGCCGACGGGAATTCTCTGGGGAACAACGCGCGCGTCGACGATTCTCGCGAATGGTCAGCTTCAGAATGCTGCTCAGTTCCGTCAGCTAGTCGTGGCATATCGCAACGGCGCGCCTGTACATCTCGATGAGCTTGGACAGGTCCTCGACGACGTCGAAAACAATCGTGCTGCGAGCTGGTACAACGGAGCACGCTCTATCGTGCTCGCGGTTCAGCGTCAACCTGGGACGAACACAGTCGCTGTTGCGCAGGCGGTCAACAACCTAATTGCTTCGCTGCGCGATCAAATCCCGCCGAGCGTGGAGATCCATACGCTTTACGACCGATCGATCCCTGTAAAGGAATCGGTTGCCGACGTGAAAAAGACGCTGATGCTCACGTTGTTCCTCGTCGTGATGGTGATCTTCATTTTCCTGCGGAACATCTCGGCGACGATCATCCCGAGCCTCGCGCTTCCAATGTCGCTGGTCGGCACGTTCGCCGTGATGTACCTGTTTGGCTACTCGCTCGACAACCTGTCGTTGATGGCTCTCACGCTGGCGGTGGGCTTCGTGGTCGACGACGCCATCGTGATGCTCGAGAACATTGTGCGTCACCTCGAGATGGGAAAAAATCCGTTGAAGGCCGCGTTCGACGGATCGGCCGAGGTGGCGTTCACAATTCTCGCGATGACTTTATCGCTGACTGCCGTCTTCATTCCGCTGTTGTTCATGGGCGGAATTGTCGGACGCTTATTCCATGAATTCGCTGTGACGATCGGAACGGCGATTCTTGTTTCCGGTTTTGTTTCGCTGACGCTCACGCCGATGCTGGCGAGCAGATACCTCAAGCCGCCGACGCATCAACACGGTCGACTCTTCAACGCGTCGGAGCGGATATACGAGCGTGTTCTTGGGAAATACGAGTCCACGCTGGCGTCGGTGATGCGGCACCGCTTCGCTGCGCTGATGTTCTCGCTGGGCGTGCTTGTCGGCACTGTACTGCTATTCAAGGTCGTTCAGACTGGATTCATACCGACGCAGGATACAGGACAAATCTCCGCGACGACCGAGGCTGCGCAGGGAACTGCGTTCACGCAGATGGTCAAGAACCAGCAACTCGTCGCGGCGATCGTTGCGAAGGATACCAACGTCGCCGGCTTCATGTCGGCAGTGGGTTCGGGAAGCGCGAGTGGAAACCAGGGACGCATCATCATGGGCCTCAAGCCCCGTGGTCAGAGGCTGAACGCAGATGAGATTGTGAAGGAGCTTCAACCAAAGTTGTCCGGCATTCCTGGGATGACCGTCTTCATGACGGTGCCGCCCGCGATTCAGATCGGCGGTCGCCAATCGAAGAGTCAATATCAATTCACGATGCAGAGTCCGGACATCGGTGCTCTCGATTCGGCGGCGCAGAAGATGGAAGGGCGCATGCGTACGATCCCCGAGTTGCAGGACGTGACCAGCGATCTGCAGATCGCAAACCCGCAGGTCAACGTGCAGATAGATCGAGATCGCGCCGCGACGCTCGGCGTTACCGCTCAGCAGATCGAGTCAGCGCTGTACAATGCGTATGGATCGCGTCAGGTCTCGACGATCTACACGCCGAACAATCAGTACTTCGTGATCATGGAGCTGAAGCCGGAATTTCAGCGAGACGTTAACGCGCTCGGCATGCTCTACATTCGCTCGCAGCAGGGTAATCTGGTTCCTCTCAGCGCGGTCGCGAACATCACACAGAACGTTGGTCCGCTCTCGATCACGCACTCAGGACAGCTGCCTTCGGTGACAATTTCCTTCAACACGCGACCCGGCGTTGCACTGGGCACTGCAACGGCGGCTGTTGAAGCGGCAGTGGCGCAGCTCGTTCCCGGACGGATTACGACGAGCTTTTCGGGAACGGCGCAGGCGTTCAAGGATAGTCAGCAGGGTCTGCTCGCCCTGCTGATTCTCGCAATCTTCGTCATCTACATGGTGCTTGGAATTCTCTACGAGAGCTTCATTCATCCGGCGACAATCTTGACCGGCCTTCCATTCGCTGCATTCGGCGCGCTGCTCGCGCTCTTCGTGTTCAGGATGGAGCTCGACGTCTACGGTTTTGTCGGACTGATTCTTCTCGTCGGTATCGTGAAGAAGAACGCGATCATGATGATCGACTTCGCGCTCGAGGCCGAGCGTACTGAAAAGAAGACGCCGGCGGAGGCAATCGTATACGCCGCTAGTCTTCGCTTCCGTCCCATCATGATGACGACGATGGCCGCGCTAATGGCCACAATCCCAATCGCCCTCGGTAGAGGTGCAGGCGCCGAAGCGCGTCGACCGCTCGGTGTGGTGGTCGTTGGCGGCCTCGCATTTTCACAGCTTGTCACACTCTACGTGACGCCGGTGTTCTACACGTACTTCGACGAGCTGCCCGGGCGTGTGCGACAGTTCTCGAGGCGAATCAGGTCCGGGATTCGTAGAGAATCGCGACCAGCGTTGGCGGCACGAGAGCAATAGTGGCGGCGATGTGTAACCCTACGTGACCGATCTGCGCGATCATCTGAAAGCTGAAGCGCGAAAGGATCTTGCCGATCGAGGATGCGCTCCGGATCGCCCACGAAGTCTCGAGCGCACTGGATTTCGCTCATCGAAGGCAAATCGTTCATCGCGACATCGAGCCGGAGAACATTCTTCTTCAGGAAGGTCACGCATTCGATGGCGGCGGTACCGTCCATGCAGGTCGTTCGCAAATCGATTCCGGATGCGGTGGAGAATCTCGTCCAGCGTGCACTTGCAAAGTCACCGGCGGGACAGATTCCAGACGCTCGCAGAATTTGCTGAAGAAGTGAAGGAATTGCTTGAGGGAGGGTAACTTGAAAGTTGGCGCGTTCGCTCGCGCGAGTGCTTGCTGCGATGTTTCACGATGTCTAGTTTCCTAGGCTCCGCTCACGAAATTCCAACCGCCTGAATGACCCACTACAAGCTTTGTTCTGTTCCGCGCCAAGGCGAGCCAATCACTTACGCGAATGGCGCGCTGTCAGTTCCGAAGCATCCCATCGTTCCGTTCGTCGAAGGCGACGGAACAGGGCCGGATATTTGGCGCGCTTCGGTGAGGGTTTTTGACGCTGCGGTCGAGGGCGCATACGGCGGCGAGCGAAAAATCGAATGGATGGAGGTTTTTGCGGGCGAGAAGTCGTTCAAGCAGTTCAACGATTGGCTCCCGCAGGAAACGATCGACGCAATGCAGGAGTTCCGCGTTTCGATCAAGGGACCACTCAGCACTCCGGTGGGCGGAGGAATTCGCTCGCTGAACGTGACGTTGCGACAAGTGCTCGATCTTTACGCGTGCATTCGCCCCGTGCGCTACTTCGAGGGCGTCGGCGCTCCAGTCAAAGAGCCAGAAAAAGTGAACATCGTGATCTTCCGTGAGAACACGGAAGACGTTTACGCCGGCATCGAGTGGAAGGCCGGTTCAAAAGAAGCCACCGCGGTTCGGAATTTTCTGCATGATAGTTTTGGCACCGACATCCGGGAGAATTCGGCGATCGGAATCAAGCCGATGTCGGAATTCGGATCGAAGCGGCTTATCGAAATGGCGATCAGGCATGCGATCGAGAAGGGAAGAGAGTCAGTAACACTCGTGCACAAAGGCAACATCATGAAATTCACCGAGGGAGCTTTCCGTGACTGGGGCTACGAGGTCGCGAAGGAACAATTTTCTGACACGACGGTGACCGAGGCTGATATGTCGAAACCCGGCAAGGATACTCGCGCGGACGCTGTAGTAATCCGCGACCGAATCGCCGACTCGATGTTTCAGCAGTTATTGCTGAGGCCTTCAGAGTACTCGGTGATCGCAACGCCAAATCTGAACGGCGACTATCTGTCCGACGCTGCAGCAGCGCAGGTTGGTGGTCTCGGCATCGCGCCCGGTGGAAATGTCGGCGACGGCGTTGCCGTATTCGAGGCCACGCACGGCACGGCTCCGAAATACGCAAACCTCGACAAGATCAATCCGGGAAGCGTGATACTCTCGGGTGTGATGATGCTCGAGTACATGGGTTGGAACGAGGCCGCGCAGCTGATCGTGAAGGGAGTCGAGAACGCAATCAAGGCGAAGCGCGTTACATACGACCTTGCACGTCAAATGAAAGGTGCGACGGAGGTGTCGACCTCTGCCTTCGGCGACGCCGTTATCTCCGGCATGGGACAGTAAGTGGGAGTCGAGCTCGAGCTCAACTCCGCCGGTGTCGCTCAATTCAAGACGCCGCTTCTCGCAATCGCGTTCGACGAGCATCCCGACAGCAACTCGATATCCGATCTCGACGGCACACTCGGCGGCGCGCTTCAGCGAGCGATTGCGTCGCGCGAATTTCGCGGAGCGAGAGATGAGACGCTGCAGTTCAGCGGACCGGAGAACGGTGCGCGCCGGGTTCTGCTCGTGGGAATGGGGAAGGTCACTGATCGACCCGGCTCTCTGAGACGCGCCGCGTCAATCGTTGCACGTCAAGCGGCGAAGCTTGGCTCCGGCTCGGTTGCATTTTACGCGCGCGCGCTAGGCGAAAAAGAAATCGAAGCGATCACCGTCGGTTTGCTGGCGGGTGCATGGGAATACAAGGATCTCAAAACGCCTCCACCGGAGGATGAGCGTCGCGCTCCGCTCGCAAAGGAGACAATACTCGCGGATGACAACGACGCGAGTCGCGCTGGTTTCGCATCGGGACAGGCAATCGGAGCAGGACAGGCATTGGCGCGAACGCTTGCGATGATGCCAGGCAATCTCTGCACGCCGGATTTTCTTGCGAAAACAGCGGGAGAAATTGCGCAGCGCTACTCGATGAAGCTGACAGTGCTCGGACGCGCGGAGATGACAAAAGAAGGAATGGGCTCGTTCCTCAGTGTCGCGCAGGGAACTCCGCAGGATCCGAAGCTCATCGTTCTCGAGTACTCGGGAGGAAAAACCGGCGACAAGCCAATCGGACTCGTCGGAAAAGGTCTCTGTTTCGACAGCGGCGGCATTTCGATCAAGCCTGCGCAATCGATGGAAGACATGAAGTTCGACATGTGCGGGGCGGCAGGGGTGCTCGGCGCGTTGGAAGCGATTGGACGAATGAAGCTCCCGCTCAATGTGGTCGGGTTGATTGGAGCGACAACCAACATGCCGTCGGGTACAGCGGTGAATCCCGGCGACGTGGTGAAGAGTCACCTTGGCAAATACATCGAGATCATCAACACAGATGCTGAAGGTCGACTCGTTCTGGCGGATGTTCTTTCATACGCACGACGGTTTAATCCCGCAGTGGTCGTCGACGCGGCGACTCTCACCGGCGCGTGCGTGATTGCTCTCGGTCACACAGCTACGGGAGTTTTTGGAACCGACGAGCCGCTGATCGCGGAAGTGCTGGCCGCAGGGAAGCGCGCCGGCGAGCCGGGCTGGTCGATGCCATTATGGGACGAGTACAAAGAGCTGATCAAATCCGACGTGGCCGACATCAAGAATTCCGGTGGCCGTCCCGCGGGGGCCATCACTGCGGCAATGTTTCTCAAGGAATTCACCGATAGCTATCCGTGGGTTCATCTGGATATTGCAGGGACGGCATACTCCGAGTCCGATCTTGTTGCGATTCCGAAAGGGCCGACGGGCGTTCCGACGGCGACGTTCATCGAATTCGTGCGCGGCAGGCTCACATGAAATGCGCATAGCGGGGCTCAGTGGTCGTGCTCGCCTCGGCCTCGTCGCCGGGGCTTTTTTCATCGGAGTCGCTCAACGATCGAGCGCCCAGGTTGTGCCGCCGCCCGGGAGTGAAGTTCCCATTCCTCCAAAACCGAAGACCGATAGCACGAAGCCGAGGCCGGATTCGATCAAGCCTCCTTTCGGACGCTCGACTGATCCGCATCCCGCTGACACGGGGCCGCAATATTCGTGGAATCGATCAGAGCTATCTGGAAGCGGAGCACTGAATCTCGCGGATCTGCTCGAGCGAATTCCGGGCACCACTTCGTTTCGCACCGGATATGTGAATTCTCAAAAGTTCGTTGCCGTCAACGGGCAGCTCGGCGCTATTCGTGTTTTCTATGACGGCCTCGAGCTGAATAACCTCAATCCACGCAATGGTCCGCTGCTCGACCTGAATGAGATTCAGCTGTGGACACTCGAGCGCGTTTCAGTCGAACGTCTTGGCGGTGAGCTTCGAGTTTATCTGCGAAGCTGGCAAGCAGATCGAACATTGCCTTCGACTCGAGTCGATCTCTCGACCGGCGATGACCAGACGAACATCTATCGCGGTTTTTATGGAAAGCGTTTCAGCAACGGCGGCGCACTTCAGCTCGCGGGGCAACAGTTCAGCACAACCTCGGCGCGCTTCGGCGGTGGAGGCGATGGACTCTCGGTTCTCGGGCGGGTCGGAACCGGCGGCAAGCAATGGAGCGTCGACGCGTTTGCGAACCGCACGCAATCGACGCGTGTAATTCAACCCACATTCGGACACGGTCTCGCAATACCGGCGTTCTCCGGGACAAGCAACTTCGCCTATGCTCGCGCTGCGATTGGCCACCTGGACGACGGTCCGTGGGGCGAAGCGATTGCGTCAATTCGCCGTTTCAGTGAGGACACCAAGCACGTTGCGCCGTCGAGCGCAGCGTCGTTGCACGTTCTGCCAGATACGGTCGACACAGCAACGAGCATGCAGCAGTACCTCATCACCGGGGGTTTCAAGCGAGGTCCACTGGAACTCGCAGCCGCAGATCGAATTCGCCGCACCGGGGGATCCACATCGCATGCGCCGAACGCGAGACTCCAGTTCGATTCTCCGCTCGCATTTGTCGAGGTCACGGCCGAGCACGACGATTTCACCAAACAAAATCGCGCCGACGCGGTCGCGAGATTCTCACCCACACCGTTCGTCGTTGCATCGGGTGCGGTCTCGCGCATTACATCTACGCTGAGCAGTTCGAACATTCCCAGCGTGACGTCGGCGCGCTTCGAAGGCGGCGTTAGATTGTTCGGACCTTGGCTGCTGGCGGGATTTCTTACGCGCGACACCGCCCTGCTCGTACCTCTTCGCGCCATCGATACGGCGTATGTCGCGGAGGCGGCGGGAAGAAGGAGCGGATTCTATGTCGGAGCGAGGGGCACCATCATCGGCGCGCTAGGGATGGACGTTG
>JBGQKT010000010.1:0-35923 GCA_041499635.1 Gemmatimonadaceae bacterium
GCCGGCCCCTGTATCGGGAGAGATGTGCCTGTGCGCAATCTTCGATAACCCAAAGCCCGTGTCTCTTTGCAATTGCCATGATGGAATCCATATCCGCCGCCTGGCCGCAGAGATGAACAGCAATGATTCCCTTTGTGCGCGGCGTGATGTTCTGCTCGATCGCTCGCGGACTGATCGTGAAATAATCCTCTTCGGTGTCACAGAACACCACGTGTCCGCTTGCTTGCGTCACCGTCTCCGCGCTTGCGATCCACGTGTGCGCGCTCGTGATCACTTCATCTCCAGCCTTCACACCAAGCGCGCGCAGCGCGATATAAATCGCGTCGGTTCCGTCTCCGCACGAAATGCAATGCTCGATGCCAAGAAGCTCGCGGTATCTCTTCTCGAATTCTTCAACGTGACGGCCACGGATGAAAGAAGATTCGCGAATGACCGAGGCGATCGCGGCGTCCATCTCTTCGCGGATTGTGAGATACTGCGCGTACAGGTCGACGAATTCCATTTTCCCGCTCAGTGGGGTTTACAGTGACCGGATGAGACGCGCGGGATTTCCCGCGTAGATGCCAGGCTCAGCAAGATCGTGTGTGACCACCGAGCCCGCTCCCACGACGACGCGATCTCCGATGGTCACAGGCAAAACCGTCGCGTTGGTTCCGATCGAGACACGATTCCCAATTCGGGTCGCCTTCCATTTCGAGCGGTCACCCCCGGCCGGGCCTCCGTCGGAGAACATGTCGTTGATGAACATCGCTCCGTGAGATATGAAGCAGTTATCTCCGATTGTCACGAGCTCGCAGATAAACGCGTGAGATTGGATGCGACAGCTCCTGCCGATTACCACTCCGCGCTGTATCTCCACGAACGGACCCACAAACGAATCGTCTCCAATCTCGCACTCATAGAGATTGACCGGCTCAACGACCGTTACGTTCGTGCCGAATCTTACATCGCGGACCCCGGCAGTTTTAGTAAGCGGTCGCACGGTTCGCCGCAGTGTAGATCTTGTCGATTATCTCGACGGTCTTGAGTCCCTCGTAGCCGTTCGTGGCAATGACACCGCTCTTTTTCAGCACGGCGACAACATTTCTGTAAACGTGGTCGTGGTTCGACATCGAGCCCTGATAGTGGCCGTAATTATTTGCCGGATTGCCCGGCGGCAGATCGGTTATCTGCGGGCCCTCGATGCGCTGGTACTCGAGCTCGTTCAGATACTGGCCGCCGATCTTCACTGTGCCGCGCTCAGCGAAGATCGTCAACGAGCCTTCCATGTTACGCTCGTATGCATTCGTGGTGAAGTTGATCGCGCCGAGGACTCCATTGTGGAAACGAAGTGCCACGACGCCAGTGTCCTCGAACTCGACGATTCCCTGATGGGCGAAGTTGTCGACCATCGCGCATGCATCCTTCACGTCCCCGATCATCCAATAGAGCAGGTCGATGAAGTGACTGAACTGCGTGTATAGAGAGCCACCGTCGAGAGCGGCGGTTCCTTTCCAGTTGTCCTGGTAGTACGCGGCGTCGCGATTCCAGAAGCAATTGAGCTGAACGCTGAAGATTTTGCCGAGTCGCCCTTCGTCGAGGAGCTTTTTTACGGCGGCAACCGGCGGGTTGAATCGATTCTGCTTGACGATGAAGAGCCTTCTGTTCGCGACCTCTGCGGCTTGAATCATTGCGCCGCAATCGGCGACTGAAATCGCCATCGGCTTTTCGCAAAGAACGTGGCAGCCGGCGCGAAGGGCAGCGATCGCGTGTGTCGCGTGCAATCCGTTGGGAGTGCAGACGGAAGCGACATCGATATTCGATTCGGCGCGAAGCATGTCCTCGATACACCCGTAAGCATTGGCCCCGTGCGGGCGCGCGAGGTTCTCGGCTCGTTCGACGACAATGTCACATGCCGCGACAAGGCGTCCAACATTCGCGATGTGCTGTGCATGACGCTGCGCGATGCGGCCGCACCCTACAATTGCGAACCCAAGCGACTCGCCCTTCTCTCGTTCGCTCATCGGCTGAATATACGATACTGGAACGCGGCGGAAATCGTTTTTCGCAGAGATTTTCGACCTAGTGCGAAAGCCGTCTCGTGATAAACCTCAGCGGCCGTCGCAGAAGTGCGAGCAGAGGAAAACGATCGTAGAGCGGGCGCTCACAATCGAAGTCAGTGTGAGCTCGCGGTTGCTCGCGCATGATCCGCTCGAAATCTTCGGCGGAGAGACCCAGCTTTTTCAAAACGAAATCATAGTCCGACCTGAGCTGATCGGGATCGTACATGGGACGCGAGAGCTCCTCCACGGCTTCCTGCTTCGTGATCTGGCCAGCGAAGATGAGATTCGAGAGATGGGCCTTTCGCTTATCGATGCCGAATTTGCGCGGAAGGATGTAACCCTGATAAAAGCGCGTGAAAATCGACTCGTAGTGCTTTCCGCCGTAATCCCGCCAGCCGAGCTCGCGGATGATGAGCGTTTTCACCGTCGCCTTGTCATAGTCCACATAGTCGAGAATCGAGTGGATTTTCGTTCCGCTGACGAGCTGGTGGAATTTTTTTGCGCGGAGATCCATGAACGGATACGTCTTGAGGGGGGTTTTTCCGAATTGCTTATGGATCGCTTTGATGTTGACGTGATCCGTCTTGGCATAAATCCAATGAGGCGGAAGCACCTGCTCCGTAACGACGTTGGTGCCGCTCAGGATGTGACGAATGCCATGCTTCTCTGCCAATTTATACATCGTGGCGAATATCGCGTGATCGCTTACGACTTCGATGTCGACCACTGACGCTCGCAAGTAAGCGAGCTGGAGATCCCGAAATTCCTCCCAGTTTACGACGTACGTGTGGAGATCGAGTTCCAGCCTGTTGACGATGTTCTCGATGTTCTGCACGGCGAGCTCTGAGTTCCAGCCGTTGTCGAAATGCACGGCGAGTGGTCGGAGCCCAAGCTGTTTTGCGAGATACGCGACGTACGTGCTGTCCACTCCGCCGCTGAGTCCCATGATGCTGTCGTAGTTCTTTCCCTTCCCTGCAATGCGAATCTGATTGGCAATCTTTTCCAGCTCGCGCCGACCCTCGGCGCCGTGGCGGACGCGCGCGCGCTCGGCGACGAGATATTCGTGGTAGTAATGAGACCGCCCTTCAGAATCGAAGCGCATGTTCGGATCGTCATCCGTGTCGAGCACGGACACAGTGCACTGTCGGTATTGATCAGACATTTGCGGCGATCGCGTTGTCATAGAGCTTCGTGAGATTCTCGACGAGCCTTTCGGGACCAAACCGGGCTAACGCACGGCTGCGAAGCTGGTCCGGGTCGTAACTCGCTGCTCGATCCTTCATCGTCGACAACGCTAGTGAGAGCTCTGTAACGTCGTCAGCGGCGACGACGAGGCCGTCGTCTTCGCCTATGAACGCTTCCGGCCCACCGCATCGCGTTGCAACCACGGGTTTTCCTCGAACGAGTGCTTCGATCAACACTACTCCGAATGTCTCGATGCTGCTCGGCAATACGAGTGCGTCGCAGTTGTCGAGCTCTTCGATAACCTGCTCGCGTGATAATCGCCCAAGAAAGTCCACTTGCTTCTCAAGCCCGAGCTGATTGGCCAGCTCCTTCAACTCCTCTTCGAGCGGGCCATCGCCTCCAATGCGAACCTTCACGCGCGGATCTTCGGGAAACGCGCGATGAAACGCATTCAGTAGCACAGCGTGATTCTTTACGGGAATCAAGTTGCCGATGCAAAGAAAATCAAAACCATCACGTGGCGGAGGATGGGTCGCGGCCGGCGCGGCAACGACCAAGGGATCTATGACGTTTGGCACCCACTGGATGTGACTCGGATCGAGTTTCAGCTGGCGCTCGAGAATTTTCCCAAGTGGCGGACTCACAACGGCCACTGTGCTCGCAGCTTCGGCCGCTTTACTAAGTCGACCAAAGAGTGCTTGTGGCACAAGTCCGCGCGCGAAGAATGTGCTGTGCTCGGTTACGACGAACGGAATTTTCTGTTCTTTCGAGATTCGATGCGCGAGCAAGCCCGCGGGATTCAGATTGTGCGCGTGAATGACGTCCGGCCGTCCGAAGCGCTCGCTATATGCCTTGAACGCTGCGACGCCGGAGCGAGTCCATCCAATGTGATCTGTTAACGGAGACGGCGGAAAGAAATAAAAGGCTTCGGCGCGAATTACCGGGATCGTGTCAATCTCATCGTATTTAATGAACGATTCCGGCTCCATCAACTTTCTTTTAAGCAATGTCGCAAGCTCGGGAATGGAGCGACCATCGAGCGCGTTGCCGGGTGTGCGCCCCGCCAGGCGATAAAAACCTGAACGAAAAATCATCGGCACCGACACAGCCAGCCGCAGCGATATCACTCCCACCTTGAAGCCGGCGGCAGCGAGGGCGTTGGCCTGATGCAGCTGAAATATTCCGGCGAGGTGGCTTTCGGGCGGAAGGAATTCTTCCGATGGAATTATCAGGACGTGCGGCGGCACACGAGTATCTCTGTTCCGGGTCCGCGCTGAACAATGCGAGTCGCGGCGAGCTCGAATGGATAGAGTGCCGCACCCAGGAGTCCCCCGATCAGTTCGCCTGAGCCCGCAACTCGATGGAGAAGCGAATACCAACGTCGCAAAACTCGACTCTGCGTGCGAACAGGATCGTTCATGAAAACGAACACCGGAGCTCTCGAGACAACCTCGAATCCATTGCGGCGCAGCGAATCGAGAATGGTGATTTCGTTTCGCGACACGTAGTGAGCCAATCTCGATTCGTGAGGTACGAGATTCTCCGAGTACAAAAACCAGCCGCGCGGGCTCAGCGCGTTGAAAATGTGTTTCAGCGCCTGCTCATACCGCTCATCGTCAACGATGTGAAACAAAACGTCGAATGCGGAGACCACGTTGTAGTCGCTTTTAATCTCGGGGGGCGGTGATGCTTCGCCGATGTCGGCCTGAATGAATTGGAATGCTGGGAATGCCGCTCCAAGTCTTTGCACAGCCGTCGGAGTGATGTCCACCCCGGTTACCTTCGGCGCTCCCCACCTTCGCCACTCGTCAACGTAGACGCCGGTGCCCGATCCGATGTCGAGCACGTTCGCCGTCGACGGATCGATCGGAAGGCCCCGTACGCACCGCCTGAATACTCGTCTACGAATTGAATAGAGGTGCGAGTTATATGCGCGCGACAGTCCAATGTCGCCAACACCTTTCTCGTCGTAGCTCGCGCGTAGCCGATTTTCCCAGTACGCGTCTGCGTCGAAAGGCGACATCGTAGCTTCGAGAATCAGTTTCGGAATGCGAGGCGCAACGGCGCCGTCAGCATCGTGCGCAGCGGAACTGCCGCCTTGTGACGATACTCTTCCGCGGCGGACAACCCGCCACCGTGCCGGAGAAAATGCCAATAGCTGTGGATTCTCCGTCGCTCGAGACGAACAAGCGCTGCGTCACGCTCAGACTTTGTCAGCGGGCAGTCCTCCGCGCGCAGCGCCGCGATCTCGACTTCCTCATGCATCACGGTGCGGTCGACAGCGCTGTCGAGATGCTTCTGTTGCGCGGCGTCGTCACCGTCCCAAACAAGGTCGGTCGGCATTTTCACAACGGGGAAACGGCGCGCCATCTTCATCCACAGCTCGTGATCGCCGACCTGTCGTATACCTGAGAATCCGCCGACTGCCTCGAAAGCCGACCGCTTGATTATCGCGGAGCCTGGTGCACGTCCGAGTAGGTCGTGCTGAAAAAAATGTGCGCGGTAGGCTTCCCCCGGTGAAAGAACGCTGGGGTACGGGGCGCTCGCATCCCACACCGCAGAGAGCCCGAGTCCTGCTTCCGGGAATGCTTCCATGCAACGGACCATCACCTCCAGCCCGTGAGGATAAATGAAATCATCGGAATCGACGTACTTGAGATATCTCCCTGTCGCGTAGCTCGCCGCGCGGTTTCGATTCGGATAGTCGCCGAGATTGGTTTTGTTGACAAAGACTTTGACCCGCGATTCGCCCGCTGCGTGACTGCGTGCAACTTCCACGGTTCCGTCGCGGGAAGCGTCATCGACAACGATCAGCTCAAAGTCGCGGAAGGTCGACGCGAGAACGCTGTCGATTGCTCTGTCGATGAGCTCTTCGCGATTGTAGGCCGTGATGAGAACGCTTACCGCGGGTGACGACTGAGCCACTTCGATTCAGATGGGAAGTTGGGGGCTGATTTTACAGTTATCACCGCTGAGCCACAATGAACTTCGTGCAGAGACTCGATCGCGCTATCACCCTCCGCCACCGCATTCTGGAAAAGCCTGATCGCCCTGCGCACAGCGCGCTGATTCCGCCAGTTGTAGCGGAGCCATCGCTCCCTCTCGGCGAAGGTCAGAGTCGATTCGCTCAGTAAGCACCGCAGTACACGCGCCATACCCAGCGCCGTGGACGGCGCATCCGGTATGTCACCGGTCGAAACGTACCGGTAATACATCGACGCAATGGCTCGTTTGAACGCGAACTCTTCCGTCTCCTCGTGATAGTGGAAGACGCGCGCTTTTGGATTGTACACCAGCGCCCATCCGGCCATTATCGCTTCGCGCGCCCAAAGAAGATCTTCACCGAAAGTTGTTTTAGGAAACGGAATTTCGAGGAGAGTTTGTCTGCGATAAAGCGCGGTCACGTTGTCCCATGCGCAGACGCGGCGTTTTTCCTCTCCACTGAGGGCAAGAAAATCAGCGGGATCCTTGAACTGGTAACGTGACATTAAGGGACTCGATTGTGGTCGAAACCATTCGACTGGATTCTTGTCTCGCTCGTGTGGCACGACCTGCGCGCCGCAGACGCCTGCAACGCTATCGTCTGTCATGCCCACGACAAGATTCGCAATCCACGTGTTCGATACGGGCCGCGCGTCCGACACTGTCATCAGAACGAATTTGCTCGACGCGAGACGAGCGCCGAGGTTTCGCGTATCGGCGTGGTTGAATTCTTCGCGCGGAATTCTTACCAGCGTAACGCGCGGGTATTCGCTGATAATGTCAATCGTTTCGTCAGTGGAGCCTGAGTCGATGGCGATGATCTCTCTTGGCGGAGCAGCCTGCGCGAGGATTCCTTCGATACACGCGTGGATTTCGGGCGCACCATTCAGTACCGGAATGACAACCGAGACGTCGGAGCTCTTCAACGCAGGAACTTCGGCTTGATTTGGCCCGTCAACAGTCTTCCGACGCGACTCCTGGCGACGAGAAGCTGTTTCGTGCTCCAGAGCTTCGCACCCTTGGCCGTACTATAGAACCTCTTTCCGGTTCTGGCGACTGGAATAGCGCGCCCGGGATGGGAGAAGATGTACTCGAACTGATGCAGGACGTTCGCCGGATTTACGAACGCGTTCGGCCTTCCCCCCGTGAACCAGGGCTCGGTCATGTATTTGAGATATAGCTCGTCGCTTTCGTCAAGCTCAACGATCCGCTCGATGAGCGCATCGACGGTCGAGAAATCATGATAGTTGAGAAAGCTTCGAGTGTTGAAATCCCGGTGAACGAGGGGGTTGCCCCAGTAGATGGGAAGACTGTTCATCATCATCGGCTCGAAGATCTTTTCAGTCGTGTAACCGGGATATGATGAATTCTCAAATGCTATCGTGAATTTGTAGGGACGAAGGAATTCCCACTTATCCGACAATGTCTCCCCAATCGATCGGCCAAGATTATTCATGAATCTCCCCGCCGAATCCACTTTCTTGTAGCGCGACAATTTGAGAAAGAACTCGTTGCGCTCGCGTCCGTTTGGGTTCGAAACGACGAAGTTGCAAAACCTGGTCTTTTCACGCAGGACCTCGCCCGAATCGATCTTCTTGTGGGTCAGGATTTCATTGTCTTTGTACAGAGCGTAAAGCGGCAGGCGGTAGTTACGCCGGGTGTTCATATAGTCGAACGAAAAAGCAAAATCGCACTCACGAAAATCCGGGCGCACGTTTTCGCCGGTATAGAAAATCCGAAAGCAATCATATTGCGTGAAATTTCTGCTGTACGCGGAATAGATCAGAAAATCGGGATCGTGCGACAGCACCAGCTCGTAGTGCGGTGAGAGCAGATTCCAGAAATAATTGTTGGTCTTTTCAAAGCTGCCCCAGAAATCCACAAAGTCGATCTTGACGACCGGCTTCTCCATCACCCGCCTCCCTGAATCGCTGACGGCGGGACGACTATGATCACGTCGTCCTCGCGGTAAATCTCGTAGCCACGATTATACGATCGCACCACTCGACTGATCGCACGCCGGGTCGGGTACTGCCCCTCACCCGTAAAAAGCCGCGCGTCATCGATGAGAATCACGTGGTCGTGTGTCTCATCCGCGAGCACCACCGCAAGCTCCTTCAAGACAGGTGTGTCCTCGGCTCCGCGAGCGGTCTCCAGCGGCTCACCGTCAACGGTGCAGCTATGGGAGTAATGTCCATCTAGCCAGAAGAAGCCACGCTCTTGAAGCGTTGGAACAATGACCCTCAGCATTTCGCTGCTATCGCCTTCAAGAATTTGTACGCGCGACTCTCGCAAGAAACGACGTTGAGCGCGTTCAGCAAGCTCGTGACTCAGTTCGATCGAGATTATCGACCTGAAATGCGGAACCATGTACGCGACCGTATCACCAACGAAAGTACCGGTCTCCACGAAGATGCCACAACCGAATTTTTTTGCAATCTCGAGAATTTTCGCGCGTTTGTGCTCGCTCGAGGGAACGGACGGTGCTGGAAGAATACGAGCGGCGATCCGACGCAGGTGAAACCGAAGACGGTCGCGCAGACCCAAGCTATCGGAAAATATCACGTGCCGGGATTCGGTCGGACGAACAGGACGTTACCCATATCCCATCCGGTCGGAATGGCCTCGGCAGCAACGCGGAAGCCGCGGGACTCCATCCACGCCTTCACCTCCGCATACTGGGCAACGCCTTTATATGTCTCGCGCATGCTGACCTCAGTGTGGATAGCACGAGCTCCGCAAATGAGGTCCGGCGAAGCAAGCATCGACGGAAATTCCGCGCCCTGCATGTCGAGCCAGAAAAGATCCACGACACTTACCGCTGCTTGCCGCGCCCACTCACCGAAGGTAGTCGTAGAGACGTTAATGTCATGGTTGAACGTTAGGTCAGGATGGCTCTCCAGGTGGTCCGCCGGAACGAGCAAGGAACTGGAGGCATCGGACGATCCTCCACTGATGAACATCCTCTGGACACCTGAGTCGCTCGAAATCGCATGTCTGTAGCAATGAACGTTCGAAAACCCTGCTACCCGCCTCTCAAGCTGGGCGAACAGTGGTGGGACAGGCTCGAACGCATAGATGCTTCCGGCCGGCCAGAGGTGCGCCATTTCGACGGTATCGTCGCCCGTGTGGGCGCCGCATTCAACTATGACAGGCGCAGCAGGAAGGAATCGCGCAATGAAGCGTTTCGCAATCCGCTCCCTGCGCGTGGGCGGCAGCGCGTAGCGAGTGAACAATTCCTCACGCGCGCGGTTCACGACACGCTGTCCCAACTGCCAACGCATCATTTACGGTCGGCCGATTTTAGCGCGGGTGAATACGTGACTCGTCCAATTGTCGAGGAAGAACCAAACCGCCGCGCGACCATGCCTCGAAGCGACGGGCTACCCGGGATTCGATTGATACCACGCGCGTGTGACGCGATTCCGCCCAGAACTAGAATGAGGTCCTTCGTGCTGTAAACACCGAGTCGCCCGAGTTCCCAGGCGAGTGCGATTGCGCGCCGTGAGTCGCGTCCGAGCGCGTGATCCAGAATTACGGCAGTCGCCAGCGTTTTGATCGCAGGTTCGATTCGCCGATCCTTTTCCGCTTTGGCCAGACTCAGGGCGCGTTCAAGAACTTGTCTCTTGCTGGCCAGTTTCTCACGACTCCTGAGCGCGCCGCTGCTGATTGTATTGCCGTCTCCCCTTCTGAGATACAAATCGGGACGAAGATCGTACCGAGTCGTGTACGAGACACGTTGCTCAAATCCTCTGATCGCGAGCTCGACGTCCTGCCAACATTTGAGATCCTCGGACCATCCGCCAACGCGGATGAACGATTCGCGTCTCCACATTGGTCCCGTTCCCTGCCAGGGCGAATCGAGCTGAAGAAATCTGATCAAGTCGGAATCAGCGGTGATGACGTTCCAGAGAAAGTCTTCGTCTCCCGGAGTTTCGCGAAACATCAACGCCGGAAAAACAACGAAATCAACATCACCGGCATTTGCGAAAGCGCCAACTCTTTGCTCGAGGCACCATGGCGCAATGAGATCGTCGGAGTCGAGGAACAGGACGTATTCTCCCCGGCTTTTTTCCACTCCGATGTTCCGGCATGTGCACGCGCCTTTCGGTCCGCGTGATCGGGAGAGAAGTCGGATCCGCGAATCAGACTCCGCAAATCTCCGCACCACTTCGAGACTATCATCGGTCGATCCATCGTCCACGACGAGACATTCCCACTCGTCGTAGGTCTGTGCCAACAATGATTCGAGTGTCTGCGAAATCGTGTGAGCGCGATTGAAGCTCGGGACCAACACCGAAATCAGCGAATGCGAAGAAGTCAACTTGACGGCCTATTGCAGGACATTTCCCAAGACAAGTTTGCGGTCGGGAAAGCTGATGAGAACGCCCATCCCTTTCTTTTGAAACACTGCCATGCTTCCGATAGCCGCAGCGTTGGCACGAGTTTTTTCCAGTACGTCGCGAACATCGGCAATTGCCCCGGCTCCGCCCGACGCAATTACTGGAACGGCAAGCGCCTCCGAAACAGATCGAATCGTTTCGATATCGTATCCTTCCCAGGTTCCGTCGCGGTCGACTGCCGAGAGAAAAACCTCTCCAACCCCTACGCTCTCCGCTATGAACCGACAATGGTCGAGTAATGAGGGACGTGCGGACGCGCCAGACGCGGAATAGACATTGTACCGACCGAAGAAACCCTTCCGGTAATCCACCGCACCGACGATGCTGCTCGAGCCGAACTGTCGGACGGCTTCCTCAACGACTTGAGGCCGGGTGAGGCAAAGGGTGTTCACGATCACCTTCTCCACACCGAGCTTATACAGCCTCGCAAAATCATCGATGCTCGAAACGCCACCGCCATAGGCAAATGGCATAAAGCACTCGGAGGCGCAGTCACGCAGAAAGTCGAACCGTGGCGGCCGCTTCTCACGCGACGCATTGATGTCGAGCATGATGAGCTCGTCAACCTCTTTTTCATTGAAGATTTTGATCGCATTGATCGGATCGCCGATGTACCTCGGGTTTTTGTACCGGACGGTCTTCACCAGCGCCCGACCATCGAACAGAAGGCATGGCATTACTCGTTTGATCGCCATCCCTTCAAACCGCTACAAATCGTTTCAACAGATCCATTCCGAATCGGTGGCTCTTCTCCGGATGAAACTGTACTCCAAAGATATTTTCCCGGCTGACGATGGCGGCGAAATCGGATCCGTATTGCGAGGTGGCGGCAACATCTTTCTCGCTCTCGCATTGGACGTAATAGGAATGGACAAAATAGAATCGGGACTCGGCATCCATCGACATCAGGGCACTCGCGCGTTTCGGATCGACAGGGCTCCAACCCATGTGGGGAATCTTGAGGTTGGGATCCCGCAACCTGAAACGAACTGTTTCAGCATCGAGCCACGCGAGGCCCGGCAGCTTCCCTTCCTCGCTGCGTTTTGTCAATAGCTGCATTCCGAGACAAATACCCAGGACCGGGATTTTACGTTCGAGCACGGCGTCATTCAGAACGTCGAGAAGGCCGAACGCCCTGAGATTTTCCATCCCTTTGTCGAAAGCGCCGACACCCGGAAGGATTACACGGTCGGCATCGTGGATGACATCGGGATCTCTCGTCAAACGCGAGTCCGGAGCGCCAACACGCTTCAGCATGTTGGCGACCGACGCAACGTTTCCCATATCGTAGTCAACGATTGCTATCACGTGCCGACGGCGGTTTCCCGTCGGGACAATGTGTCGGCTTCAAAATTTCGAGCACGCTTGTCCGACGCGACGCGTGAGAATGCGCCCGCGGATTCGTCGAGGAGAAAATATGCCATCACCATTTCCCAATCGCGCTCGCCTTTGCTCACCCAGGACTTTTCCACGATTCCTTCGCGCACAAGATAGGCGTGGGCCTCGCGTACGTGCGTCTGCATTACAGCGGATCCGAGCCAGCGGTCACTTGGCGTCGCAAACCCAACTTTTTCCTTGCGCCAGAGGACGCGTTCGGGCACACGCCCATCGAGAGCCTTGCGCACGATAAACTTGCTCCATCCGTCGTGAATCTTGTAATAGCCCCGCAGCGAAAACATGAATTCGACGAGCGGATGAGAGAGAAACGGTAGTCGTACTTCGCGCGAGTGCGCCATTGAGTTGCGGTCCGCATACCTGAGGTAGTTCTCGAGTTTCCCATCGATGAGATCACGAGCGAGCGCCGAATTCAGATCAGCCGCGGGTTGTTCGTCGAGAAATCCTGCGTCGAAACCGTACTCCCAGGTGTACGCTCTGCTGAGGAAGGTATCCGTCGGACGGCGACTCCCGATTCCGGCGCGGGCCAGCTGTCGGCGCGTTGCACGCTTCACAGCAACTGTCGCTTTGCGAACGGCTGCAGCAAACGGCGCATGCCGGCCACTCCCGTTTGTCTGGGACGATTCGGCAAAGAAGGCGGGAAGGTATTCCGCGTAACCAGCGGCCATCTCATCGCCTCCCTGTCCGTCGAGAAGAACCACCACGCCGTCCTGCGCCGCGCGCCGCATAACCGACCATTGCCCAAAAGCGCTCGACGACTCGACTGGCTCGTCCTGGAAGTAACAGAAGTCCGGGAGGTCGGCGGAAAGATCATTCTCCGTTGGAAAAACCAGATGAGGAGTTGTTCTTGCCTGCGCATTGACGAGGTCGATGTACTCTCCTTCGTCGGCCTCGAATCCATCGAATCTCGCAGAGAACGTGTTGTAGGCTGAGTCAGGTTGCAGCTCCCTCACGACGCACACGATGGCCGAGCTGTCCACGCCACCTGACAAGCTCGAGCCGACAGCCACGTCCGACCTGAGGCGGCGCGCTACTGATTCGCTGAAGAGGTAGTTGAATTTTTCTACTGCGCCATCGAGATCGATTTCGCTACGCACCTCCTTCGAGATTTGCCAATACCGGTTCTTCGAGCGCAGCGACCCGTTTTCGCTGACTAACATGCGAGTGGCCGACGCGAGTTTGTAGACATTCTCGAAGAAAGTTTGGTCGTCACGGCCAGGGACAACGGGATTCGCTGGATTTCGGAAATATCCAAATAGTTTCGAGTGGTTGACGACGCGTTGAACGCCGCCGGCGAACAGCGCTTTTATCTCCGACGCAAAGACGAACTCTCCATCGCATCCGTGATAGTAAAAAGGCTTCTCTCCAAATCTGTCCCGCGCGCAAAACAACTCGCGTTCCGCTGAATCCCATATTGCGAGGGCGAACATGCCATCAAAATCCTGGAGTGCTTTCTCACGAAAAAGACAGAAGTGATTCAATACGACTTCCGTATCCGAGTTTCCGTGATAGCTCACGCCTTTGCCGGCGTGCGTCGCGCGAATTTCCTTGTAGTTATAAATCTCTCCGTTGTAGACGATTGTGTAGCGTCCGTCACGGGTCGTCATCGGCTGATTGCCCTGTGGCGAGAGATCGAGAATGGCAAGCCGCCGGCTTCCAAGTCCCACCGCTCCGTCGAGGCTGCGCCATGCGCCTTCGGCGTCGGGACCGCGATGAGTCAGGCTGTCCGTCATGGCCTTCAGCCGTGACCGCGTGACGTCCTTTCGCGCGCTTACAATGCCGGCAATTCCACACATGTCAGATGAACCGCGTCACATTGCCCTTCCAACGGGCGCTTCCTCGTCGCGAGGCTCGGAGTAGCCGCTGCCGATGCGAGCCATTGCGCGGAACTGATCGTTGGAAGCGAGAAGCTCGTCGTAGGTTCCGGACGCCGCGATGCGACCTCGATCCATCAGGAAAATCGTGTCACAGTCGCGCACGGTTGGTATTCGATGGGCAACGATGATCAATGTCTTCGTACGAGCGGAATCTCTGATTGATTTGAAAAGCCTCGCTTCGGTAATCATGTCGAGAGCGCTCGTCGCCTCATCGAGAATCAGCACGTCGGCATCCCGATAAAGGGCGCGCGCAATACCGATTCGCTGTCGTTGGCCTCCACTCAAACGAACGCCCCTCTCGCCGACTCGCGTTTTATACCCCATCGGCAGCTCAGTCGAAATGAATTCGTCGATGTTCGCGGTTCTTGCGGCTTGCTCAACACGGCCCGCGTCAACGTCATCTGCCCCAAAAGCGATGTTCCGGAGGATCATGTCGTCCGAAAGATAGATCTGTTGAGGAACGTAGCCGAGATCCGCTTGCCATTCGCTGCGGTTTTCATCTGTCACCGTTATTCCATCGACAGCAAGAATGCCGGCATCGGGAACCAGCAGCCCAAGGAGAATATCAACCAGCGTTGTCTTGCCTGATCCCGTCAACCCCACGAACGCGACGGAGGAGCCGGCCTTGATATCAATGCTCAGGTTTTCAAACAACGGGCGCGGCGCTCCCGGATACTGAAACGTGATTCCGAGAAGCTCGATTCGATTTCGAGGGCGAAGCTTTCCTGTGTTCGCGGATTTCTGTGGAATCCAGCCGAGCGGCTCGAACTCGATGTCGCGGAATTCCTCCGAGACTCGATCGAGCACGGGCTCGTTGAATCGAATCTGTGAAACCGAAGCGTAAGCGATTTGCAGCGCAGGCTTTATGCGCATTATCGCGTACCCGAAAACGCCAACCAGCGGCAGTACTTGAGACAACTTTCCGCCGGTCGCAAGCACGGCGACGACAACGCCGAGAATTCCGCCGAAGGCAATCGTCTCCATCGCATAATTCGGCGTGATTGCGAGCATGGACTGACTCGCGACCGAACGCGCCATAACAAGATTGGGACGCTTGAACCTCTCGAGAAAAACATGCTCCAGGTTCAGCAGCTTGATTTCCTTAATTGCACCGGCCGCCTCGGACAGCGCGCGGAATTGTTCCTCGTTCGCTTCGGCCTTTTCAGTTCCAATCTTGGTAAGTCGACCTCGGATGACCCAGTAGACCGCGGCGTAAATGCCCCCGAGTCCGACGAAGACAGTGAGCGAGAGAATGGGATTGACGGCGAAAAGAAACGCGAGAAGGAAAACCGCCAGCGCCAGCTGACTCACCATTTGCAACATCGGCAGGAGAATGCCGGTGACTATTTGAACAACGTCTGAGAGAACTCGTACTCCAAGCTCCGCGCTGTTCTTGTTAAGAAAGAAAACGTATGGGCGATTCAGGTACTGCTCGAGTACGACCGATGCGAGGTAGTGAGTGCGCATCTCCGCGAATCTCACCATCCACCAGGTCGTGAGCGCCGAAACGAAGTTCCCAATCAGCAGCAGCGCGAACGACAGGCATCCGAGCAGAAGCAGGAAACCGTGAGTGCTGGACAGCCCGAAGAATTGATAAAGAGCGTGGAGTGCCCGGCTTCGCTGAATGATCGTCGGATCGGAAACAACGGCCAGAAACGGCATAACCGATCCTATTCCGACGACCTGCAGCAGCGCCGTAAATACGATCGCAGGAGCGATGAGCTTCGCTTGTCGACGCTGATCTGGCGGAAAGAGTCTGACGAGCTTCTTGTACAAATGAATCATCGACTTTCCTTGGCGCGGAAATCGGTCGGCGCCTCAAGAATCGTTTCCCGACGCGAGGCGTGAACGCACAGGGTGTTCTGCAGGAGCTTTGGATAACTGCAAGGTATGAATCTAGAATCAGGCAGGTAAGACTTTAGATCCTGCTCCCTGGTAACTATTTCCCAAAGCTCGTATCCCAGCGAGCGGAGGGTATCGAGCATCCCATTTATTTGGTCGTCGTGAGCCGGATCGCCCGTGAGCGGCGTCTCGATCAGGATCGACGGAGGATTTCGCTCGATTATCTCCAATCCGCCGATGACAACCTCCGGCTCGTCTCGCGAAAGCGATGCATTGCCTGAATTCTCTCCCTCCTCGAGAACCCAGGACATCGCGCCAGCCGATCTCCTCGTTAACGCATTGAGCCCCAAGCGAACAATTTGTTTGGCTCCATTGCTCAACAAGGGGACTCTGTTCAACGCTTCAGACAATCAACGACCCGTCGATCTCGGCGATGCTTCCACGTCCGGAGAGGATCATCGCCATCTCCAGCTCGGCGCGAAGAATTTCTACGCAACGTTGAACACCCGCAGCTCCCCACAAGGCCAGAGCGTAACAGTAAGGTCGTCCAATGAGTACTGCAGTCGCTCCGCGCGCAAGCGCTTTCACAATATCAGTTCCCCGGCGGATTCCGCCGTCGACGAGCACCGGGATTTTCGAATCTACGGCTTCGACAACTTCACCCAGCACGTCAATGGTTGCTGGAACAGTATCGAGGTTGCGGCCGCCATGATTCGAGACGATCAGTCCTTGCGCACCTGCGCCGAGTGCGAGCTTTGCATCGTATGAGCTGAGGATTCCCTTCAGAACGAGAGGCACGCCAGCAATCGAGCGCATCCATTCGACGTCTCGCCACGAGAGAACCACACGCTTCGGATTGTTTATGCCGCGTCCGCCCGCGCCGATGCTCGATAAATAGGGAGTCTCGGCGCCGTGCGGCAGCGTGAACCCCGATCGCACCTGCCGGTCACGCGCGCCGAGGACGGGAGTGTCAATCGTCAAACAAATCGCTTCGCATCCTTCAGTGACAGCCTTCTGGACAACGTCGCGCGTGAATTCTCTGTCCGATTGGACGTAGGGCTGAAACCACAGCGGCGCAGATGCAGCTGCGGCGATATCCTCGATCGACGTCGTAGAGGCAGAGCTTACGATCCATGCGGCTCCAGCCGCGCCTGCTCCTCGCGCTGTAGCGAGCTCGCCCTCAGGATGAAGTGCTTTGTGATAAGCGGTCGGCGCGAGCATGATCGGAAACGCCAGCGGTGTCCCGAATATCGACACGCCCGTAACCGGTGCTTCGACACCAGCGAGCATTCTAGGGCGAAGCGCAATCCTGTCGTAGGCTTCTCGATTCCATCTGACGGTAACCTCGTCGGCCGCGCCCGAAGCAACATATTCGTACGCCATCGCTGGCATGCGCTGTCGCGCCACCGCCTCGAGCTCGGGCAGACTCAATATTTGCTGGAGTTCGACGCTGCTCTCAATCACTCGGTCGAATATACGGCTATCGCGTCCTTTGAGACTTGGGATGACCAATCATTTCCCTTTCCTGAAGATCGAATCGATGAACACGGCTGCAGTCCGCGCGAAGCTGGCACGCAGGTGTTGCTCGTCGGTGTAAATGGGCATTCCGTCGGCGGAAACCGTCGGGCACTTCTTCGCGTCGCACAAGTAGTCGACCGGATCGATAACCGTGGCGCCAACGTTCGCAGCCAGTTGGCGCAATCTCGTAGTGACCGTCGCGGACCGGGAAATGAAGTCCGCCTTTGCGATCTCGGTCACCGGCTTCCTTTCCTGGAAGCCTCGCAACCTGTTCGCAAACATCGATCGTGGATCGAAAGCTGGGGACGTTGGATTCGAAAGAAGGATGTAGACCTTCTTGCCGGCGGCGATCAGCTCACGTACCTCCAGCTCCATTTCGCGAAACGCGATGTTTGTGCTGGCGCTGGTGGGAGTAAGCGGCGGATGAGACGGATCGCTGACAAGAAAAGTTTTGCCCTCCGGCAAATAGAGTTCCCAGTAGGCACCCATAACCACCGTTTTGATCGCCGGGTTCAAGAGTATTCGCATCGCCTTCCGGTGAAACCGATCGCATTGAAAGCGTGATTTTGTGAGCGGGTCGATCATATCTCGATTCACATCGGGAAGCGGCGGGCAACTTCCATACGTCAAAAAAAGCGTCAGCGGAAACGAATCCTTTTTCGCGCGCGCCAGATAAACCACGCGCGGCCAGTATTGCTGAATGTGCGAATCGCCAAAGAATGCCACGGCCCGTGACGGATCGCCGGGAATTGTGTCAACCACGACATCGCCGCTGAAGCTGCGGAGTCCTCCCTGGCCGGGAAAATCCCAGTCAGTCTGCGCCTGTTCGATTGCTGAAGCCTGCTCGCCGAATCGAGGGTGGATAAGCTGTCTCTGAATGATCAGTCCGCTGACCGCCATTGCACCAACACCAGAGAGAAGAAAACGTGCGCTTCGTCGCTTCCGGTTTCCAAAACGAATCGGTTTCTCTACCCACTGATACGTCGCAAGCGCTAAAAGGAACGACAGCGCAAGAATGCCGATCATCGCCAAAGGCGGGATCGGTCCGTCGCTAAGGACACGTCCAAAGACGATCAATGGCCAATGCCAGAGATACAGTGGATAGCTGATGAGCCCGATTGCAACCATGCACTCGTTTGCGAGGAGCTTCCTGCTGATCCAATTATCCGGTCCCGCCGCAATCAGCGTTACAGCTCCAGCGACTGGCAACAGCGCGTACCATCCCGGCCACGCAGTTGTCGAATCGACAATCGCCAGTGACGCGAGCAGCAGCACTATTCCGAAGATCGCCGCACCGACGTGAAGCCGGGGTCGCGTCTGGAGGTATCTCATTATCGGTCGCCGGTATCGAGTTTCGAAGTAGATCAGCAGCGACCCGATCATGATCTGCCAAAACCGCGTCAGTGGTGAATAGAATGCTGCGCTCCCCATAGAGCGACTGACCGCGAGCACGCTCAAGAGAAATGAGACCGCGACAACGGCACCAATCACGACTGGCATACTGCTTCGTCGCCATCGCCACGTGAGCCACGCAACCAGCGGCCAGATAAGGTAGAACTGTTCTTCTACTGCCAGTGACCACAGGTGCAGCAGCGGCTTCATTGGCGAATCGAAGTACCCTGCTTCCCTCCAGAGAATCACATTCGAGACGAACGCAGCTCCGCCGAAAATGTGCTTGCCGAGCAATTGGAATTCTCTCGAGAACAGAATGGTCCACCCGATAGTGGCCGTCGCGGCAAGCACAACCAGCAATGCCGGAAAGATTCGATTTATGCGCCGGGTATAAAACTCCGAGAATGTGAAGGTGCCGCGCGAAAGCGCGCTGAGGATGAGCCCGGTGATCAGATAGCCGGAGATGACAAAAAAAATGTCAACGCCCACGAAGCCGCCGCGGAATGCTCCGAGGTTGGCGTGAAACCCGAGCACCGCAAGGACGGCGACCGCTCTCAATCCATCAATGTCGGGTCTGTAATCACTCCCCGGATATGTTGCTGCTGTCATCAACGCTTAATTTTCATTCCACGTGACGCTCTTGTCGACGCTTCGCTTCATAATGGGACACCCACTGAACAAGGGATCGAGAGCGAAAGCTCTCGGCAGGTTTGTCGCGTGGCAAATTGGTAGTCGCCTGGTTCCCGGGCCAGTCGTAATGGAGTTCGTGAATGGCTCCCGGCTCGTTGTGAGCCGAGGAGCGCCCGCGGTCACGGGCAATCTCTACACCCGGCTGCATGAATTTCCGGAGATGGCGTTCGTCCTTCACGCGATTCGATCAGGCGAGCTCTTCGTCGATGTCGGAGCGAACATCGGAGCGTACACAGTGCTCGCAGCGTCGATTCCTGGCACGCGATGCGCCGCCTTCGAGCCCGCACCCGAAACGTTCGAGCGACTGACTGAAAATATTCGCCTCAATGATTTCGCTTCTCGCGTTCAAGCGAATCAGCTCGCGGCTGGATCCGAGGACGGCGAGCTTGCTTTCACGAAGGGACTTGATTCCGTGAACCACGTCGTGAGTCCGGATGACAATGCCCAGGATCGAACGTCGGTGCCGGTTAGACGACTCGACACGGTTCTTCGCGGTGAAAATCCAGTCGTCTTGAAGATCGACGTCGAGGGTTACGAGATGCGTGTGCTACAGGGCGCGGAAGGCATACTGCAAAACGATGCGTTGCTCGCCGTCGTTCTGGAGATGAATGGAAGTGGTGCCCGTTACGGAATCGACGAGAATGAGATCGACAAGTTGATGGTCGACCACGGATTCGTTGCGCGATCGTATGATCCGCTGAAACGGAATCTCATTTCTGTGCCGAGTCCTAATCCTTCGGGCAATCGGATCTACGTAAGAAACCAAACCGACGTCGAGCAAAGACTCCGCAGCGCACCTCGCTTCTCTCTTGCGGGCGGCGCCAGTCTGTGACCCAGAATCGAATTCGTAACTGACGAGTGAAGCCGCGAATCTGCGTTCTCACCGCTCGCCATCTGGCGACAACGCCTCGCATGGTGAAAGTCGCCGACGCGCTCGCGGAGGAAGGCTACGACGTCAGCGTCGTGAGCGCGCAATTCATGACGTGGGGCGACGAAGGAGATCGCTCGATCCTCGCATCGCGGTGGTCGAGATGGCGATGGGCAACCGTCGACTATCGCAAGCGCGACGCTTTTCCGCGTCACGCGTGGAGCGTGCTGAGACGCAAAGCCGCACGTCAAATCATGCGCGTGGGCGGGTTGAAGCGCGTCGGCTTTGCAACTGCCGCGCGAGTTCGCGAACGATTTTTCCCGGAGCTCGTCTCGGCCGCGGTTCACACACGGCCAAAGTTGATTTATGGCGGAGGCAATGCGCTCGCCGCAACAGCGGAAGCCGCTCGGCGCGTCGGAGTTCCGTTCGTGCTCGACCTCGAGGAATTTCACAATCCACAGGATTTACGGAGCCATTACTCCGGCGTGACGGAGAAAATCGAGCGGCGCATTCTTCCGCGTGCATCTGTGTTGACTGCCGGAAGTCGCGGAATCGCTGATGCCTATCGTTCGTCGTTCGATGTAGACGCAATTCCGATTCACAACGTCTTTCCGCTTCCGGAGATCGAGCCGACCGTACGCGACTGGGATGGAAATCTTCGGTTGTATTGCTTTGGGACGAATATTCGACGAGGTCACGGGCTCGAAGATGCGATCCGCGCCGCAGGTCTCGCGGAAATAAGGTGTGAGCTCACGATTCGCGGCGTGATTTCCGATAACTACCTTGGATCGCTGCGGCGGCTCGCGAGCGAAACCGCTCCGCAGCTGACGCTCACCCCAGTCGGACATGCCCCGCCCGACGACATGATCGACCTCTGCCGTCCACACGATGTGGGTCTCGCGCTCGATGACTCGGGACGCAGTCTGTCGCTTTCGAGCAAGGCTCCAACGTACATTCTGGCTGGTCTGACGGTTGCGATGACGGAAACGCCAGGACAACGCGAGCTGGCCACTGATCTTGGTGAAGGTGCGCTTCTCTGCTCCGCCGGCGACGTCGAATCTCTTGCACGTGGATTCAAAAAATGGAGCGACGATCCGGCGAGTCTTGCCCGCGGAAAAGAAGCAGCGTGGGCCGCTGCTCGCAGCCGCTGGCATTGGGAGCATCCGGACGAAAGAGGGAAACTGGTCGAAGCAATCGCAGGAATTTTTCAATGACCGCTCGGCGCGTGCTTATGATCGCACCGCATTTTCCTCCCGACACAGGCGCAGCGACCCACCGCGTCCGGCTTCTTGCGCCGCATCTTCGAGAATTCGGGTGGGATCCGACTGTGTTGACCGTCGAAGAATCCGCAAACGAGGGACGACGTGATCCTGAGCTCGAGGCAATGGTGCCACGTGATCTGCGCGTTGTTCGCGCGCCCGCCTGGGGTGCAAGCTGGACCAGAAGGCTTGGCATCGGCGACCTCGGACTTCGGGCGTTCACCGGACTCTATCGGGAGGCCGCGCGACTACTCTCGACGGAAAAATTCGACGCGCTCTTCATAACGATTTTTCCGACCTATCCAGCGTTGCTTGGTCCGATGTTGAAATCACGTTTTCACGTGCCATTCGTGCTGGACTACATCGACCCGTGGGTAAGTGCTTGGGGAGCAGAAGTCGGTGGCGGAAAGAATGGATCGGTCGATCTCAAAAGCCGGCTCACGCGAATCGCCGCCCTTCGCCTCGAGCCGATTGCGGTTCGCGCGGCCGATGCGGTAACAGCGGTATCGGCGGGCACGTACGAGATAATCCGGGAGAGAATTCCGGAGCTGAGTGGAATTCCTTGCGCCGCGATTCCTTACGGCGGTGACGCGGCGGATTTTGAATACCTTCGGCAATCGCGCCGGCCCAATCAATGGTTCGATCGAAGCGACGGCAATTTCCACGTCTGCTACGTCGGGACACTTCTTCCGCTTGGATTCGAAACGCTTCGCGCAGTTTTTCGCGGACTTGCGATGCTCCGCGAGTCCGCACCGCAAGCCTACGAGCAGATTCGAATTCATTTCTTCGGAACGAGCAACCAGACCGCGGGCAACCCTCCTCAGCGCGTGATGCCGGTCGCGCGCGAATTTGGGGTAGAGAGCCGCGTGAGCGAACACGCGCTGCGCGTGGATTATCTCGACGCACTGACGATTCATGTCGAAGCATCCGCGATACTTCTCATGGGAAGCAACGAGCCGCACTACACTGCGAGCAAGCTCTACCCTGCACTGCTTTCGGGGCGACCACTGCTCGCGGTGTATCACGCGGAGAGCAGCGTCGCAGAAATAATGAAGCGCGTGACGTCCCCACCCTACTCGCACTTGATTACGTATTCTGCGGCTGATCCTGCTGAAGGCCGCGCAAGTGATATCTCGATGGCCTTACGCTCGCTCGTCGAAAATCCTTCGACAGCGCAAATCGCATGGCGTGCGAGCGAGCTCGACAAACTTTCTGCGCGCTCGCTTGCGGGTGAGCTCGCACACGTTCTCGATCTTGTCGCCTAAGGCAGGCGCGCTCCGAGTCACGTTTTCGATGACTCATCCTGTGCAGTACTACTCACCCTGGTTTCGATTCATAAACCAGGAATGTCCCGAGATTCAGCTGACGGTGATTTACGGCACCGTCCCTACGGCTGAGCAACAGGGAGTTGGATTCGGAGTCAGCTTTGAATGGGACACACTGCCGCTCGACGGATATGACTTCATTCAATTGCGGCCATCGCAGTCCGACGATTATCTGCACTTTGACAGATTCTTCGGTCTCGACGTTCGAGGAATGGGACGAGCGATTCGTGATTCACGTCCCGACGCGGTGGTTGTGCCCGGATGGTACTCGTCGACGTTGGTGCGCGCGCTCATCGAGTGTCGAATTCATGGAATTCCCGCGTTGTACCGCGGAGACACACCACTCACCAGCAAGAATGGAAGAATCCGCCAAATCGCGTGGAGCGCGAAAACGAGAGCGATGCTTCGCTTCTTCAGCGCCTATCTGACCGTTGGAACGCGAAATCGGGAATACCTCGAGCGATTCGGCGTGCCAAGCTCCAAAATTCATTTCTCGCCGAGCTGCGTTGACAACGAAATTTTTTCGAGATCGGCCGCGAACGCGCGCGTCACGGGCGGACGCGCGAGGGTTCGCGCAAAGCTCGGAATTCCTGGGGAGAATTTCGCTGTTCTGTTCGTTGGAAAGCTCGACGACAACAAGCGACCGTGGGACGTAATCGCCGCTGCCGCTGCACTCGGTAAGAACACTACCGCGGTCATAGTTGGCAGCGGGCCGGAGATGGACCGCTGCCGAAATGATGCGGCAACGCTTGGCGTCCATGCAGTGTTCCCCGGATTCATCAATCAGTCCGCGCTCGGCGAGGTTTACGCGGCAGCCGACGTGTGTGTGTTGTCGAGCACGAGTGAGACTTGGGGATTAGTGGTGAATGAGGCGCTCGCTTCGGGCACACCCTGCGTCGTCAGCGACGGAGTCGGCTGCGCTCCGGATTTGATCTCTCCCGGCGTAACCGGAGACATTTATCCTGTTGCGGAGGTCTCGGCCCTTACCCATGCACTCGCTCAGATTCGCGACGAAAAGTCTCGCGGACACGATTTCGCCGACGACTGCAGACGAGTAGCTTCACGCTACTCGTTCAGCACGGCAACAGCGGGTCTCGTTGCGGCTGCGCGCTCTCTCGTCAAGCCTCGGAGCTAGTCAGTAATGTGTGGAATAGCAGGCGCCCTTTCTTCGCACGACGTGCGCGCAATTGTTCAGCGAATGTCAGGTGCGATTGCGCATCGTGGCCCGGATGACGAAGGATTCGCCGAGCTGACTGGGACGCACGGGGCGACGCGCGGAGTATTTGCGAACCGAAGGCTTGCTATTCTCGACTTGTCCATGGCCGGTCATCAGCCGATGTGGTCCGCCAATGGAAGATTCTGTCTGAGCTACAACGGAGAGATTTACAACTTCCGCGAGCTGCGCGATGAGCTTGCGCGCGAAGGCGTGAAGTTCGATAGCACTGGTGACACAGAGGTGGTGCTCGAAGGGTGGATAAGGTGGGGATCGCGCGTTCTCCCGAAGCTGCGCGGTATGTTCGTGTTGTCTCTATGGGATCGTGACGTGGAGCGCTGCTACCTCGCCCGCGACGCGTTCGGCATCAAGCCTCTCTACGTGACTGAATCTCGCGGCACTATGTTGTTCGCGAGTGAAATACGCGCACTGCTCACGTCGGAATTAGTTGCGCGACAAATATCTCCCGCCGCGCTACGATCGTACCTTGCGCTCGGGTCAGTCGCCGAGCCGCTGACGATCATCGAATCGATCGAGGCAGTACCGGCTGGGTGCTTCATCACAATCGATTGTCGCCGCGACACACCGACCGTCGGAGAGCCGGAGCGATTCGCGGATGTTTTCAGTCCGCCGGCGAGCGAGCGCTTGAGCGACGCAACTTCTCGGACGAGTCAGCTGCGACAAGCTCTTCGCGATTCCGTCGCACATCATCTCCTCAGCGACGTGCCGATCGCACTTTTTCTTTCGGGCGGGCTCGACTCATCAACAGTCGTCGGCGTTGCAAGCGAAGTGTCTGATACAAGACTCGACACGTTTACGATCACGTTCGACGAAGCTGACTATTCGGAGGCGGAGCCCGCACGAGCGATCGCTGAGAAATTCGGGACAAATCATCACGAGATTCCGATAACTGGGCAAGATCTCCTGGATTCCCTTCCCGGCGCGTTCGCGGCGATGGACCAGCCTTCGCTCGACGGTCTGAATACGTACGCGGTGAGTCGTGCGGTGCGAGAAAATGGAATCAAGGTCGTGCTTTCGGGTTTAGGCGGCGACGAGCTGTTCGGCGGATACCCATCTTTCAGTAGGGCCGCGCTCGCCGCTCAACTATGGCCATTTCGCGGGGCAGCGCGTGCATTTCTCGCGAGCGCATCGGCAATCACCAAGGACTCGAGACTCGAGCGAATGAGTCGCTTGTTCGCCGATTCCACGCCCGCCGAGGGAGCATACCGCGCTTCTCGGACATTGTTCGATGAGCGCCAGGCGCAGTCGCTGGTCACGGGTGGCAGTCGCAGAAACAAGTTGGCGGACAGTTCTACGTCGCAGGACATCGCGCGATTCACACTCCTCCAACAAGTCTCGTACTACGAGATCTCTGGCTACATGCGCAACACATTGCTCCGCGACAGCGATGTGTTCAGCATGGCGCACGGTCTCGAGCTTCGCGTTCCATTTGTCGATCGAGAAGTTGCGAAAGCTGCGATGGAATTTCCGGATTCCGAAAAACTGTCGCGGAGCATGTCCAAGCCGATACTCGTAAGAACGATGCAGGATATCTTGCCGCCGACGTTGCTCGGCCGCCCGAAACAAGGATTCACTCTTCCCTTCGAGCGTTGGATGCGAAAGGAATTGTTTGGCGAAATAAATGGAGTGTTGACGTCGGCAGACGTCGCGCGCGCGGGATTGTCTCCGACCGCGGTTCGGGGCACTTGGGCCGACTTCCAAAATCATCGGGCCGGAATGACGTGGAGCAGGCCGTGGGCGCTGTACACGCTCAAGCGATGGGCTGATCAAAACGACGTAGTGTTCGGGAATGTTGCCGCGCCCGCGACGCCCCCGCCGATATCCTTCGCCGGCTCTCGGTGAAAGTATTGCACGTGGCGCCAAGCATCGCCCAATCGTACGGAGGTCCCACTTACTCTCTCGCAGGGTACGTCGTCGCATCGAGGCTCGCCGGAATAGACGTAACGGTTGCGTCACCGCGCTGTGCACCTGAGGATGTCGACGCATTCATTTCGCGAGCCGGCAAAACCGACCTTCACTTCTTTCGATCAGTGGGAGGCGGCGCATTCGTTGCTTCGCCAACGCTCGTTCGCTGGGTCAATGGGTCTGCCAAAGATTTCGACGTAGTGCACGTTCACGGTCTGTTCAATTCCATCAGCTCTCTCTCGGCCAGGGCAGCGATTGGCTCGCCGGCCGCAGTAGTGCTGCGTCCGTTTGGTACGCTCTCGAGATACACATTCCGCCATCGACGCACCGCGCTGAAGCACGCATACTTCGCGCTTCTCGAGCGGAAGAATCTCCGCGGCGCGGGAGCGTTGCACTTCACTAGCGAGACGGAGCGACAGGAAGCCGATTGGCACGGCGTCGATTTTACCGGACGCGCGTATGTCATTCCGCCTCCGTCGCTCGCGGACACTCAGCATCGAGTTAGCCGTGACGGAAACAGCGACGGAAGCAGGGTGCTCTTTATCGGAAGAATCGATCCCATAAAAAACCTCGAGTCATTGCTCGACGCATGGCTGTTCGTTCGGCGGGCAATGCCGAGCGCGTTGCTCGAGCTCGCGGGAGAAGGTGATCCCGACTATGTGGCTACCCTGCAACGACGGGCATCCATGAACGGTATCGCTAATAGCGTATCGTTCCGCGGGTTTGCGTCCGAATTGACAAAAGAAAAACTACTGAGCTCGGCGACTCTGCTGGTTCTCCCATCTCATCACGAAAACTTCGGTGTCGTTGTGCTTGAAGCGCTCGAAGCTGGCGTGCCTGTCGTCGTTTCGCCTGAAGTTCACCTGGCAGATTTTGTCCGCACCGAAGGCGTTGGAAAAGTCGCCGTCGCGAATCCGCCAATTCTCGCTGACGCAATTCTTTCTGTCCTTGGTGATGATGAAATGAGAAAGCGCGCTCGTGAATTCGGTCCATCGATTGTCGAGCGAAATTTCTCGCCCCTCGCAATCGGCAAGCTACTCTCGGAGATGTACGGCGCGGTTGTCGAACAGAAGCGCGCCTTCGCAGCTGGCTAACAACGATGTACATCCTCGGAATCAACGCCTATCACGCCGACGGCTCGGCGGTGCTCCTGCGGGACGGTGAGCTTGTCGTCGCTCTCGAAGAGGAGCGGTTCCGGCGTATCAAGCATTGGGCCGGCTTTCCCACCGAGACGATCACGAGATGTCTCGAGATCGGCGGAATTTCTGGACGGGACGTCGAACACGTTGCAATCAGTCGTGATCCGCGAGCGAACTTGATCCGGAAAGCTGCGTTTGCGGTGCGGAACAAGATGAAAATCTCGAACATTGTGAATCGCACCCTCAACTTGAAAAAAGTTCACGAGGTCCGAACACCGCTCGCGGCCGCACTCGGAGTTACCGAGTCGGAGCTGCCTCGGATTCATTTCGTCGAACATCATCCCGCACACCTGGCGAGCGCGTTCTTCGTGTCTCCCTTCGAGGACGCAGCCGTGTGCGCCATTGACGGCTTCGGTGATTTCATCAGCACGTCGACGGCCATCGGGCGCGGAAATCAGATCCGCATGCTGCACAAGGTTTCGTATCCACACTCGCTCGGCGTGCTGTACACTGCCGTTACACAGCACATCGGATTTCCGAATTACGGCGATGAGTTCAAGGTGATGGGCCTGGCGCCATACGGCGCACCCGAGTTCGTCGACGAGATTCGAAAGCTGGTGTCGCTGAAGCCGGGCGGGGATTTCGAGCTGACGCGAAAATATTTCCGCCATTGGGACGAAGGCGTAGAGATGGAATGGGAGGGCGGCTCGCCTACGATGGGACCGCTCTACACCGCCGAGCTCAATCGATTGCTCGGACCGGCGCGCGTGTCTGGTGAGCCGCTCGAATCCCGACACGAGAACCTTGCCCGATCTCTCCAGGCGGTATACGAAGAGTGCGCCTTCCATGTGCTCAACGCGCTCTGGTCTCGCACCAAGAATCCGCGCCTCTGTCTCGCTGGCGGTTGCGCGATGAACAGCGTCGCAAACGGAAAGGTTCGCGAGAACACTCCGTTTCAGGACGTGTACATTCAGCCGGCCGCCGCCGACAGTGGAACCGCCCTCGGCGCAGCTTATCAAGCGTGGAATCAGATTTTGAAGAAGCCGCGCGGCTTCGTAATGACCCACGGCTACTGGGGAACAGACTACGACGACGCTGATGCGCGGGTGGTGCTCGACGGTCGTGACGATTCCGAATGGCGATACACATGCGAGCGACTGTCAGAAGATTCGCTCTTCGATGCAACGGCGCGGCTCATCGCCGACGGAAATGTCGTCGGTTGGTATCAGGGAAGAATGGAGTGGGGTGCGCGCGCACTCGGCAATCGAAGCATTCTCGCGGACGCAAGACGCGGCGACATGCGAGAGCTGATCAATACCAAGATCAAATTTCGAGAGAAGTTCCGCCCGTTCGCACCCTCGATTCTCGAGGAGGCGATGGACGAATATTTCGTCGGGGCCGCGCCTGATCCGTTCATGCAGCAGGTGTACCCCGTGCGGCCCGAGAAGCGTGGCGTACTACCGGCAATCACTCACGTCGACGGAAGCGGCAGACTTCAAACTGTCAGTCGCGAATCGAATCCACGGTACTACGCGCTCATCGAAGCGTTCGCTCGAATAACGGGCGTTCCTGTTTTGCTGAACACGAGCTTCAATGAAAACGAGCCGATCGTCGACACTCCTGAGCAGGCTCTCGATTGCTTTTTGAGGACCCGGATGGACGCGATCGTCGTGAACAATACCCTCGTTCGGCGCCTCCCCGCGGGCCAATAGGCAATGGCTTCTCCGGCGCTCACGTTATACTTTGCATCTTCGCGTGTCTGAACATCTGTCTGTACCCCTGCCGCTCGTCCGGACGAGCGGCTCCAAAAAACTCATGTCACGAATTCTCAAATCGTTATTGCTGCTTGCAGGTCTGATCGCCGCAGGTAATGCGCGCGCGCAGTCGGCCGCTAACTCTGAAGGACTCAATCCGGGCGATCAGGTTCGCATCCTGGTCTGGGGTCAGAACGCCGTGCAGCCTGGATTCAGCGGTGATTTCATGGTTGCGCCGAACGGTACGCTCGTCCATCCGCTATACCGCGACGTACAGGTGACCGGCATTCCGCTGGCCGCCGTCGAGGATCGAGTGCGTACATTTCTTACGCGCTATCTCACCAATCCTCAGTTCGTCGTAATGCCGCTTCTGAAAGTGATCGTCAGCGGCGAGGTGAGAACGCCGAATGTGTTGAGTGTGCCATCGGAAACCACCGTCGCACAGGCGGTGGTTCTTGCGGGCGGGCCAACCTCCAACGCGAACACTCAGCATGTGAAGCTGCTTCGCGACCGTCAGGAGATTGCCGTTGATCTCAGCAGAGCCGATTCACAGGCAGCTAGTCTGCAGATTCGTTCAGGTGATCAGATTCTCGTGCCGACCAAGACCAACGCCCTGCGCGATTATATCGGCCCCGTCACCAGTACAATTGCCGCGGTCGCAGCGATTGCCAGCTTTTTTAGGCATTAGTGTCTGACCTCGTACCTTATCGTTCTGGCGGGTACACTCCGCCACCTCGCGAGATAATCTCCCCCGGTTATCCCGAAGGCTACGCCGAGCCGCAATCCGACAACGCCGGAATTCGCGAGTACGTTGCGATTGTTAAGCGACAGATCTGGTTGGTCCTGGCTGTCGTCATCATTGTCGTCGGACCCACCGTCTATTCGGTGATGCAGATCGCCCCGCGATATCGGGCCGTCTCGACGATTCGCCTCGCAGACGACGCCCGCCGCTCACTCGCCGGAGACCAGCAAAGTCCGTTCGATGTGATCGGGCGTGAGACAGATTTGCTGCAATCACAGATTCAGATTCTGACCAGCGAAGCCGTTGCGACCGAAGCGATGGAGCAGAGTGGGCTGCGTCTCAGACCTGCAGCCAAGATGCCGTTCGTCGATGAGATGACGAACATTATTGTCGCCGACAGCGCGACTGCGGATTCGATCTCTATCTCGTTTGGACCAACGTCCGTAATTGCGACAACACGTCGCACGCAGGCCAGCGCATCGTACGGCCAGCCTCTCCTGATCGAGGGCGTTTCGTTCACGGTAACAAAAAGGCCGCCGATCGGCTCGACCGTAATGCAGGTGGTGGGAAAAGAGGATGCAGCCGGCGAAGCGCTCGGTGGCTTCTCCGCAACTCCGCGCCCGAAGACCGACATTATCGATCTCTCCTATGTCGGGCTCGAGCCCCATCAGGCACGTCGCATGACGAACGCGATGGCGCTTGCCTTCCAGGCGCATAACGCGGTGACGTCTCAGCTCCAGTCAAAGAGACGAAGAATCTTTCTCGAGTCGCAGCTCAAGCAAACCGACTCGATGCTTGGTGCAGCAACGGCTGCGTCGAGCAACTTCCGCAGTCGACGACAGGTTTTTTCTTCGAAGGAAAAAGCTAGCGCGCAGGAGCGCGCCCTTGTTGACATCGATCTGAGAAGGGCCGATCTCGACGCGGAACGGCGGACATACCAATCCCTGCTGGCACAAGCAGCGCGCTCCGGCGAATCGAGTGACGCCAGTCTCCGTTCGCTCGTTTCGTCGCCAGGAATTGCCGCCAATCCGGTTATCCAGCAGCTGTACGCGCAGCTCACGATGTACGAATCGATCCGCGACAGTCTGACTACTCTAGGGGCCGCGCCGAGCAATCCCGAAGTGGTGGGTGCAACGTCGCGCATCGCCTCGACGACAGATCGATTGATGAGCGCAGTGCGGAGTCAGATCAATTCCATCAATGCGCGCATCCAGGCGATGGACAATTTGCGCGCGACAAGCTCCTCACAGATTGCTGCTGCGCCTGCTACCGAAACGGAAGAGGGTCAGCTCAGCGAACAGGTGCAGACGATTCAGAAAATGTCCGAAGAGCTGCAGGGCGAGCTACAGAAGGCGAAGATGGCTGAAGCTGTTGAAGCGGGTCAGGTGGAGATCGTCGATCTCGCGAAGGTTCCTTACGGCGCGATTCCTTCCGGAGGCACCAGAAAAGTTGCCCTCGGCGTAATCGTCGCGCTGCTACTCGGAATCGGCCTGGCTGTTGTGGTAGATGGAATGAACACGTCGATTCGCCGTCGCACTGACATCGAGCGGATGCTTCAGGTTCCGGGACTTGCAGTCATTCCTCGACTTGTCCGAAACACTGCCGTCGACCGCGGACTACAGCGCGCATTGCCCAAAAAGACAGGCAACGGCGCATCACGCCCGCCGAGGAAAAAAACGATCGAAGAGCTCGTTACGGTGACCGACATGCGATCGGCCAGTGCCGAGGCGTATAGAACTCTTCGCACTAACCTCATTTTCTCTCAGGCCGTCCAGACTTTGCGGACGGTTCTCGTCACGAGCGCATCGCCGGGAGAAGGCAAGACGACGACTGCTGCGAACCTCGCCGTTTCCTTCGCGCAGCATGGAATGCGAGTGCTGCTGATCGATTGCGACCTACGACGCGGCCGCCTTCACAAGATTTTCCAGATTCCGCGCGAGCCGGGGATGACGGAATTGGTGATTGGCCAGGAGGAAGCAGAGGGCGTGATTCGACAGACGGACATCACGGGACTTTATGTCATCGCGTCGGGCAATCTCCCGCCGAACCCATCCGAGCTGTTGGGTGGTGAGAGAATGCGCAAGACGCTCGCGTCGCTCTCCGAAGCCTTCGATCTGATAGTGATCGACACACCGCCTCTTCTCGCTGCGTCCGACGGTGCGATTCTCGCGACGCTGTCAGACGGTGTCGTGCTCGTGTTGCGCGCCGGCTCAACCGAAGGCGAAGCAGCGCAGCAGGCGATTCAGCAGCTCGCTGGTGTCGGAGCACGAGTCGTCGGCGCTGTGCTCAACGATCCCGATGCGAAGGTGCCGACTTATGGTGGGTACTACCATTACGAATATGCGGGCTCCGGAGCTTCGGACTAGTGGGCTCTTGTTCTCCAGAGTCCGCCACGACGCCCCGAAAAACGTGACGCCGCTTCTTCTATCGGGTAGTTGTCGCGCGGCGTCATCAAATCGGAAGACCTTCCCTTCAACCACCGCGTGAGTCCCGGCGCGATGATCTTCGCCGCGCGCTCTGCGCCATATGGCCTCACACTGTTTTCTGCGCTGCACCAGATCGCGAGCTTGTAAGTCGGCCCCCCTACACTCTCGGAACGCAGCAACGGGTACTCGAGCTTCCATGCCCAGCTCGTTGATACTTCATCGTCTACGCTGAGGACCGCGCCCCGCTCGCTCACCAATTCCATTTTCAGAAATCCGAAGCTCGGTGCGGTAGACGAGAGCAGCGTCGAGATTTCATCAGGTGCGCGCGCGCTCTGAATTCGCGCAGTCAGGTCATGAGCGAGAATCTGATCGCTGATCACGCGACGGAAGCGAGACGGCGCCGTTAGTAGAACTTCACCGGCGACGATCAGCTCATCGTAAGACAGAAGGTTCGTGCCGTAGATCACCAGAATGCTCAACAATACGAGCGCGGCGATGGCGATCGACGTGGCAACATAGGGCGCGCTCAGCGCAATCACGCCGCCGAACGCAGCCATCGCCGCTGCAAGACACCAGAGCACGATCGCGGTCCGCCGATTCGTCAAGCCGAGCGCCATCAACCTGTGATGAATGTGGCGTGCGTCTGCGCCAGATAGCGGCACTCCGCGCAGCCAGCGTCTGATAATCGCGAGCGCCGTATCGAGAAGCGGTACGAGCATCGCGAGGATCGGAACCGCAATCAGCACCGACGGTCCGGGCACCTCGGCCGCCTTCAGCAACAGCACCGCGAGAATAAATCCGACGCTCATGCTCCCCGCGTCGCCGAGGAATATTCTCGCTTTCGGGAAATTGAATCGCAGGAATCCAAGGAGCGCTCCACCGAGCGCAACCACCGGGATCAGCACAACCACATTTCCGAGTTTCGCCGCAACTACAAGCATCGTCGCGGATGCGACAACTGCTATTCCGCCCGCGAGTCCGTTCAGCCCATCGATGAAGTTGTAGGCGTTTGTGACTCCTATGATCCACAACAGCACGAGCGGCAGTGAAAGAATTCCGACGAACGCGCCATCGCCATGGCCGAGCTTGAGACTGTAAAGATGAATCCCGTAGTAGTAAGCAACGAATGCCGCCGCCACCTGGGCAGCGAACTTCACGCTTGGCGGTAACGGTCGAATGTCATCGATGAGGCCGACGGCAAACAGAATCGACGACCCGACGAGCAATCCCATGAGCGTGTTCCAGGCGGAGTTCGTGATCAGTCCGTTTTCCCAGAACACACGCGCGCCGAGAACGATTCCGCCGAAGCTCACAGCGGCAGTCGAGAGATAAACGGCAACTCCGCCCAAGCGAGGAACGGGCGAAGCGTGCAGTCGTCTTACGCCGTCGGGGGCATCGTACAGTCGAAGCGCCGACGCCGCTCGTATCACGAGAGGAGTCAGGATGAGACTGAGTGAGCCGGCGGCGAGAAACGCTGCGCTGAGCCAGGCGAGCTGCAGGAGGGTCAACTGTTTACCGGAAACATGGGGATTTGATAATAAGCCCCCATCCCTCTAACCGCCACCAATCCGAAAGGTCTAAATCGCGACCTTTGCGCCCGCACTCTCGAGCCGACCGGCAAGAGCCGCGTCCATTCTCGCGCGGATGATGAGCTCCTCGCCCTCGTGTCGCTGATCGAGGACTTCCGCTTCGCGATGAATCTCGGCGATGAGTTTTCCATTCGTAACCGGGAGGCGGACCTCTGTGACGGGGCGTCGTGTGCGGATTGCGGACAAAAGCGCCCTTTGCAGGGGATCGAGCCCGCCCGGTGTTGTTGCAGAGACGAAAACTGAATCGGGAATCTGATCGCGAATCGCGGTTTCGATCGGCAAAAGGTCGTCTTCTGCAAGCCGATCGATTTTGTTGAAGACATGCAAGCGCGGTTTGTCGCTAACGCCGAGCTCATTGAGTACACCGTCGACAACCGTACGCTGCTCATCCCATGCAGGATGCGACACGTCGATGACGTGAAGAAGAAGGTCTGCCTCCGCAACTTCTTCCAACGTTGCGCGGAACGATGCGACGAGATGGTGCGGCAGCTTGCGGATGAATCCAACCGTGTCGGTGAGTAGTATCGACGTGTTTTCCGAGAGCTGCGCTTCTCGTGTGAGCGGGTCGAGAGTTGCGAACAATCGATCTTCCACAAAGACAGAGGATCCCGACATCGCTCTGAGAACCGACGACTTTCCCGAGTTCGTGTACCCGACGAGGCTTGCCCTGAACTCGCCCTTTCTCGACACGCGTTGTACGCTGCGTGACTTCTGAACGTCCTCGAGTCGCTGCCGCAAAAGCTTGATGCGAGTGTTGATGAGCCTGCGGTCCGTCTCTAGCTGAGTTTCACCGGGGCCACGCACACCGATGCCGCCGCGGAATTTCTCGAGGTGCGTCCACATGCGTGTGAGACGTGGAAGCATGTATTGCAATTGCGCGAGCTCCACTTGCATTCGTGCTTCACTCGATCGCGCGCGCGTCGCAAAGATGTCGAGGATGAGCTCCGCGCGGTCGATCACTCGTTGCCCGGTTGCGTCCTCGATGTTTTTTCCCTGCGCGGGCGTGAGCTCATCGTCGAAGATCGTAAGAGTCGCTCGATTATCGCTGATCGCGCGAGCGAGCTCATCGATTTTTCCTTTGCCGAGATAGGTCGCTGGATTCGGACGATCCAGTTGCTGCGTGAGCTGCCCGACGACGGTCGCACCCGCGGTGTCCGCGAGCTGCTCGAGCTCTTCGAGGTGCTCGTCCATCCGCTGCGAACGAGTGGGGGCCGCCGAACCCGACGAACCGTTTCCGTTCGCGCGCCCGTGCGGCCCCTTTATTTGTGCTCCGACGAGTATCGCTCTCTCGATCGGAGATTCCAGCTCGATCATTTCTCTTTTGATATCTCTGCCTTCTTGGCTACCTGGTGCTGCCGAAGCTCGAGAAGCGCCCGGTCCGATCATAGGGCACCGTGAAATTCCCGAGCTGAGTGTCGACTGTAATATCGCCAATCACTCGATAATTCACAGAGCCCTTTTCCAGGAGCTGTCGTCCCGCCGCCCCCAGAGCTGCGTAAGTAAAATCCACTGGAATCGTAACGAACGTCGAGTCCCTGTCCTTCACGCGGAAGGCGTGATCGAGAACACCATTCGCAAGATCCTTGTCCTCGGCCATCAATTTGTACGTCAATCGTGACGCATTGAGATTATACCCATTCGGGTTATAGACGCTCAACACGATGTCGAGCGACCCTCCACTCAACCCGAGTCCACGGATTTTCACGTCACTGAATGACACGATCGGCTGCTTGAATCCACCTGTGCCGAGCGTCGCGCAACCACCCACTGCAACCGCCGCCATCGCTGCAACCAGAATCTTCCTTCGCATCACTTTCTCCCCCCCTGCTCGCCATTGCCGTCGGGCGGGCCTTGATCGTTGGTATCGTTTGCTGCCCGGCTCTTCAGCTCGTTCCACCAGGCAAGTCGTTTTGCGATGTCCTTCTCGAAGCCGAATGGGCCCGGCTCGTAGAACACGGTTCCCCGAAGAGCCTCGGGCAGGTACTCCTGCGGAATGTATGCCTCCGGGACGCCATGCGCGTATTGGTACCCCTCCCCATACCCCAGTTCCTTCATTAACGACGTCGGTGCGTTCCGAATGTGGAACGGAACAGGCGCACCCGGTGTCTCGCGCGCTGCTTCGAATGCCGCATTGAGAGCGCGGAGACCCGAGTTGGATTTTGGGGCAGTCGCGAGATAGATGATCATCTCGGCGAGTGGCAGATATCCCTCCGGCGGACCGAGCATGTGATACGCGTCGCGCGCAGCAACCGCGATTTGAAGAGCATTTGGATCGGCGAGTCCGATGTCTTCGGCAGACATCGCGATTGCCCGGCGAAAAATCGTCATCGGATCTTCGCCGCCTTCGATCATTCGC
>JBGQKT010000011.1:0-34703 GCA_041499635.1 Gemmatimonadaceae bacterium
ACCATCCGTGATTGACCACACGGGTGGCAGCGGCGCATCATGCCGCCATGAAAGCATATCTGATTGCGCTCGTAGTTCCGATCATCCTCGGCGCACAGCCCGTCTCGACGAGCCCCGCAAAAAATTTCAAGCTCGAGAAGCTCGCTGAGGGAGTCTACGCTGTCATCAGGCAGGACGCAGTCGGTTTCATGGTCGACGCCAACAATGTTTTCATCATCAACAACCATGACGTCATTGTAGTCGACGCGAACGGCGCTCCCGGAATCACGCGGGAAGTTATCGCTGCTCTAAGAAAGATCACGACCAAGCCCGTGCGATACGTGATCAACACTCACTGGCACGATGATCACATCCGCGGCAACAAGGCGTATCGCGACGCGTTTCCCGGCGTCGAGTTCATAGGTCAGTCGACGATGCGCGAGTATCTCCCCGGACAAGGAGCTACGAATCGAAAGAATTTTCTGACCGGCGCGCCGCAGTTTCTGCAGACAATCAAGCAGTTATTGGTGAGCGGAAAATCATTGAGCGGCGGGCCGTTGACTGAAGAGGAGCGAACATCATTAGCGAGCGACACTTCGTTGGCGGGCTACGTGTTGCGTGATGGCGCGAGCGCAGAAGCGATTTTGCCGACGATCACCGTCGATGATCGACTGACGCTGTATCGCGGGAATCGCGTTATCGACATCCGACATCTGGGAAGCGGTCACACGTCGGCCGACCTCGTCGTGCATCTGCCGAAAGAAGGAATCGTGATCACTGGCGATCTCGTCGTGTATCCAGTTCCACTAGTTGGGAATCCGCAGTCGCATGTCGCCGAGTGGTCGTCAACTCTCGACAAGATCATTGCCCTCAAAGCGACAACGATTGTGCCGGGTCATGGACCAGTACTTCACGATGATTCGTATTTGAAAACTCTCTCGGAAATGTTCGCATCGATTTCGAAGCGGACAAAGGATGCCGTCGCGCGCGGCGAAATACTCGAGCAGGTGAGAAAGAGTGTGAATCTCTCGGAGTTCAAGCGAAGACTCGCTGGAGAATCTCCGGTGAGGAAATTGTTGTTCGACAATTACGTCGCCGGCCCAGCTATCGGTGCGGCATACAAGGAAGCAGGTGGAAATGGCGATTGAGCGATGGAGCGATGAAGAGATAGAGCGACTGAGCGATAGAGAGATTGAGCGATAACCGATTGACACCACCGATGCCCGGTTATCGATTACGGCCTGTCGCTCAATCTCTTGATCGCTCGATCTTTTGATCGCTCCATCTCTCTATCGCTCAATCGCCCTATGACAACCCGTCGCGATTTCGTAAAATCCTCCGCTACGGCAGCCGCTCTACTCGGCACACGCGCAGCCCTCGCTCAACCAACAATCGTTCCACCGCCGACTTCTGATCCGTACGTTGATGATCTCGCGATGGAAGCGCTCAATGCCGCAAAGGCTGCGGGCGCATCGTACGCCGATGTAAGAATCGGCCGCTACCGCCGCCAATCAATCAACACGCGCGAGCATCAAGTCACAGGCGTGAGCGACGGCGAATCATATGGTATAGGGATTCGCACTCTCGTCGGCGGCGCGTGGGGATTCGCTGCAACGGCAACGATGACTCCCGCAGGAGTCCAACAAGCCGCGCAGCAGGCCGCTCGACTCTCTCGCGCAGCAAAGACCGTTCAAAGAAAACCAGTCGAGCTCGCTCCAGTCGCTGCCGTAAAAGGAACGTGGCGCACCCCAGTCACTCGAGATCCGATCGACGTTCCAATCGAAGAAAAAGTTGCGCTGCTCCTCGCCGCCAACGAAGCCGCACTCAAAGTTCCGAAAGTCCGATTCGCAAACTCTGGACTCCAACTTCTTCGCGAAGAAAAAACTCTGGCCACCACCGACGGCACTCTCGTCACCCAGACTTTCGTTCGCGTCGGACCAGGCTTCACGGCGACGGCAATCGATAACGGCGATTTCCAGAGTTACACCGAAGAGCTGGCGCCACGCGGGTCAGGCTGGGAGTACATCCAATCGCTCGACATGCCTGGCAACGGCGAGCGTTGGGGATCTCTCGCCGCGGAGAAACTCACCGCACGTTCAGTCGACGTCGGCCGCTACGATCTCATTCTCCATCCGACAAATCTCTGGCTCACGATCCACGAATCGATCGGTCATCCAACCGAGCTCGATCGCGCGATGGGATACGAAGCGAACTTCGCCGGCACCAGCTTCGTCGCACCGCCTGACAAGGTCCTCGGCAAACTGCATTATGGATCGCCGATCATGAACATTCAGGCCGATCGCACGCAGGACAATTCCCTCTCGCGCACGATGTGGGACGACGAAGGAGTTCCCGCAGACAAATGGCTTCTCATCGAGAAAGGGATTTTCAAGGATTATCAAACCACGCGCGAACAAGCCGCGTGGATCGCGGCGCTCACCGGCGTGGAGCGATCGCACGGCTGCTCATTCGCGGACTCGTGGTCGAGCGTACAATTCCAGCGAATGCCGAATGTCTCGCTTCTTCCCGGTGACAAAGACATCGGACTCGACGAAATCGTCGCTGCGACCGATCGCGGAATCGTCATCAAGAATCGCGGATCGTGGTCAATCGATCACCAGCGCTACAACTTCCAATTCTCGGGACAGGTTTTTTACGAGGTGAAAAACGGAAAGATCACGGGAATGTTGAAGGACGTCGCGTATCAGGCGCGTACTCCGGATTTCTGGAACAGCATGGATATGATCGGCGGGCCCAAGAGCTATTGGCTCGGCGGATCATTCGGTGACGGCAAAGGCGAGCCTCCGCAATCGAACTCGATCAGTCACGGCTGCGTTCCCGCGCGATTCAAAAACGTGAACATCGTAAACACGGGGAGGACTGCGTAATGTCGCGCGGACCTCATTCACTTTTTGATCGATCATCAACAGCCGCAGCAGCATCACTGCTTTCGCGTGAAGCGGCGAAAGCACTCGCCGATCGCATTCTTGCGATGGGCAAAGCCGACGAGACGCGAGTGAATATCTCGAGCGACTGGAGCGGCAACACACGATTCGCTGGCGGCGAGATCACAACGTCCGGCGAATCCACGGACGCGACTGTCACCATCACAAGTACCATCGGAAAAAAGCGTGCGTCAGCGACGACCAACGTGCTCGAGGATGACTCCCTCAGGCGCACGGTCGATCTCGCTGAGCGACTCGCAAAGCTCTCCCCGGATGATCCTGAGACAATGCCTGAGCTCGGGCCGCAAACTTACTCGCCTGTAAGCGGTTACATCGATCGCACGGCTGATCTTGGACCGGAGGCTCGAGCCGTCGCGACGCGCCGAGTGATCGAGCGCGCCGGAGAGGCCGGTGTTAAGGCAGGCGACGTTTTTGTCGCTGGATATCTCGAGGCCAACGCAACCTCGAGAGGCATCGCAAATACGAAGGGACTGTTCGCGTATCATCGGTCGACTGACGCGAATCTTTCCGCGACTGTTCGCACTCCTGATGGAACAGGTTCGGGGTGGGCGTCGGCAGGATCGCGCGATTGGCAGAAGATCGATCCCGGATCGCTCGGCATACGCGCCACGCAAAAAGCTGTCGCATCGCGCAATCCAACTGCGATCGAGCCGGGCGCGTACACTGTCGTGCTCGAGCCACAAGCTGTTGCCGATTTGATTCCGTTGCTGGGCGGCGCGTTCAACGCGCGATCGGCAGACGAAGGTCGCAGTCCGTTTTCAAAACGCGGAGGCGGAACAAAGCTCGGCGAAAAAATCGTCGATGATCGCGTGACGATTTATTCGGATCCTACCGATGCTGATCTTCTCGCGCAGCCGTTTGATGGCGAGGGTTGGCCACTCAAGCGCAACGTCTGGATCGAAAATGGAATTCTGAAGAATCTTTCGTATTCGAGATTCTGGGCGCAGAAGCAGGGGAAAGAACCAACTGGTGGAGGAGGAGGCGGCGGCGGTGGTGGTGGCGGAGGCGGAGGCTTCGGCGGATTCCCGGGTGGACTCAAGATGGTCGGCGGCACGAAATCCACTGACGATCTCATCGCTGGAACGGAGCGTGGCGTTCTCATCACGCATTTCTTCTACATTCGTTTTTTGGATCCGCGCACGGTTCTCCTGACTGGACTCACACGCGACGGAACTTTTCTCATCGAGAAAGGAAAGATCACGCGCAGTCTCAAGAATTTCCGTTGGAACGAGAGCCCGCTCTTCATGCTCGCGAAGCTCGAGGATATCGGCCGCGCCGAGGCGACGGCGGCGGGTCAGGTGATGCCGGCGGTTCGTGCGAAGGATTTCAACTTTACTTCCCTCTCTGACGCGGTGTAGCCGTCAGCGAGCGGAGAGAATCCAAATCCGTATAATTCCCGTAGGGGAAACCATATGAAAAACGACGACGAACAAATCGGCCTGATACTCAACAGACGAGACGCGCTCATCCTGCTGGGTGCAACGGGAGCAACGCTGATCACAGGATGTTCCGCAGGTGAGACTCCGGACGCATCGGCTCGAACGACATCCAACTCCACGAGTGGGGCGGCTGCTAATTCGTCGGTCGCATCTGCGCCGGGCTGCGTTGTACGGCCAGCCGAAACCGAAGGACCTTATTTCGTCGACGAAAAACTGAATCGCTCCGACATCCGCTCAGATCCAAGCGATGGATCGATAAAGGATGGCACTCCGCTCGAGCTGACATTCAACGTGTCGCAGCTCGCAAAGAATTCATGTGCGCCTCTGGCTGGCGCCGTCGTCGACGTATGGCATTGTGACGCGGAAGGCGTGTACTCCGACGTTCGCGATCCAAGATTCTTCGACACACGCGGAAAGAAATTCCTGCGCGGATATCAAGTCACTGACGCATCTGGAAAGGTGGCGTTCAAGACGATTTATCCCGGCTGGTACGAAGGGCGCACTGTACACATTCACTTTACCGTGCGAACCAATCCGGCCGCTGCGTCAGCTCATGAATTCACGTCGCAGATCTACTTCGACGATGCGATGAACAACAAAGTATTTGAGAATCCGCCCTACTCATCGAAAGGAAAGCGCACGATGACGAACGAGCAGGACGGTATCTATCGTGAGAACGGAGCGCAGCTCATCCTTGCACTCAAGCCTGCCGGCAGCGGCTATGCGGGTACGTTCGACATCGCACTCCAGACCTCGTAATGCAGCAGCAACCTTCTGCTCCAAGCGCCCCGGTAATTGTCAGTCAGGACGGACGGGTTTCGATCGGCGGCGCGCCATTCCAAGGCGCGCAGGCGATCTACCGCGGATTCGTCGAACAGCGGAAAGTCCTCGGCTCACAAATGGAAGACCTCAACGAGACTCGGTCGGGGCTAATGCGTGACGTCCAGCAACTTCCCGCAGGCGATGCTGGTCGCTCAGGACTCGAAGCACGCATTGCCGGAATCGACGCGCGAATTGCAACGATGGACAAGCAGATCGCCGACGCAGACGCGCAAGTTGCAAAAGCAGCCGCGATTCCAGGCGCGGTTGTCGAGCAACCTCGAGTGGAAGATCGCGGACCACCAGAGGAGGTCTACATTCTTGGCGGCATATTCATGTTCGTATTCCTCATGCCGCTGTCAATCGCATTCGCTCGGCGAATATGGAGGCGCGGATCTGCAGTCGTTACAGCATTCCCAAAAGAAATCGGCGAGCGACTCGGAAGGCTCGAGCAATCAGCTGAGGCAACGGCTATCGAGATCGAGCGCGTCGGTGAGGGACAGAGATTTCTGACAAAGCTCTTCACCGAAGGACCTGGGGCCCGCGCGCTGGAATCCGGACGCGCGGAAATGGTTTCGCGCAGTCCCGGCGACGCCGCGAGATAGCCTCAAATAAACCCGCAAAAATTCGACCTCAGAGCCGCCGCCCATCAGGCGATGCTCGACAACGGGTTCAATCCCGATTTTCCGCAGGACGTTCTCGCGGAAACACCATCCGCGTCGAGCAAGGTCGTCGCGACAGCTGACGGTGTTGTCGATCTCCGCAGTCTCCCATGGTCGTCGATCGACAACGACAGCTCGAGAGATCTCGATCAGCTCGAGGTCGCGGAACAGCTCACCAATGGAGATGTTCGCGTAAGAGTCGCAATCGCGGATGTCGACGGAACTGTCCCGCGAGGAACAGCCACCGACAAGTTCGCTGCAGCGAATGCAACGTCGGTGTATACCGGCGTCGTGACGTATCCGATGCTTCCCGAGCGATTGTCGACCAATCTGACATCACTCGGCGAAAGCGCGGACCGTGCGTCAATCGTCATCGAATTCGTCGTCGGCAATGACGGCACGACTCGCTCGCACACCGTTTACCCAGCGCTTGTGCGGAACAAGGCGAAGCTCGCGTACGGAAACGTCGGCGCGTGGCTCGATGGTCGCGCGGATCTTCGATCACATGCTGACAAAGAGATTCAGGATCAGCTCCGACTGCAGGACAACGTTGCGCAATCGCTGCGAGCGGTGCGAGCGCGGGCGGGCGCGCTCGATCTCGATACCGTCGAAGCGCAGGCGGTGGTTCACTCCGATAATACTGTCGGGATCGAGTCAGTTCCTCGCACGCGGGCAAGTGCGTTGATCGAAGACTTCATGATCGCGGCGAATGTTGCGATGGCCCAGTTTCTCGACGAGAACGGGACACCAAGCATCAGGCGAATTGTTCGTCGTCCTGAGAGATGGAATCGCATCGTAGAGCTCGCGGCGTCACTCGGCACTACTCTCCCGGCCGAACCTGATCCACATGCGCTCGAAGCATTTCTTGTTGCGCGCCGTGCGGCCGACCCGGTTCATTTTCCGGATCTCTCGCTTTCAGTGATCAAGCTCCTCGGCCCCGGAGAGTACGCGCTTCACACGCCCGGCACATCCGACGAAGGTCACTTTGCGCTTGCAGCCCACGACTACACACATTCGACTGCGCCGAATCGGCGCTTTGCCGATCTTGCGATACAACGCCTTCTCAAGGCTGTGATCGCGAAGCAGCAGCCACCTTACAGCGACGATGAATTGACCACCATCGCCGCGCATTGCACTGAGCGTGAGGACGCAGCGAGAAAGGTCGAGCGACAGGTTCGCAAGGTTGCGGCTGCGGTCTCGATGATGAATCGAGTCGGTGAATCGTTCGATGCAATCGTTACCGGTGTGATGCAGAAGGGAGTGTTCGCGCGCGTGATCGCTCCTCCCATCGAAGGAAGGATTATGCGAGGCCAGCAAGGACTGGATGTTGGAGACAAAATAAGAGTGACACTTCTGTCGACCGACCCTGAACGCGGCTTCGTGGATTTTTCAGCTATGCCAAAATCGCGATGAAGACAATCGGCATCATCGGCGGCACCGGTCCCGAGTCAACGATCGAATACTACAAACGCATCATCGCGGCGTACCACGCACGCGCAGCCGACGGCAGCTATCCGTCCATTCTCATCAACAGCATCAATGCCGCGCCGCTGATTGAATTCGTCCTCGCGCGCAAGCTCGATGACGTTACGGAGCTTCTTGTTCCAGAAATCGATCGTCTCGCAAAAGCTGGAGCCGACTTCGGACTCATAGCCGCGAACACTCCGCATGTGGTGTTTGACGCGGTCAGCGCGCGCTCAGCTATTCCTCTCATCAGCATTGTTGAAGCGACCGCGGATGCGGCCGTCGCGCGTGGACTCAAGCGACTTGCACTGTTCGGAACGCGCCTCACGATGGAGTCGGCGTTCTATCCCGAAACTTTCGCGCGGCTCAATCTGGTTATCGTCGTGCCCAACGACGAAGAGCGCACATACATCCACGACGTATACATGGGCGAGCTCTTTCACGGCGTTGTTCGACCGGAAACGCGAGACGCGCTCGTGGCGATCGCTGCCAAAATGAAAGAACGTGACGGAATCGACGGCCTCATCCTCGGGGGAACAGAGCTCTCGCTGATTCTCACCGAGCCGACGTATGCAGGATTGCCGGTTCTCGATACAACGCAAATTCACGTGGACGCTATCGTCTCCGCTGCGCTCGAAGAGTAGACAAGCAACTGTGCCCATGCCGTTCGCTGTCCAACGGCGCATGACCAAATCTCTTCTCGTGATCGCTGCATCGATCAGCTTCTCATCCCCGTGTATCGGTCAGGCGTACACCGCGCCACCGATCGTAAAGACACCACTCGGTGCACAAATCGATTCGACGCTTGCCCAAGCCGAACGCGACGGTTTTTCCGGAGTCGCACTCGTTGCAAAGAACGGGGACATCATTCTCAAAAAGGGATACGGCATGGCCAATCGTGCCAAAAGCATCCCAATGACTCCGGGGATGATCGTTCAGATCGGATCGAACACAAAGGACTTCACTGCTGTCGCGATTCTCCAGCTGATCGAGCACGGCCGTCTCAAGCTCACCGATTCAATCGGAAAGTTTTTTCAGAACGTCCCCGCCGATAAGCGCGGTGCAACGATCGAGATGCTGCTCAAGCATCGCGCCGGATTCCCCGAGTACATGGGAGGTGACTTCGATCCGGTAACACGCAATGCAGAGATTCGAAAAGCGCTCGACGCACCGCTGCGTTTTCCGCCGGGGACCGGCCGCGCTTACTCCAATGTCGGATACAGCTTGCTCGGCGCAATCATCGAGCAGATCTCGGGCAAGTCGTATGACGAGTACGTGCGCGACGAGATTCTGAAGCCTGCAGGGCTCGAGGAAACCGGCTTCCTTCTTCCTCGATTCGACACAACCAGATTGGCTCATGGCTACAGCAACGGCATCGATCGCGGCACGATGCTGACGAAACCACATGCCGCTGACGGTCCTTACTGGAATCTGCGAGCAAATGGTGGAATGCTCTCGACCGTCAGCGACATGTATCGCTTCTACGATGTTCTCGCGGGCGAAAAACTTCTCAAGGCACAAACGCGCGACTTGATGTTTCCGCCGAATGTGCCGGCCATGCTCGCCGGTTCTGACATGGTGAATTATTTCTTGTACGATCGCGAGCCGCAGGCGGGAATTGTCATCATACTCGCTTCCAACGCCGCAGCACTCAACGCCGAGCGAGTGCGCGATCGCGTCGCTCCCATCGTCGGCCTCGAGGCTCGAGGCGGCCCTCGCAACATGGAAGGACCAAACGCAGGAGAGTCGCAGCCGGCGCTCAAGGAGCTCCCGAATACTGCAGCAGCGAACACTGTGCGAGCCTATTTCAAAGCGTTCAACAGCGGCGACGCGGCGGTGATGAGCGAGTTCATGCGGACTTTGACAATTCAGGCACCCGGTGATACGCGCACAATCGACCAACGTCTCGATGGATACAAGCGGATGCACGACGACATCGGAAACTTGAACCTGCTTGGAATGATATCATCGACTGCCGAGCAGATCGTTGCGTGCGCGACTGCCGGCAACGGCGACACGCTGACACTTACGTTTGTAGTTGAACCTCAGGCGCCGTTCCGGATCAAGGCAATTCGCATCGAGGCACGGTAGCGTCTGGTTTTCCCTCGTGCGGTGACGCGTTGGGCGGCGTATCTTCGGACATGCCTACTACTCGCGACATTGCCAGCGCGGCAATCATTGGCCTCGGACTAGCGGTCGGCGGACTTTTTGTTGGAAGCGGTTTCGCTCGCATGCGCACGAGCGACCGTTACGTCACCGTCAAGGGAATCTCAGAGCGCGAAGTCAAAGCCGATCTAGCGATCTGGCCGCTGCATCTCGTCGCGGCAGACAACGATCTGACGAAAGCGCACGCACAGATCGAAAGCAGCATTTCGCGTATCCGCACATTTCTCGGGTCGTTTCAAATCGATACGTCGCAGATCGTCCTCCAGGATTTTTCTGTAACCGACGCGGCTGCAAATCAATATTCCGGCGAACGCGCCGGCTCACGTTACGTGATCAAGCAAACGGTCGTTGTTCGATCTCTCAAACCCGACCTGATCAATGCGGCGAGTCAGCGCGTCGGCGAGCTCGTCAGCACAGGAGTAGTTCTATCGTCGGGTGGAGAGTATGGAACTGGCGGACCGACGTTTGTCTTCAGCGGTCTCAACAAACTCAAGCCGCAAATGATTGGCGAAGCAACTGCGCGCGCGAGGGAATCGGCGGAACAATTCGCCCACGATTCTCACAGCGACATCGGTGGCATTCGAACCGCAAGTCAGGGAGTGTTCGAGATTCTTCCCCGTGATCAGGCTCAGGGAATCTCCGAAGAGAGTCAGATCATGAAAATCGTTCGAGTCGTGTCGACGATCGAGTATTCCCTGAAGAACTGATTCATGACATTGAGGGCACCGGATGAAGCTTGATCTGTCAAACCTTTGTGGTGCAGCAGCTGTCGTTTTCATTTCGCAGTTCCTCTTCCCTTCCTCAGCATCGGCGCAGCACTCCGCAACGGGCGCGGTCTCCGGCGTAGTCGTCAATGAAAGTGGAACGCCCATCGCTGCCGCTACGATCAGAGTTGCACGCGCAGACGGTAGCGATCCGCACGAGACAACCGCTGACACTACTGGCAAGTTCGCAATCGGCTCACTGCCGTCTGGTCTCTATCAGGTTTCTGCGAGACGAATTGGATATCGCGCGGCGGAGCTTCCCTCTCTTCGCATAGTCGCGGGACAAACGTCGAGCATCCGAGTGATGCTCACCGCCTCGCCGACTCAGCTTTCGACCGTCACGGTTCGAACGACAGCGACATCCATCGACGCGAGCACGACTGAGCTCGCGCATCGCCTCGAGGTCGAAGACGTCAAAATGATTCCGATGGGTCGCGATGCGACGGACCTCGTAGACCTCGTCCCTGGAGCACGAAAAGGATTCGTGTGGGGCGGCGCGGGCGATGCTGCGAATAATTATCAACTCGACGGCGTTTCCGTAAATCACCCGGGAGTGGGCGGTGATTTCCTGGCGCCGAGTATCGACTGGATCGAAGCTCTCGAAGTGAGAGGACTCGGCGCGGGTGCTGAATACGGCGATTTCCAGGGCGGAATCATCAACGCAATCACGAAGACCGGCACGAATCGCTGGCAAGGCGCGCTCCACGTCAACTACATCGCGCCGGCGTTCACGAGCAGCAACATCCACGTATTTGAGGAAGGCGCCGAGCAGTCGTGGAGACGAGAGCTCAGCGGAGAAATGCGAGGTCCGCTGATTCATGACCGTCTTCACTATTTCATCACCGGCCAGGTCATTGACCACAATCTTCGTGTTCCTGATCTCACCACGCCCGATCCAAGTGACTTTCGCTCAACAAGCCCGGAGTTCAGAGATTCGCGCGGGCTCGGCAAACTCACGCTGCTTCCCAGCGCACGCGATCGTCTCGACGGATTGTTTGGTTACACAGGTTCAAACGTGGAGCGCGCTGGACTCAACGGCATCGATGATCCTCAAGCGGCGCAAAAAGTTCGTGCGCCCACGGCATTCTATTCTCTCGACTGGACGCACACGAATCTTGGCAGCTCACTCGATGTGCGACTCGCCGGCTTCAATGCGAAAGAATCGCGCGTGGGTTACGCCGGACCAAACGTCCCCGGAATTCAGGTATACACTACCGGTCGACAGCCCCTGTATCAGAACGCGGCATTCAACGAGCGACGCGACCCTCGAAGCATCAGCGGAAACGTCACCTGGAAAACAAGGCAATCAGTATTCGATGGAGAAAACCGGATTTCGCTGGGAGGCGAATTCACACGCGGGTGGTGGCGTCAGGACAAAACTCGCAACGGCGGCATGACCTGGTTTCCGTATCCGGATCCGACGACACATCTCATTGCACCGTTCCGCCCGGAGACATGGGCCGAAGCGGGAAGTGAATGGGGCGGTGAAATTCACCTGAAGTCAAAGGTGCAGGACGCCGCGGTTTTCCTTCAGGATTATTTCACGCCGACTGCGGGCCTGACATTCACCCCCGGTTTACGATACGGACAATGGACCGGCTGGTTAACACCCGCCGATACGACAAAGGCGCAATTCCTCGCTGCGAAGTACGCGGCGATCGAGCCGCGCATGGGCGTTGTGTGGGACGCATCAGGCAGAAACACACTCGTATTCAAGGCACACTGGGGCAGATACCACCAGGGAATGAACTCGGTGTTTTTCGACAGAGCAGCCGGCGCGGATGGCTACTCCAATCAGCGCTTCTATTATGGTGGGCCGACGGTCACGGATCCAAAGCGCGTTTACACCCCTGCTGAGCGCGACGCGAACCTCGATCCGTTCACGGGATTCACTCCGAATTTCGCTGAGACTATTCTGAACGAAGCGGGACGCGTTGAGAACTACAAGCAGCCGTACATCGATCAAGCGGTTCTGGGAATCGAGAAAACAATCGGCGATAGATGGAAAGCGGAGCTCACTTACACGAATCGAATCAACCGCGATATCGTCGGACTTGTCGACAAGAATCTTGCGAATGACTACAGCGTTCTCACCGATGTGACAGTGAAGCAGAGGATCGACTTCACGCCTGTTTATGATCAGTCCGGCAATCCGCTCGTGCTGCCGAAGGTGTACATCGCGAATGACGACCTCCGCGCGGTTCTCATTGCGCTGCAGATGACAAGAAACGCGCATCCGGTTCCCGGATTCTCATTCGCGGACATTCAGACTCTCAAGTACGAGCCAGATGTCGCGCTCACGACTATCGACAATGCGCGGCGCACATTCGATCAGGTTTCGTTTTCACTTCGAACGGAACAGCGAAACTGGAATGGACTCGCATCAGCAACCGCGACGAGACTCAGGGGGAACATTCCGGGGCTCACCGGCTTCGGCACGACTGGCACGAGCTTCAGCGCCGGCGCCGGTGTTCGTCCCAACGAGGCGATCAATTACGACGGATTGCTGCCAAATGCTCCGGCATTCGAGTCCAAAATCTGGCTGAGTGGCAAGCTCGCGTACGGATGGCAAGGCGGAATCTTTCACACCTATTCACTCGGCGAATATTTCACGCCGACCTTTCAGATCACTCCGCGATTTCGATTTTTCGCGAAAGACGGAACACTGCTCGATGACAATCTGTTCCACCGCGCGCTCGGCCAAACGATTCTTCTCGAGCAGCGCGGAAATCGCAAATATCTTGGGCGATTCAATCTCGACTTGAGACTCGAGAAGGAGTTCTCCCTGCGGGATGTCCGCTGGGTTGCGACACTCGATTTGTTCAACGCTACGGAATCCGACGCGATTGTTCAGCGCAATCTCACGATCAACGATCAGATCTCGACTGATCCCACGTCGACATTCGCCGCGCCGAGGCTCCGCGTTGCCCCCAGGTCGCTTCAGTTCGGGATGCGCATCACATATTGACTAGCGACCCGTAACCCATTGGCACGTAGCGGGTAACGCCAAAGCCAACGCGCGTTTCGGTTCGCCAGATTGTTGCGTCCAGCGTGCGGCAGCATAGCGTTAATCGTATGGATCTGTATCTAACGGCATTCGCTCTTGGTGCAGTTGGGCTTATTGCTATGGCGTTCACCGGTCTTGGGCGACACAGTCGCGGCGGGACTGCTTCTCACGCCGGTGCCTCGCAGGGACATGTTGGTCATGCGCACGCCGGTCATGGGCACGGCGCTCATGCGCCCGGAGCGCACGGTCACACTTCGCACGCACCCGCGTCGTCGCGGTTTCTCTCGCTGATGTCGCCGCGTGTGCTCTTCAGTGTTTCTCTCGGACTGGGCACTGCAGGTCTTGCGCTGCGACCCGTGCTTGGCGGTCCTTTTCTCTTCGCGGCAGCGCTTACCACGGGAATAATTTTCGAGCGCTTTCTTGTTGCGCCTCTCTGGAATTTCCTCTTTCGTTTCGCGTCGACTCCTGCCCTCACTCTCGAGAGCGCTGTGAGCGACGAAGCGCGCGCGGTCACTTCGTTCGACGCAAACGGTCAGGGACTGATCGCGGTCGAGCTCGACGGCCAGAGCGTTCAGCTGCTCGGCACGCTCCAGCGCTCTGATCGTGACATGCACGTCCGCGTTTCAGCAGGCGCGCGTCTCAGAATCGAAGAAGTCGATTCAGCGCGCAATCGCTGCATCGTGTCACTCGCTTAACAAACATTTTCGGGTTATCGGAGCCTTCTTATGAATAGCCTCATATCGAGCGGTGTACTCGTCGCCGGTGTCGTTGTCCTGGTGCTTGTTGCAGTGCCGATCATCGTCGCGAAATTCCTTCGCAATGTCGAAGCTGGAGAGATTCGTCTCGTCAGCTGGCTCGGCGGTGGAACGATCATCTATCGCGGTCCGGGGAAATCAAAGGAGATTCCCCTGCTCACCACCGGCACGACGATCTCCAGCAAGGTCATCAATGTCGATCTCGACATCACCGATCAGACAGCTGACGTCGACGAAAACGGAACGCCACGACCAATCAAGGTGCGCGTGCTCGCAAGCGCGATTGTTTCCGTCGGCGACAGCGACGTTCTCATCAAGACTGCCGCGAATCGCTTCTTCTCGAAGAAAGAAGCAGATCAGCTGAGCACGCTCACCGATCTTCTCTCGAGCTCGGGACGCCGAGCGATCAACCTGTTGACTCACGATCAACTCTTCTCGGCCAAGGCGACTCCATCAGCATCGCGATCGCTTCTTCCTGAAACACGGTCGAATGTTCCGGTGAAAGTGGCGCCCGCTCCGGTAGCGTTGCACACCGGCGACTCGACGGTGATCGAAGACGAAGACGATCCATTGGCGGTGATCATCCGCAAAGCATGCTCGCGTGAGCTCACCGACCTCGGCCTCATCTTCAACTCGCTCAACATCAAGATCGTGCAGTCAGAAGTTGCCGAAGCGCGACGACGTCAATCGGCAGCTGAAGCGCAGGCAAACGCCGAGATCGTCTCGGCGATGCAGGCGCGCCGCGCGAAGGAAGCGCAGCTCGATGCAGAGCGCGCGATTTCGGACAAGCAGCGCGAGCTGGAGCAAACCAAAGCGTCGAACGCTGCGCTCATCGCGCAAGCGGAGGCGAAGCGACAGGAAGCCGCGGGACTTCAGCGCACGGCTGAGCTCGATGCAACGCAGATTGCGCAGGCAAGAGCGGACGCTGCGAAAGTCAGGTTAGCGGCCGAGGCATCAGCAGACGCGGAGGCAATTCGAATTCGTCGTGTAGCCGAAGCAACTGCTGAGAGCATCCAGAAAGTGAACGCCGCCATTCAAGCAGGCGGCGAGAGCTACTTCCGGTATCGTCAGATCGAGATGCTGCCCGCCATCGCACCGGCAATCGCGATGGCGCTCGGAGAAGCAAAGTTCGTTACGATTTCTGGAGGCGATAAGGGAGCGCCTGAGACGGCAACGAACAACATGATGAGCGTGATACAAACGGTTCTCGCTGCGCAGATGGTTGCGAAAGGCGGAATTCTGAACGAGCCGCAGTCGGCTCAGGCTCAAGTCGTGCCCGCGCCACGGCCCAACGGTGACCGACCCGCTGAGGTGGTGGCGGCTGATGCGTCGAACGTCGATCCGACTTGGGGGGTCGCGAAAAAGCGCTGACCCTGATTAGTCGCGTCCGATGAATTCGTTCATCTGGCACGCAAGCTACGACGACGGAATTCCAACAACGCTCGAGCCGTATCCCGAGCGTACGCTGCTCGATTATCTAAAAGAGTCAGCGAAGCGTTGGCCGGATCGTCCCGCACTTCATTTCAAAGGCGCGGCGATCAGCTACGCGCGCCTCGATCGACTCAGCAACGCGTTTGCCTCGTCTCTCGTCGAGCTCGGCGTGAAGAAAGGAGATCGCGTTGCGCTTTCGCTTCCGAATTGTCCCCAGTTCCTCATTGCGGAGCTGGGAGCGTGGGAGATCGGCGCGATCGTCTGCCCGTTCAATCCAACGTACAGCGAGCACGAGATGGCGGATGCGCTCAACGCAACGGGCGCGAAGACTCTCGTTGTGTTGAATCGAACGTACGATCGGGTGAAGGCTCTGCAATCCAAGACGTCGGTCACTCGCGTTATCGCCACCAACATCAAGGAGTATCTCCCGCTCAAGCTGCGGATTGGCTACACGCTTTTCCGCGAAAAAAAAGAAGGCGATCGAATTCAATTGCGGGATGGCGATCTCAGATTCTCCCATTTGGTTCGCGGCGGTAAATCACCTGAGCCATCGCCGGCTGCAGGACTCGATGATGAGAGCGTGATTCTCATGAGTGGCGGCACGACAGGAGTTCCAAAGGGCGTTGTTGGAACACACCGCGCGATGGTCATTGCGGGCGTGCAGCTGCAAAAGTGGCTCAGCCCACTGATGCATGAGTGGACAGACACGATCATGCTGCCGCTTCCGCTCTTTCACGTTTACGCAAACGTGGGCGTGCAGGCTCTGTCGCTCATCAATCACAATCCAATCGCACTCATTCCAAATCCGCGCGAGATGCGCGAAGTGCTGCTGGAGATCAACGACGTTCACCCGTCTTTCATCTGCGCGGTGCCCACGCTGCTCATTGGGCTGATGAGTCATCCACTTACTAGCGATGGAAAAGTGGATTGGAGCTCGATCAAGCTCTGCTTCTCTGGGGCTGCGCCTCTCATGGCAGATACACAAAAACAATTCGAAGAGCTAACGGGAGGAGTGATCGTTGAGGGGTATTCATTGACGGAAGCTCAGATGGCCGTAGTCGCAAACCCGGCCCTCGGTACGAAGAAAATCGGAAGCGTCGGCCTGGCACTTCCCGATGTCGAGGTGAGGATCGTCGATGCCGACGAGGGGAAAACGGAGATGGCGCAAGGTGAAGTTGGCGAGATTGTGATTCGCGCGCCTCAACTAATGAAAGGATATTGGCAGCGTCCTGATGAAACGGCGGAGATGCTTCGAACGAACGAACGTGGCGAGCGTTTGCTCTACACCGGGGACCTCGGCTACCTCGACAGCGACGGCTATCTCTTCATAGTCGATCGCAAGAAAGATCTGATCAAGACGAGCGGTTATCAGGTATGGCCAAGGGAGATCGAAGAGGTTATCTCGACTCACCCCGCTGTAAAAGAAGTTGGAGTCGCTGGTGTGCCTGATAAATTGCGCGGAGAAAAAGCTAAAGCGTGGATAGTTTTGAATCCGGGATTTCAGCTCACTCAAGCTGAAATAAAAGCGTATTGTCGCGAGCGGCTGGTCGCGTACAAGGTTCCCTCGCAGTTCGAATTCGTGGCCGATCTTCCAAAATCACCGGCGGGCAAAGTGCTGCGTCGAATGCTTCGTCAAAGAGAAATGGAGAGCTCGAATGAAGCGTGACGCACTGAGAGTTGCACTGTTGTCGGGGTTATTTCTTGTCGTTGGATTGTGGGTAGCGCGGATCGCGCGTGCGCAGGCAACGACGTCGGCCCCCCGCACTCTCACAAGTCTCGACACGTCGCAGCTCCACGCCCTTCGATATCGAATGATCGGACCAGCTCGCGGCGGCCGCGTCACGACTGTCACCGGCGTTCCTCAAGAGCCGATGACTTTCTATATGGGCGCTAGTGGCGGCGGCGTTTGGAAAACCACGAACGCGGGAATCACGTGGTCGAATATCTCCGATGGATACTTCGCGGCAGCATCGATGGGCTCGATCGATGTCGCCGATTCTGATCCGAATGTTATTTACGCGGGAACAGGCTCCGAAGGATTGCGGAGCAACGTCTCGATTGGTCGCGGGATTTACAAATCGATAGACGCCGGGCGGACATGGAAGTTCGTCGGCCTCCGCGATGCCGGGCAAATCGGCTCGATTGTGGTTCATCCAACCGATCCGGATATCGCATATGCAGCCGCGGTGGGCAATCCATTCAAGCGAAATTCCGAGCGCGGTGTTTATCGCACGCGCGACGGCGGCAAAACGTGGCAGCTCGTGCTCTTCATTTCGGATTCCACCGGCGCAGTCGACCTCGAGCTCCAGCCGGGTCATCCAAACGTTGTGTACGCTGCAATGTGGCGTGCCGAACGAAAGCCGTGGACGATTATCAGCGGCGCGCACGAAGGAGGCATTTACAAAAGCGAAGACGCCGGCGACACCTGGACCCGACTTAGGAACGGACTCCCGAACGGATTGGTCGGCAAAGCAGATCTCGCAGTGTCGCCCGCGAAGCCCGATCGGCTCTACGTTCTGACCGAGGCAAAGCCCGGCAGCGGATTGTATCGCTCGGACGATGCGGGAAAAACTTTCATCGCAGTCGACACTACGACACGCGGTTTGATCACGCGTCCCTTCTATTACACGAACATCGACGCTGATCCAAACAACGCCGACATCGTTTACGTCGGAACCGAAGGCTACTACAAGAGTGTCGACGGCGGCCGAACGTGGGCGATGGCGCCCACGCCCCACGGCGATAATCACGATCTGTGGATCAATCCGCGCAATTCGTCGATCATGATTCAGTCGAATGACGGCGGCGCGAACGTCTCTCTCGACGGTGGTCGAAGCTGGTCGACGCAAGACAACCAGCCAACCGCCGAGATCTATCAGGTGTACGTGGACAATCAGGTTCCTTATCACGTTTACGGCGCGCAGCAGGATGAGAACAACGAGCTGATCCTTCCGAGTCTTCCGACTACCGCGAAATCACTCGACGATCCGATTCAAGCCTGGACTCCCGGCCCCGGATGCGAGACTGGCCCTGTCATGCCGAATTGGGCGAATCCAGACACGGTGTACGGCGGATGCAAAGGACAATTCTCACGAATGTCCCTGCGCACTGGACAGGAAAAACAATACTGGATCGGCGACCAGTCGCTTTATGGAAATCCCGGCAAGGATCTCATCTTCCGATTCCAGCGCGTGTCGCCGATGGAAGTGTCGCCTCACGATTCGCGAATTGTGTATTTCGGATCGCAATACCTGCATCGCACGCGAGACGAAGGCGTGACGTGGGAGAAGATGTCGCCGGATCTGACATGGAATCCTCCGGAGAGACAACAGCGAGTTTCCGGCGAGCCGATCACGATCGACGTCACAGGCGAGGAAGTGTACAGCACGCTCTATGCGATTCGTGAATCGCCGCTTCGCCGCGGGGTCATCTGGACCGGATCGAATGACGGACCTTTCTTCGTTACCCGTAACGATGGGAAGACGTGGAGAAACGTCACTCCGCCTTCTCAACCAAAGGGTTGTCGCGTCCAGAACATCGAGCCGTCGCCGCATCGCGTGGCATCGGCGTATTACGCTGTGGTTTGTTATCTCCTCGGCGATTTTCGTCCGTACCTCTGGCGAACTGACAATTACGGAATGACATGGACACTTCTCACCAACGGCAGCAATGGAATTCCCGCTGATTTTCCGACGCGGGTCGTGCGCGAGGATCCGGAGCGCGAAGGTCTCCTATATGCCGGCACTGATTTTGGCGTCTTCATCTCATTCGACAACGGCAGCCGCTGGCGTCCGATGCAGCTGAATCTTCCGGTTACACCTGTGACCGACATGAAAGTGCATCGCGGTGATCTCGTTTTATCAACGCAAGGTCGCTCTTTCTGGATACTCGATGACGTCGTCGCATTGACGCAGCTGAGCGATCGCGTTATCGCCGAGCGTGCGCATCTTTTCAAGCCGCGCGATGCGTACAGAATTCGGTATGCGTCGTCTTTCGGGGGAGAGGAGTCGAATCGTGCTTCCCCTGCGGATCCTCAGTATCCGCCGCAAGGCGCGATGATCGACTATTGGCTTGGACTCGGCGCCCGCACATCGGTGACAATTGAAATCGTCGATCGCGGCGGTGACGTGATGCGAAGATTTACGAGCGATGCGCAGAGCTCGATCTTCCCGCCCGGTCTTACGCCGCCAAACCTCGTTTCGACGGGAACGCCTCGCCTGTCGAACAATCCGGGTCTCAATCGCGTGATCTGGGATTTCGCGTATCCAGGCCCTTGGGATTCGACTCCGCGACGAAGCGGACGCGATGGTCCACTTGCTCCGCCTGGTACGTACACGGTGAGACTCACTGCTGGCGGAGTAACATCGTCCGAGCCGCTTGTTGTTCGACCAGATCCGCGAGTCGTCCGCGACGGTGTGACCACGGAAATTCTTCGCGAGCAGCTCGCGCATAATCTTCGCGTGCGCGACATGGTGAGCGAAGTAAACGTTGCCGTTGCCAAGCTCGCTTTCATCGACAAAACCGGCAAGGATGCCGACGTACTGCGGCGTTTGCAGTCGCTACAGCAATTGCTGATTACGCCGCCAATTCGGTATAGTGAGCCAGCGCTTCAATCGCACATTCAATACTTGTACAATGCTGCTATGGGAGCAGATCAGAAAGTTGGGCACGATGTTGTTACACGTTATTTGCAGCTCAGAGCGCAACTGGATGATGCATTGCGGCAACTCCGGCCACTCATTCAATGATTGACGGTTGAGTCCGAGTCGTCGCCCTCGAAAGGGAGTCAAGCGTCCGGCTCATCAGCGCACGTCGCTGCCGACGAGCAGGAACGCATACGCCGACACGCGCAAATGGCTGCTCGATCGACACGGGCCGGTTTGCGCGTACTGCGGTCGTCGCGTCAGCGAAAAGGGGATCACTCTCGATCACGTGACGCCTCGCAAAGGAAAGAGCGCGTACGACCGGCGCGACAACCTGGTGCTCGCCTGCCCTGCCTGCAACATGCAGAAGGCTGACCAGCATATCCTCGCCTTTCTGCTCGCACGTTCTAGCAGGGCTGAAAATCTTCTCCGCTACGGTGAACATCTGAGCACAATGCTCGTTGACCTCGCAAAGGAAATTGCCGGTCCGGAGGCTGCTGCCCGCGCGGCGAGATTGGCAGATCCAGATTATCCGTACGCGGACTAGCCGCAGTAGTTAATCGGACCTCGGTCACCGGCCATCGGCCAGCGAGGACTGGTGACCGGCAGGTGACGATGGCGCGGGGTTTTCCCTAGCACTACTTTGTCAGCCCTCAGGACCTCCCCTTTTTCAAGCGAGAACTCGTATGCGACCCACGATCCGTTCTCTTCTTCTCTCTCTTCTCTTCATCTCATCTCCGCTCGTAGCACGCGCCCAGGTCGTCATCGCCGGGCGCGTGCTCGACAATGGCGGTAAAGCACTTCCCGGCGCACAGGTGCTGATAGATGGCACCACTGTCGGAACCGTCGCCATCGACAACGGTGGATACCGGCTTGTGGTGAATTCGCCGCGAGCAGGCATGGTTCTGCTCGTTCGCGCCCTTGGTTACAAGCCGGCCCGACAAACGCTGACTCAGGTTACGGGCAGCATGAGTCAGGATTTTCGGCTCATACCCGACGTTCTTCGACTCGGCGAAGTAGTAGTGACTTCCGCGCGCGGTGAAACTGAGCGAAGCACGCTCGGCGCGACAATCGCGACTGTCGGCGGCGACGAGATCTCGAGAGCAAACACAGTTCAAGTCGACGCTGCGCTCTCCGGAAAAGTTTCCGGCGCGCTGGTGCAGCAGATGTCCGGACAACCCGGCGGCGGCACGAGCATTCGCATTCGCGGACTCTCGACGATCAGTCGCAGCGCCGAGCCGCTGTACATCGTCGACGGTGTAATCGTGGACAACAGCTCGCCGACACTCATCGATGTCGGCGGCTACAGCTCGAACCGACTCTCCGACCTCGATCCGAATGAAATTGACCACATCGAAATCGTAAAAGGCGCAGCTGCGGCTGCGCTCTACGGGTCGCGCGCGAACGACGGCGTTGTCCAGATCTTCACCAAGCGCGGTCACTCCGGCGCATTGCGCACGTCATTCAGAACAACGTTCGAGAGCGACAACATCGAACACAAAATCCCGGTCAACGAGGCGCCGGTTAAAGAAGACGGCTCGCCAGTTACCCGCTATGACTATCAGGATGTTCTGTTTCAGACGGCGCCGAGATTCTCAAATACGCTCTCGCTCTCGGGCGGCGACGACAAGAATACTTTCTTTCTGTCCGGTACTGCTGAGCAGCAGAAAGGCATTCTCAAGAGCACTGATTATCGCCGGCAGAATATTCGCCTCAACCTCGACCGCACGATCAACGATCGCCTGAAGGTCGGAGTAAGCACGGCCTACATAACGAGCAAGGCCAACGTCGCTCCCAACGCTGGGCTCACTAATAGTTTCGGTTTGTTGACGAGCTTCTTCTTCATGCCGAACTACATCAACCTGAATCCGGACCCGGTCACGGGAGTTTATCCCTCGCAGGGCCTGGGCCTCGCGAATCCGCTGGATATCATCGCCAACTGGCATACGCCGCAGTCTATCGACCGATTCATTGGCGGATTGAACTTTACCGCATTCCCGATCGCCGGAATGACCGCATCGTACAGATTCGGCTTCGACGGGTACACGGAGAACGCTCAGCTCTTCGTGCCGCGCGGATCTACAGCGGCACAGTTCCCGACAGGCATTTCGACATCCTCGACCGATCGCAGCCGTCTTGTGAATTCGGACATCGACGTGAGCTACGTGATGAACGCCGGCGTTCTCAAGTTCACGCACGGTGTGGGGATGAACTGGCAGCGCCAGCAGGTGGACGTCGTCACCGCGTCGGCGAGAGATCTCGCGCTGTTCACGCAAACCGTTCAGGGCAGTCAACCGACCGCCACTGAAGGCCGCGACGAGCGACGCACGCTCGGATTCTACGGACAGGAGCAGATCGGCGTCAGCGATCGACTCTTCCTCACTGGTTCACTTCGTTCCGATGCATCGTCCGCATTCGGTTCGGAAGTGCGACAGCAGTGGTTCCCGAAAGTCGGCGCATCGCTCAAAGTTTCCGACTACGATTTCTGGAGAGGCTCGTCACTCGCTCGTCTTGCGAACACGCTGCGCTTGCGCGGTGCGTACGGTTATTCTGGCGGCCAGCCTGCAGGAAGCTTCGATCGTTTGTCGAACTACGTGTTCAAGGCAAACGGAACTCGCTCCGGTGTCATCAACAGCACGCAGGCCGGCAACGAGCAGCTCAAGCCTGAGCGGGCACGCGAGTACGAGCTAGGAACAGATCTCGAAGTTCTCGAGGGGCGAGCCGGTATCGAGCTCACCTACTTCAACAAGAAGATAACCGATCTGATTCTGCCGAAGAGCGTTGATCCCACGACTGGATTCATCTCCCAGCTCGCGAACGTCGGTGTGCTCGAGAATCACGGAATCGAAGGGCTCCTCAAGCTGTTCATTCTTCGCGGGTCGACAGTCACGTGGAACATGAGCGGCACTTACGCGACCAATAGTCCTAAAGTGACCAAGGTCAGCTCCGGTGGTGCGTTCTTCATTCCGGAAAGCTTCAACATCATTCGTGTGGACTCGGGCGAGGCGCCGGGACATTTCTTCGGGACAACCTACGTTCGCGATGCAAGCGGCAACATTGTCGACGCTGCCGGCAAGCCGATCAAGGACGCATCTGGCAAGATCGTGGGCATTCCTGCAATCGGCCCGCGCAAGATTATTGGCAATCCGAATCCGAACGCTTATTGGTCTTTCATTAACGATGTCGGCGTTGGCAAGTCCCTTTCGTTCCGCGCGCAATTTGATGGCGTGCAAGGCGGCGAAATATTCAACTTCGACCGTCGCCTGCTCGAGACTCCCGCATTCGGAAGCGGTGCCGCATACGCTGACGAGCTCAACGGTCTTGTGCCGAAAGGCTACTTCCAGGCGCGACGCAGCATCTTCGAGGAGTACATCGAACATCAAACGTGGGTGAAGCTGCGCGAAGTTGCAGTTACGTGGTCGCTTCCCGAAGGATTGCTTGGCCGGCTGGGAACCCACGGTGCCGCACTCACGCTCAGCGGGCGCAATCTGAAAACGTGGACCGACTTCCAGGGTTGGGATCCGGAAACAAACGCCGGAGCCCAGCGGACACTCGTGAGAGGATTTGCATTCGCGACTCCGCCGATACCACGCAGTTACGCGCTCACGTTCACAACCAACTTCTAACCGGAGGGAGGCGAAATGAAATTCCAAATCAACGATCGTCGCGCGACCCTTCGCATGGTTGCCGCAGTTCTGGCGCTGATGTCACTCAGCGCCTGCAAGCTCGACATCTCAAACCCCAATGCGGCGACCGCACAGGGTGTCCTTACGTCTGTCGCCGGAATCCGCGCGCTCGCCGTCGGAATGCAAGGCAGGCTCAGTTTTTCGATGGATGAGAATCTCTATATCCCCGCCGTTGTTTCGGGCGAGCTCGGCACAACCAGTATCACGCAATCGACGCAACGCGAGTATCAGAACTTTCCGACCGCGAGCTCCAATTCGGCAATCTCAGAGACAAATGTAGATCTGCTGGATATATGGGCGAAGAATTACGGCACAGTGAAGACAGCGAACGACATTCTCGACAACATCGACGCGCTTAGCTTCGCTCCCGGAACGAAAGCCGGGCTCGTTGGACTCGCGAAGATTTACCAGGCATGGTCTTACGGATTCCTTATCGAAGCGTTCGAGAAAATTTCAATCGATGGTGGCGCAACGTTCGTCGATCGGCCGGCGGCATTCGCGCAAATCCTGTCGCTGCTGGCAAGCGCGAAAACCGACGTGACTGGCACAACGCTCACGACGGACTTTACAGGATCCATCTTGTCGCCGAATTTCGACATGTTGAACACGATTCGTGCGCTACAGGCGAGATACTCACTTGCCGCCGGCAATTACGCGGATGCCCTGAGCTTCGCGAATGAAATTCCTGCGGCCGCCAGCGCGGTGATTACGTTCGGCGGCGCGGACATCAATCCGTTCAATAATTACTTCCACGGTCAAAAGTTCTACGGGGCGATCTCTACTTTTAGAGCGAACGCCGAGCCAGGCGATACGCGAGTCGACAAATTCACGAAGAGCAACTCATTCGCTCCGCTTGGCGGCGCGACGACGTTCGAGACGAACATTTTCTCGAGCGACGGCGATCCGATTCCTGCCTGGTCACAGGACGAAGTCACCCTGATTCGTGCCGAGGCGTTGGCGAGACTGAATCGGCTTCCCGAGGCGATCGATCAAATCAATATCGTGCGGGCGCGCGCCAGCCTTCCCGCGAAATCCGCAGCAACTCTTTCGACTCCGGCCGCCGTTCTCGATGAGATCTTCACTCAGCGCACCTATTCGCTTTTCGTAACTGGCCTCCACTGGGCGGATGAGCGGCGCTTTGGGAAGATCGCGTTGGCGAAAGTGCGATACCTGCCGTATCCGTTCACGGTTCGCGCGACGAATCCGGGAACGCCGGCAAATCCGTAATTCACTCAATGGTTGACATCACCGTGCTCGGCGATCGCGTTCATTTCGAAGTGAAAGGATGGGACAGGTTCTGGGCGTTGAAGACGGAGCTCGACATTCCACTGTCGCACATCAAATCGGTCCGCGCCGATCCGGACGCGGCCCGAGGATGGTGGAAGGGTTTTCGACTTCCGGGCACGAACATTCCAGGAGTTCTCACTGCCGGCACGTTCTATCAGGGAGATGGGTTTGTGTTTTACGACGTGCACGATTACGACAACACGATCGTCCTCGAGCTGGATCATGAGCACTATCAGAGGATGGTCGTTGAAGTCGCAGATCCGGGAGCAGCAGTAGCGATGATAGAAAAAGCTTTACCGCAGCAGGCGGGGTGACACGCGTTCGTGGTCTCGATGTCGTGGTCGAGAACACTCGGCCCGACATCGAGACAGAAGACGTTCTCGATCGCCTCGATGAGGCGCTGCTTCTGATCGAGCGACACCAACCGTGGCGACTCCGACATTTGCGTCGGGACCTAAAGCGAATCCTCGTTGCGCGCTTTCCCTGTCGCGGCGCGTATATCCCGGGCGAGCGCACATGCGTAACGGAGCTCACATTCCTCGCGCGACGCGACATCACTGCGGCGACGGTAGCGTCATCGATCGTTCACGAAGGAATTCATGCGCGCGTCGATCGCATGGGCGTGCGGCCAGAAGCACGCGATCGCGCGAAAGAGGAACGACTCTGCCGCCGAGCTGAGCTCGAGTTCGGGCAATCACTTCCCGTCGAGCTCGGGAGACCTGTCGTCGAGCGCGCCCTCGCTGCGTTGACTCTCGAAGATGAGGAAGTAGCGCCGGCAATTGATTGGGACGAGGCGCAGGCCGTGCAGAGCGAGGTCGACCGCCGCGCACTTTCTTAAGAGGAAAAGCAAATGAGCTCAAAACATTCTGTTCGCTTTCCAAACGAGAGCGACGACTTCCGCTCTGCGCGCGATGAGTTACTCGATGCAGAGATCGAGCTTCGTCGTGCAGTGGAATCAGTCGCAGCAAAGCGCCGCGCGCTTCCGATAGGTGGAGAGATTCCCGAAGACTATGTCTTCGAGGAGCTGTCCGAAGACGGAGACGACGTTCAAGAGGTTGCAATGTCCGATCTTTTCTCGCGCGGGAAAAACACCCTCGTGATCTACAGCTTTATGTATGGGCCCAGGATGAAAGCCGCGTGTCCGTTATGCACGTCGATACTCGATGGACTCGATGGCCAGGTGCCGCACATCGAGCAGCGGGTGAGCTTTTATGTGGTTGCAAAATCACCGGTGAAGCGAATCACGGGTTTTGCGCGGCAGCGCGGATGGAGAAACCTTCGCTTGCTCTCGTCGGCGAAAAGCACCTACAACCACGACTACCAGGGTGAGGACGTTAATGGAGACCAAACGCCTGGCGTGAACGTTTTCGTACGGCGCGACGGCCGCATTTACCACACGTACGGAACGGAGCTCATGCTGGTGCCGCCCGACCCTGGCCAGGATCCCAGGCCCGTTGATATGATTTGGCCGCTTTGGAATGTCCTCGACTACACACCCGATGGTCGCGGGAATTGGCACCCGAGTCTCTCGTACGACAAATAGGAGAGATGGAATGAGCCGCATCGTGTTCGTCGCAGCGTTGTCGTTATTCGCTTTGGCAGCTTGCTCCGAAAAAAAGTCTGCAACAACAGACTCGGTTGCAGCCACCGCGAAGGACACGACTACTCACAGTTCGCTTTTACCTGGTGAGGCATATCTCGCTGTTGACGGCGGCAAGATCTGGTATCGTGTCGTCGGTTCGGGCAGAGCGACGCCGGCGATTCTGCTGCACGGTGGTCCGGGCTTCGGCAGCTACTTCATGAAACCGATCGAGCAGTTGAGCAGTGATCGACCGATGGTGCGCTACGACCAGCTTGGAGGCGGCGCATCAGACCGACTCACTGATACGACGAAGATGACCATCGCGCACTTCGTCGCCGAGCTCGACTCGCTCCGCTCACATCTCGGTTACGACAAGGTGCATCTCATCGGCCATTCATGGGGGACGATTCTCGCGCTCGAGTATTATCGCGTCCATCCGGAACATGTCGTGAGTATGACTCTCGCGAGCCCCGCACTCGACATACCCGCGTGGGAGAAAAACGCGCGCGAGCTCGAGAAAACTCTTTCCGATTCGGCGCAGAAGGCAATTCGTGTGCGCGAGGCAGAGAAAAAATATGACGCGGCCGACTATCAAGCCGCGTTAGCCGAATTCTATGGAAAGTACGTTTGGCGCCACCCGGATTCGGCGAATCTCGACAGCACGTTCAAGACGTTGAGCGAACCCGTCTACAACTATATGGAAGGGCCGAGCGAATTCACGATCACCGGGACGCTCAAGACTTACGACTCGACGCCGTTTCTCAAGAACGTGAAAGTGCCGGTGCTGTATACTGTCGGCGAGTTCGACGAAGCGAATCCGGCGATCGTGAAGCGATTTGCGTCGATGACTCCAGGCTCGCGCTACTTCGTAATTCCCGGTTCAGCCCATCTCTCCGAGTGGGATAATCCGGTAGCGATGAACAAAGCCATCCGCGATTTTCTCGCCGATGTCGACAGCGGACATTTCCATTAACCGCCCGATCAGCCTTTTGGAATCAGCGTAAAGTCGTATTCCAATCGTATCGTATCCTGCACGCTGAGTAGAACCGGAACTCTCGGCTGCGCGATGTTGAAGTCCGAGAATGTGAACAAGGTCGCTGCATTGCCGACGACCTGACCGTTCTTTTGCTCGGCAGTGACATGCCATGTGGTCGGCCTGGTTACTCCGCGAACCGTCAAGTTTCCGACGACGTCGAAGATGTGTGAGCCGGACGTCGGCAGCGTTTTCGGCAAACCCCGGAACTCAGCTGGACTGAATTCGACTGTCGGAAACTGATCCGCCTCGAGCACGCGTCGGCGCACGTATCCGTCGCGCATGTCGCGATCACTCTTCAACGACCCGACGCCGACGACGAACTTGGATTCGGCGGGAATGATTTTTCCGTCGGCGCCGACGCCAATTCCACCGGTGATTTCTGTTGTCTTCCCAATCGCGTCGTTGGGGAGATCCATTCGCACGAGTTGCTCGCGAATTCGGTACCGCGCCTCGTTTCCTGTCGGCGCAACCGTCAAGTGCAGGCCCGCGAGAGCGGCATCAGCGTCACTAGAAGAGACATTCGCAATTGCAATCGCACCGATCACCGCCGGAATGATCAGAGCAGCACTATATCGCTTGGCGAGCATAAAACTCCATTCAGTTCATTGTGTGGTTTGACTACGCGCGAGTGTGGGATGTTGCTGGAAGCTCGAGCGCTGGGAAAGGGCTCTGGAGCATGTTAAGCCTGAATCCGAATTAGATTTCTCGGAGTACAATAGAGCACACGAACAATAGAAGAGGGTTCTTTATCATGGTATCGACTATCGGCCGTACCTTATTTGGCCTCGGAATTGTTGCAGGAACTGTTTTGGTTCTCGGAAATCGCGCAACCGCAGGTTCCGCGCGCTCGGGCGCGCTGCCAAATCCAGTTGTTGATGATGCGCTCGCACCTGCAAAGGGCGAGGTAACCACTGTTTTTGCGGGTGGATGCTTCTGGGGAATCCAGGCGGTATTCGAGCATGTGAAGGGAGTGAAGTCGGCCATCTCCGGCTACGCTGGCGGCAAGGTCGCATCGCCATCCTACGAGGAAGTGAGCACCGGGACCACCGGCCATGCTGAATCCGTTCGCGTGACATACGATCCGTCGCAGGTGACCTACGGCCAGCTTCTGCGCGTCTTCTTTTCTGTCGCGCATGATCCCACCGAGCTGAATCGGCAGGGTCCTGACGTCGGCACTCAGTATCGTTCCGCGATCTTTTATACGAGCGAGTCGCAGGCACGAATCGCAAAAGCGTACATCGACCAGCTGACCAAGGCGAAGGTGTTCGACAAGCCGATGGTCACTCAGGTTGCACCGCTCAACGCGTTCAACGTCGCCGAAGATTATCACCAGGATTACTTCAGATCGCATCCGTATCAGCCGTACATCGTGATCAACGATGCGCCGAAGGTGAAAAACCTTCACCGCGATCTCGCATCGCTTTACGTCGAGCCAGGCGTTTTCGCCACGCGCTGACGATTTTTGCGCCGAGGGGCTATGGAATAATCCGGCCCCTCGACGCATTTTCTTGAAAACAATTTGGATGGAGGATGGATGAGGACTCTTGCGATTGCTGTCGCTGGACTCGGCCTCGCCGCGGGATCGTTGCGCGCGCAGGGGATGGATCCTGACAAAGTTGTGGCGGGCGGTGGAGTGACGGTGCCGGGATGGACGGGCCGCATCGATCCTCAGGCTGCGAAAGGTGGCCGGAAAATCACCGAGGATAAAGTCGTCGCGATGGGCAGCGGCTTCCACGTTACGTCGGGACCCGCGGCGATTTATTGGAATCCTGCCAATACCGCGAGCGGAAACTACAGCGTTACCGGCTCGTTCACGCAGACAAAGGCGCCGACGCATGCCGAGGCGTACGGACTGTTCATAGGCGGAAAAAGTCTCAACGCGCCGAACCAGTCATACGCGTACTTCGTCGTTCGCGGCGATGGTAAGTACCTGATCAATCATCGCGCAAACGACTCGACAGTTCACAAGCTCGTTGACTGGACTGCGAACGATGCGGTGAAAGCAGCCGATGCAAATGGAAAGGCAACGAACAATCTCAAAATCGTCGTCGGCCCTGACAAAATCAGCTTCCAAGCTAACGGTGTTGAGGTCAGCAGCATGCCACGCGCGCAGCTCGACGGAATGGGACAGGGCACAACCGGAATTGCAGGTGTCCGGGTGAATCACAATCTCGACGTTCATATCGACGGATTCGCTGTAACACAAACGAAGTAGCACCCGCTATAAGACAACAACACAAGCTCGCAGCGAGAGCCTTGGTAGCCTGAGCTAAATAGCTCAAGCTCAAAAGCTCCCGCTGCGAGCTTGTGTTGTTTGAGAACCTCTAAATGAGGCTATTCCGCGCGGACCTCCCGCGAGCGAATATTTTTGTCCGATCCGGACAGGAAAAAAGTGGCGCGGTGAGTGAAACATTGTCAGAAACGATCGTCGCGCGTGCTTCGTCTGAAGACGGTGTTCGCGACGCGACGAAGAAGCCTGCAGCGTTCGCAGGCGAAGTAGTCGCGCTCGCGGCGCTCTATGCAGTTGCCGCGAGAGCCGGCCTGCAACTCGACGCGGTGTCCGGATTCGCAACACTCGTGTGGGCGCCGAGTGGCATCGCTCTCGCCGCGCTTCTAATTCGCGGATACCGTGTGTGGCCGGCGATCCTACTCGGCGCATTTGTCGCAAATATACTGGCAGGCGCTCCGATCCCAGTCGCGATGGGAATCGCAGCGGGAAATACTCTGGAAGCGCTCGCGGCTGCTTACGTGCTCCAACAGATTCCGGGCTTTCGCCGCTCGCTCGATCGGCTCATCGATGCCTTCGCTTTCATCATTGTAGCCGCAGCTCTCACTACCGCAATCAGCGCGACAATAGGCGTAATCAGTCTCTACGTCGGCGGTGTCGTTCCTTCCGCTGGAATTGGCGAGACATGGCGCGCGTGGTGGCTGGGCGACGCGATTGGCGATCTTCTCGTTGCACCGATCCTGCTCGTTTGGTCGGTCGGTAAGCCGAACGTCAGTCGAGAGGGCTGGCTCGAAGCTGCAACGCTCGGCGTGTGTTTGATCGCGGCGAGCCTTGTGGTATTCAATCCTCCCGCCGGAAACACGTCCAGCGTGTTCGGCGAGGCGTATTTGTTCTTTCCGCTCTTCATATGGGCATCTGTGCGCTTCGGGCAGCGCGGATCTGTGACGACGGCATTCATCGTCTCCGCGATCGCCATCTGGGCAACTGTGGCCGGGCGAGGCCCATTCGTCCAAACGGAGTTATACCGGAGCTTGTTCGCGTTGCAGACTTTCATGGCTGTAACGGCAGCAACGTTTCTCGTGCTCGGGGCATCAGTGTCAGAGCGCGGCGCTGCCGCTGAACGTTTGCAATCTGCAATCGCAGGCGAGCAGCTGATGCTCGCGGAGCGCGACGCTGCGCATCAGAGATTGATCGCAGTTCTCGAGCAGACTCCGCTCGCAATTGGAATCGTCGACGCGGCAACGGGGGGATTTCTTTTTATCAACGACGAGGTCGAGCGAATACTCGGGATTCGGCCTACATCGAGCAAAGCCTTTGATCCAGAGGGAGGCGGATACACCGGCTTCCACACGAATGGCGATCCCCTCGCACCCCACGAGTGGCCGACAGCGCGCGCATTGCGTAATGGCGAGGTCGTTCGCGACGAGGTGATTCGGGTCGTGTTACGAAATCGCCCGCCCGTAGAAGTCATGTGTAATGCCGCGCCCGTCCATGATGCCGATGGAAAAGTTGTCGCGTGCATCCTTGTATTTCGCGATGTCACCGTGCAACGCAAAGCCGAGGATGAGCTGCGTAGAGCGCATGAAGCGGCGGCAGCGGCCAATCGCGCAAAGTCGGAATTCCTGGCGGTGATGAGTCATGAGCTCAGAACTCCCCTGAACGCGATCGGCGGGCACATCCAGCTCATTGAGATGGGCGTTCACGGTCCCGTGAACGACGCACAACGTGAAGCACTCACACGAGTGCAGCGAAGTCAGCGGCATTTGCTCTCGCTCATCAACGATCTTCTGAATCTGTCGCGCATCGAAACCGGCAGAGTGGATTTCGAGATGAGCGATGTTCCGCTCGAGACACTCGTTGCAGAAGCGGTTGCGACGATCGAGCCGCTGGTCGCTTCGCACAAGCTCGAGTGCGACATCGTCGATTCACCTTATGCGCCCGACTCGTCATTGGTTGTTCGCGCGGACCGTGAGAAGACGCAGCAGATTCTCCTCAATCTCCTGAGCAACGCAATCAAGTTCACACCGGACGGCGGACGCATTACGGTCGAGGCGCGTCGCTCGGACGATCGGCCGGATATGGCGGCAGTTCGCGTTTCAGACAGCGGGGTTGGTATTCCCTCGACGAAGATCGAGAGCATCTTCGAGCCGTTCGTTCAACTTGGAAGTCGCCCCGTGAATCCGAGTGTTGGTCTCGGTTTGGGATTGTCGATCAGCCGCGACCTCGCGCGCGGAATGGGCGGAGATCTCATGGCTGTCAGCGACGTTGGGAATGGAGCGACGTTCACTCTTTTTCTTCCACTCATCACTTAGCGACATGTCCAGCACACGACATCCTCCGCTCATTGCGGCTTTTATCTGCCTCGTGAGCGCTGCTCCCGCGATTCCCGGACAGAGAACTCCTCCCCCGCCGCCAGCTCCGTCGCCGGCATCTGCAATCAAACTGTTAAAGTGGCGATCGGTCGGTCCCGCTAATCAGGCAGGCCGAGTGTCAGTCGTTGCAGGCATTCCAGGCGATCCTTACACTTATTATGTCGCGGGCGCGAACGGCGGAATCATCAAGACGACAAATGGTGGAACGACATTCAAGCCGATCTTCGATGATCAGGATGTCGGATCGATCGGAGCGATCGCGATTGCGCCTGGCGATCCCAACATCATTTACGTCGGAACGGGAGAAGAAAACCCGCGCAACAACGCGTCGATTGGCGATGGCATGTACAAATCAATCGATGCTGGGGAACACTGGACACGCATTGGACTCGACAAGTCCGAGAGAATTGCGCGAATAGTCATCGACGTGAAGAATCCGGACCTGGTGTATGCGTGTGGCCTGGGACGCGAGTGGGGCCCCAGCGAGGAACGCGGCGTATTCAAGACGATCGACGGCGGCAAGAGCTGGAATAAAGTTCTGTACGTCGACACGCAGACGGCATGTTCCGACATCGCAGCGGATCCGGCCAACTCGAATGTTCTCTATGCGGGGATGTACACATACCGACGTTGGGCGTGGCACCTCGAGTCAGGCGGCGGGAATACCGCCGTGTACAGATCGGTCGATGGTGGCGCCACGTGGGAGCGGCTTTCTGGAAAGGACAAAGATCGCGGGCTTCCAAAGGGCGACATGGATCGAATTGGAATCGCTGTCGCTCCGAGCGATCCCAATACTGTGTACGTCATTAGTGAGACGAAAAATGAAGGAGAGCTGTGGCGTTCAGATGATGCGGGCTCTACGTGGCGTGTCGTCAATCGTGATCCGAACATAAACTTCCGCCCGTTCTACTACGCGGACATTCGCGTCGATCCGCAGAATCCGAATCGTGTTTTCTCACTTTCCGGTTCGCTGTATCTATCGGAAGATGGAGGAACAACGTTCCGCACCATCGCGCGCGATGTGCACGGCGATCACCAGGCGATGTGGATCGATCCCCTGAACGCGAAACGCATCTTGAGCGGGTCGGACGGCGGCTGGCAGGTGAGTTACGACGGCGGGAAAAATTTCGAGGTCGTCAACACTTTTCCATTCACTCAGTTCTATCACATCAACTACGACATGCAGCGTCCGTACATGGTGTGCGGCGGACTGCAGGACAACGGAAACTGGTGCGGGCCGAGTCAGGCGTTGTCGAGTCAGGGAAATCTCAAGCGTGAGTGGTACACTGTGTCCGGCGGCGACGGATTCTTCACTGTGCCTGATTTGTCGAAGCCGTGGATCATCTACTCGGACGCGCAGGGTGGAATGATCAGCGTCACCGATACACGCACAGGTACTCAGAAAACGATCTATCCGTATCCAAATCGTGTCGGCTCGGTGGGCGACGCGATGATCGGTCACAAGTATCGCTTCAACTGGAACTCGCCGATTGCTCTTTCTCCGCAGGATCCGAACACGGTCTATTTCGGCGGCAACGTTTTGTTCAAGTCGACCGATCACGGATTGTCATGGCAGGTGATCTCGCCCGATCTGTCGACGAACGATCCGAAGAAACAGCAATCGTCCGGCGGCCCGATCGTCGTCGACAACACCGCAGCCGAGTTCCATTGCACGATTCTCACGATTGCTCCGTCGCCGGTAGATCCGAACGTGATCTGGGTCGGAACCGACGATGGCAACGTGCAGGTGACGCGCGACGGAGGGAAAACCTGGTCGAACGTTTTCACGAATGTTCGCGGTCTCAAACCCAATGCGTGGATACCAACCGTCGACGCTTCGCACGTTGACGCGGGTACTGCTTACGTCGCTGCGGACCATCATCAAGACGACGATTACACGCCGTATGCGTTCATGACCACGGATTATGGAAAGACCTGGACGCGAATTACTGGTGATCTGCCGACGAGTGCAGCGTGGGTGCACGTCGTTCGCGAGGACCCGAAGAATCGCAACCTGCTGTACATCGGCACTGAAATGGGAGCGTGGGCTTCGTGGGATCGCGGCGCGCATTGGACTTCGCTGCGCGGTGATTTGCCGGTCGTACCGGTGCGCGACATTCAGATTCATCCGCGCGACAACGACATTCTCCTCGCAACGCATGGCCGTGGTCTCTACATCCTCGACGATGCAACCGCGCTTCAGCAGTTAGGCGACGCGATGAAAACCGATGCCGTTTTGTTCGACGTGCGGCCGGCAGCTCGATGGAGCTTATGGAGTCAGGATGGAAATCTCGGACAGAAGAGATGGTCGGGAGAAAATCCGCCGCAGGGCGCATTGATTACCTATTATCTGAAAACGCAGCCCGTTGGTGCGGTCGACATTGCGATCACCGACGCGCAAGGCAAACCGGTTCGACG
>JBGQKT010000012.1:0-34043 GCA_041499635.1 Gemmatimonadaceae bacterium
AGCCACGAAATGTCGACGCCTGTGTCGTTCGCAATTCCGCCGTGAATGAGCGCTTCCTGAACGCTCTTGTACGAATCCACGAGGTCCGTGTACTTGCCGATCACCGCGACCTTCACGCGACTCGACGGATTCACGATACGCTGAACGATTTGCTTCCACGCTGAGAGATCCGGAGCTCGGCGACCAAGCAATCCGAGGCGGTGCATCACGCGCTCATCGAGTCCCTGCTCGTGAAAATCGAGTGGAATCTGATAAATCGTCGGGACGTCACGGGCTTCAACGACTGCTCCAAACTCGACGTTGCAGAAGAGGGCGATCTTCCTCTTCACATCTTCCGAGAGCGGACGGTCGCACCTGCAGATGAGAATGTCAGGCTGAATTCCAATTTCCATCAGCTCGCGTACTGAGTGCTGTGTCGGCTTGGTTTTGACTTCGCCCGACGCGGCTATGAACGGAACGAGCGTGACGTGAATGAAGATCGCGTTGTCTCTGCCGATCTCGTGTCGGTATTGCCTGATCGCTTCGAGGAACGGCTGTGATTCGATGTCGCCGACGGTGCCGCCAATCTCTACGATCACCACATCGCTCTCGGGAGCGAGTCGCTTCATCGCGGCCTTGATCTCGTCGGTCACATGAGGAATCACTTGAACCGTCGAGCCTAAGTACTCGCCACGACGTTCTTTGGTGATGACATTCAGGTAAATACGGCCGGTCGTGACGTTGTTCGCCTGTGCCAGCGAGCGGTCGATGAACCGCTCGTAATGTCCGAGGTCGAGATCGGTTTCGGCGCCGTCGTCGGTGACATAGACCTCGCCGTGTTGAAACGGCGACATCGTCCCGGGATCGACGTTGAGGTACGGGTCGAACTTCATGATCGTCACGCGCATGCCGCGCTCGACGAGCAACCGTCCAATCGACGCCGCGGCGATTCCCTTGCCGAGCGACGAGACGACCCCGCCGGTGATGAAGATGTAGCGAGTTTGCTGACTCGGATTCTGCTGCATTGGCTACCGTCCTGCGATGAATGCGTCCCACCGCGCGTTGGCGCGGCTCAAGTCTTCTTCGGTGTCGATTCCAGCCGCCGGTTGTTCGTCCGCTATCGCAACGCCGATCGGAATCCCTGCTGCAAGCGGTCTCAATTGTTCGAGTCGTTCGGTTAGCTCGAGCTCGTGCGGAGGAAGAGCGACCCAAAGGTCAAGCGCCTCACGCGAGTAAGCATACACCCCGATGTGCTGTAACGGCTGAATTTCCGCGGATTCGGTTCCATCCCTTGGAAACGGAATCGCGCCGCGGGAGAAATACATCGCTCGTCCGTCGTCGGCGCAGACGACTTTGACGATGCTCGGATCATTACTGATGTCCCACGGTGCCGGCGATGCTGCCGTCCCGATAGGAAATTGCCCGGTCGAAACAATATTTGCCGCGCCCTTGACCGCGGCGCAGCCAATGAAGGGCTCGTCGCCCTGAACGTTCACTATGGTAGAGTAATCCTTGAATCTCGATTGGCGGGCGACTTCAGCTACTCTTTCGGTTCCGGACGTGTGAGCGTCGCTCGTCATGGCGACGTCAGCACCAGCGTCGCGTGCTGCTTTGGCGACTGATTCATCGTCTGTCGCCACAACGCAAGCATCGGCGACGTTCATTGAGGAGACTCGCTGCCAGACTCTGACGATTAGTGGGAGACCGGCTAAGAGGCGGAGCGGTTTGCGGGGGAGTCTGACCGCTGCGAGTCGCGCCGGAATCACCACGAGCGTGCTCACCCACCACCCGAAATCGCGCGGCTAGATGCAAAAGTCACGCCATCTAATATAGTCGGCGCGAGAGATTGGCGAAATAGAAAGAAGTGCGATCCGCATGTGTCCGAGTTCGGACTGGGCGTCTCTACATTTCCAATGACAGGCTCACCGCGAAGGCGCTCTTATGCGTGAAGCTCGTTTGCTTGTAGTTAGGATCGCGGTGGTACTCGACCTTGATCATCTTGAATCCAAGCGCGACTCCCAGGTTCTGAATGAAATCGGGCAGCTTACCAACGCCCGCTGAACCCGCGGCGTACTGCAAGCTCACAATCGGATTTCGCACTAATGGAAGGTCAATACTCTCGATTGGAATCGAGTATTCCCCTTCCGCGAAGAACAACCTGTCGCCGCCAAGTGCCAGGAGATCTACAGTCGCGAGCGTGCCTGCACCGCCGAGGTACGCGTATCGCTGAGGCGGAGGCGAGTCGCCCGAGGATAATACGGTGTGACCGCGAAAGTCGAATGACTGAGTACGGAAGGTCGGGAATCCAACTTTGGCGTTGAGCGTCAGCTGAGTGAATGATCCAGTGTTCTCTTCTGCCTGCACATCGGCACCAACGAGATGAAATTTCGAGGGTGAGCGAAATGCATGCTCGACCAGGCCGTTGAACGAGCCTTTGACTCCACCGCTTTCGTACTCCGCAAGGACTCGGGCGAGTCCCGATGCAATGTGGCCCTTTGCCACCGAGGGATTGATACGCCGCATCTTGAGCGTGTCGGTCTTGCTGAACAGACTCCACGGCGCGGTCGTGTGACGAACGGGCACACCGATTGACCAATCGTTCTCGAAGCTCCCGCCGACTCCCGGAGTGATCGTGATGTTCGGCCGGCCAATCTCGAGCGACACAATTCCCGTCCCGCGATCGGCGCGGAAATAATTCCGCGAATCGCTCCCAACGGCGAGGGCCGCAAGCGAGTTCACGATGTCGGAGCGTATCCAGTCGTCGTTCGTGAACGTCGCTCTTCCGCCCGCGAGATCGAGAATTACTCCGCTCTTGTTCCGCAACATCGCCTTGAGGAACGGATCGAACTTCCCGATGTGCGACCGATACGTCACAGTCGGGTCGATCACGACGTGTTCTTCTGCGAGCGATATCTGTGGTCCCCATGGAAGGGACAACCCGTCCACACGGTCGTACGCCGGAAGACGCAATCCAACGTCGAGTGGCAGCGTTATCCATGGCTCACGGTATACGACGTAGCCGGTGTCCGGCGGCTGAGAAGTCGTTTGCGCACCGGCCGACGACATCGCAAACAAGAGAGCCGCAACGAAAAAAGTTCGAGTCATCTCGCGAGCGTCAGAAAGTTCCTAAGGATGTCCCGCCCGTGCTCGGTCATCACCGATTCGGGATGAAATTGAACACCCCACACTGGATGCTGCCTGTGTCTTATCGCGTGGATCTCATCACGCTCTTCATTCCACGCAATCACCTCGAGCTCGTCCGGCAGACTTTCGCGCTCGACGATGAGAGAATGATAGCGCATTACTTCCAGAGGCGAAGGGATCCCATGGAATAGCGCTTTGCCTTCGTGACTGACTGAGGATGTTTTTCCATGCATCAGCTTCGGCGCAAGCACCACCTTCCCGCCGAATGCCTCTGCAATCGCCTGATGACCGAGGCAAACGCCGAGCGTCGGAATCGTCGCCGACCATCGCTTGATGAGCGGGACTGTCACACCGGCGTCGGCAGGCTTGCCCGGCCCAGGCGACACTACGATTCCTGTCAATCCGAGCGTTCCAACTTCGTCTTCGTTGATCTCATCGTTGCGCCGAACAATCGGGTCCTCACCAAGCTCGCCGAGATACTGGACGAGGTTGTAGGTGAACGAATCGTAATTGTCGATTACGAGAATCATGCCCGTGGATGGAATTGACGATGAACGTTTCGGAGATATTCGCGGTCGACGTGCGTGTAAATCTGAGTGGTCGATATGTCGGCGTGTCCGAGCATTTCCTGGACCGCTCGGAGATCCGCGCCCCCTTCGAGCAAATGTGTGGCGAAGGAATGACGCAATGTGTGCGGCGTAACGCGTTTCGTGATTCCAGCTTGCGTGACGTACTTGCGAAGAATTTTCCATGCGCCCATGCGGGACAATGGCTCTCCCCTGGCATTCAAAAAGAGAATTCCCTTCCCTCTACCGTGCTCGATTCGCGAGCGCAGCTCGCGTGTGTAAATCGCGACGGCCCCAATCGCGCTGCGACCGATAGGCACGACACGCTCCTTTCCGCCCTTCCCGAAAACGCGGACGAGGTGCTCGTCCATCAGCACGTCACGCACGCCGATTGAAATCCACTCTGACACCCGCAGCCCTGCACCATAAGCGAGCTCGAGCATTGCGCGATCGCGAAACGCGAGCGGCTCGTCGAGCGACGGAGCTGCGATGAGGCGCGCCACTTCGTCCACGGTGAGAACTTCGGGCAGAGTGCGCCATCGCTTCGGAGTCTCGAGTCGCTCACTCGGATCGCGAACAACGTGGCCCTCGTCGAGCATGAATCGGAAATAGGTTCGAACAGCCGAGACATTCCGGCGAATTGAAGCCGGCGCCAATCCAAGGTCCTTCAGGTGATAGACATATTCACGAAGCGTTCTCGAGCCTACGCTGCTTGGAGCCGTCGCTCCCTTGAGGCGCGCAAAAGTCGCGAATCGAGCGAGGTCGCGCAGATATGCATCGTCAGTTCGCGCCGACGCGCCTTTCTCAACCGACAGGAAATCGTGGAATCCCTCGAGATGAAACGCGCGGGAAAGCTCATCGGACACTTGCGCGAGAGGATTGCCACTCATGGCCGCCTTCTCCTGAATCGGACGTACGCCCAGATAATCACAAGAAGAATAAGAGTAGCGGCCCCGGAGCCAACGACTTTGCTCGACTTCACTATGTAGGCGTACAGCACGTCCCAATCCGATCCGGCGCGGAAGGAAACCCATGTCAGGAACGCGAACCAGATTCCGGATGCTGTTGCGACAGCGAGCGCAACCGGAATTGGCGGAAGCTTCATCGCACCGGCGAGCGGCGGAACGAGTGAGCGAACCGCGGGCAGGAATCGGCTCACGAAAAGTGCGGGCAGACCGTACTTCTCGTAGAGCGCCATGAATCGAGCCTCGGCGTTCTTGCCAACCCATCGCTCGAGTCGCTCCAGGAATGGTCCGGATCCGTAACGACGCCCGACGTAATACATGAACGTCGCGCCGGCCAGATTTCCAAGCCACGCAGCGAGAAACGTCGAGAAAGGCGAACCCTTCCCTCGCGCCGCGAGAAAACTGCCGAGCGCAACGACTGCATCGGCGGGAAATGGCGGAAAGATGTTTTCAATCGCAGAGATCACCACGATCGCTGGATACAGCACAGTCAGCGGAAGCTGACTGAGAGAATTGATTATGGCTTCAACGTTCACGCTGAGATGCTCACCGGGGGCGCTCGGCGAGACTGGCAACCGCAATGCAGGCGAGTCCTTCGCCGCGTCCGATCCAACCCATTCCTTCGTTCGTTTTTCCCTTTACGCTCACTGCACCCGTGGGAACATGCAGAGCGCGCGCGATCACGTCGCGCATCTGGGCGCGATATGGCCCGATGCGCGGGTTCTCAGTAACGACTGTGATGTCGGCGTTCGCTACCGCAAATCCTTTGCTCTCGATGCGGTCAACCGCGAGGGATAGCATCTCAATGGAGCTGCGTTCCTTGTTGGCCGGATCGCTATCGGGAAAGAGTTCCCCGATGTCTCCCTCGCACGCGGCACCGAGAATCGCATCAGTCAGCGCGTGCGCTATCGCGTCCGCATCGGAGTGACCAATCAGCTTGAACTCGTACGGAATCTTCACTCCGCCGAGGATGAGAGGCCCTCCCGGCGCGAAGCGGTGTGAATCGTAGCCTATGCCTGTGCGAACAATGCTTCGCCGTTCAGGCGGCATTCGCCGCGGACTCGATGAGCGAGTAGTCCTGGCGACGGCGCACGGGTCTGAACCCGGCGTCCGAGATGAGACGCTCCATCTCCGCGGTTGTCGTGCGGTGAGTCGTGTTGGCAGCGGAGACGACATTCTCTTCGATCATCAGCGATCCAAAATCATTGCAGCCAAACCGAAGTGCAATTTGTCCGACCTTCATTCCCATGGTTACCCAGCTCGACTGAAGGTTAGGAAGGTTGTCGAGCACGATGCGCGCAATTGCAACGGTTCTCAGATATTCGTCTGAGCCGGTCTTCGGCATGTGCGACATCGTCGGCGTATTCTCCGGCTGAAGCGGCCAGCAGATGAACGCGGTGAACCCGCCGGTGCGCGCCTGCACTTCGCGCACACGCTCGAGATGCTCCATTCGCTCAGCGAGCGTCTCACCGATGCCATACATCATCGTCACCGACGTCTTCATGCCTTCGCCGTGCGCGAGCTCCATTATCTCGAGCCAGCGGTCCGCGCCGGCCTTCTTGCGAGCGACTAGATCACGCACGCGCTGAACCAGAATCTCACCGCCGCCACCGGGAATCGAATCGAGTCCCGCAGATCGCAGCGCTCGGATTACGTCGATTGCTTCCATTCGAAACAGCTTCGCAAAGAAATCGATTTCGCTCGGGCTGAATCCGTGGATGTGAATGGGATGGTTGCGCTTGATGTAGGACATCAAATCCAGATACCACTGGAACGGTATGTAGGGATTGTGTCCGCCCTGAATCAGAATCTGAACAGCGCCAAGCGCCTTTGCTTCATCGATCTTCGCGCCGATCTGCTCGAATGAAAGCGTGTAGCCTTCGCCGTGCTTCGGTCTGCGATAGAATGCGCAGAATCCGCAATCCGCTACGCACACGTTCGTGTAGTTGATGTTGCGATCTATGATGTACGTGACGACATCGCCCGGATGAAGGCGTTGACGAACACGGTCCGCTTCGGCGCCGAGCTCGATGAGCGGAGCGTTGGCGTAGAAGTCCAGGAAATCGCGCATCGGTCAGGCGGCGGGAAGAAAGGTCAACGTTCCATTCGGCACGGTGCCGCGCTGCACGAGACGACGATAGAACTCGGTAAGGCCAGCGAGGTGCGGATACGAGAGTCCGTAATCCAAACCGGCGAGATATTCCTCGCACGCGGCGATTGGAACTCCGGTGGCGCTAGCTGCTTGTCGCGCGAGTATTGGAACGTTTGCGATTCCCCAATTGCGCGAGTTGATCAATCCCGCATGCACCGCGAGCGCATCGTTAACGACGACGCTGCGCTGCGCAACCCAAACGGCAAACACGAATGGAAGCCCGGTCCATTCCTTCCACACTTCACCGAGATCGTACGCGCGCGGGTATCGCGGGCTCGCGCCGGAGCTGAGGAGGAGCGCCGCGTCGCCGATTACCAGCCGCGCGTCATGATCTTCACCTTCGAATCGCGCGACGTCGCTGATCTCAGCGTCGGTTGGGACAAAGTTTGGACGAGCGTGCCAAACGTTCTCGAACAAGAGCTCGAGCAACGCAACACTTGTCATCGAGCTCCGACTCACGAGAACTCGGCGACCAGACAACTCCGTGGCCGGCTTTTTTGAAAAAAGCATCACGCTGCGCACGGGACCGTCGCACGAGATCGCAAGATCGGGCAGGAGAAGGTAGCGCCGCGAATCACGAGCGTATTCGACGGCGGAGACGACACTGACGTCGAGATCACCAGCCGCCATGCGCGCATTGAGTGCTGTCGGAACCCCGTCAACGAGCTCCGCATCGATCTTGATCAATCCGCGATCGATCGCGCCGTAAACCGGATAGCAGTTGATATAGGGAATGCGGCCGATTCTGAGACTCATGCAGCCACCGCGTGCGATCCATCGAAGGTACGCAGAATGTTGTAGAAGGAGTCACGCTCCGCGGGAATTTTCCCTGCTTCGCGTATCAGCTTGAGAAGGTCGTCGAGTCCCATCGCCTGAGGAGTCGTCGCGCCGGCTTCGTGGTAGATCTTCTCGCGGACCACTGTTCCCTCGAGGTCGTTCACACCGAATGAAAGCGACACTTGCGAGAGGAACGGCGTGACCATGATCCAGTGCGTCTTGATGTGCTCGAAGTTGTCGAGGTAAAGACGACCAACCGCAAGGTTGCGCAGATCGTCGAACCCGGTGGTCGCGGTGCCCTGCCGACCCAGCTCGATTCCCAGCTCGTTGTTATCGGGATGGTACGCGAGCGGAATGTACGCGAGGAATCCTCCCGTCTCATCCTGAAGCGAGCGAAGTATGCCCAGATGCTCGACGCGATCTTCTATCGTCTCGACGTGACCGTAGAGCATCGTGGAGTTGGTGCGAATTCCCAGGCGATGTGCCGTGCGATGCACCGCGATCCAATCTTCGGCAGCGAGTTTCTTGTCCGCGATTTCCATTCTCACGCCGCGACCGAAAACTTCGGCCCCTCCGCCAGGGAGCGTGTCGAGCCCGGCTTCGCGCAACGCAATCAGCACTTCTTCGATCGACATTTTTTCGATGCGCGAGATGTGCGCGATCTCGACCGCTGTGAGCGCTTTGATGTGAACCTGCGGAAAATGCGACTTCAGCTCGCGGAACATCTCGCTGTAGTAATCGAGTCCCGCGTGCATATCGAGTCCACCAACGATGTGGAACTCACGGGTAAGCCCGTTGCCTGCGACCGCCGCCTCTTCCATCACCTGATCCATCGTGTATCGATAAGCGCCGTCTTCTTTTGGTAAACGCGCAAAAGAACAAAAGACGCAGGTCTTTCGCAGGTAGCAGACGTTCGTCGGATTGATGTGCTGATTGGCCGCAAACGTGACGACGTCGCCATGTCGCGCAGCATTCGCATGCGAAGCAAGCGCGCCGAGTCCGAGCAAGTCGGGCGAGCGAAACATCGTCACGCCATCGGCATCATCGAGGCGAGTTCCAGCGACGACTTTTTCGCCTACTCGGCGCAACGCCGGGTCAGAGATCCGTGAGAGGTCGAAGTCGGAAAGAGGGTTCATCGCCGGCTACGCCGCGAACCGCTTGACTGCGAGCGTCGTGTTGTGCCCGCCGAATCCGAAGCTGTTGCTGATCACTGCGTTCACTTCCCGCTCCACTGCTTTGTTTGGCGTGTAGTTGAGGTCGCATTCAGGGTCCGGCGTCTCGTAGTTGATCGTCGGAGGGACTTTGCCTTCAACGACCGCCAGCGTGCTGATCAAGAACTCCACTGCGCCCGCAGCGCCCAGCATGTGGCCCGTCGCCGATTTCGTCGAGCTGACGTTGATGTTCTCGATCGTCTCGCCGAAAACGGCTTTGATCGCGAGCGTTTCATTCAAATCGTTCGCTGGCGTCGACGTGCCGTGCGCATTTATGTATTGGATATCCTCGGGGCGAAGGTTCGCATCCTTCAACGCCCGCTTCATTGCACGCTGTGCGCCCTCGCCATTTGGTGCAGGCGCGGTCAGGTGATACGCGTCACCGGTTGCACCGTAGCCCACCACCTCGGCGTAAATGCGAGCGCCTCTCGCCTGTGCGTGCTCGAGCTCCTCGAGAATCACCATTCCCGAACCTTCGCCCATGACGAATCCGTCACGAGTCGCATCGAAAGGTCGCGACGCAGTTTCGGGAGAATCGTTCCGCTCTGACAACGCTTTCATGTTCGCAAAGCCACCAATGGCCATCGGCGTGACCGTTGCCTCTGCACCACCGGTGATCATCACGTCGGCATCGCCGTACTGAATTGTGCGAAACGCGTCTCCAATTGCATGAGCGCTTGTCGCGCACGCGGAAACCGTCGCGTAGTTCGGTCCCTTTGCATTGAACTGCATCGACACAATGCCCGCGGCGATATCCGATATGAACATCGGAATAAAGAAGGGAGAGATTTTTCCGGGACCGCGCTGACGATATACGTCGTGCTGCTCCTCGAAACTCTTCAGTCCGCCGATTCCGCTCCCGACGATCACGCCGATTCGATCTGGATCCATGCCGTTTTGCTCGGCGAGTCCGGCATCCTTCATCGCCTGAGTTGCAGCACCGACAGCGTACTGAGTGAATTGATCAGCTCGCTTGGCCTCTTTGCGATCCATGTAGGTAAGCGGATCGAAATTCTTCACCTCGCACGCAAAACGAACCGGAAAATTCGAAGCATCGAAATGTGTAATCGGGCCTGCGCCAGATTTTCCTTCGAGCAGCGCGCGCCAAGTCGTCGCCACGTCGTTGCCGACGGGCGTTATCGCGCCCATGCCGGTGACGACGACCCTTCGTTTCATTACGCGGTGACTTTGGTGTTCAGATAGCCGAGCGCGTCACCGACGGTGCGGAGCTTTTCCGCGTCCTCGTCCGGAATGTCGATGTTGAACTCTTTCTCGAATTCCATGACGAGCTCGACGATGTCGAGACTGTCAGCTCCGAGATCCTCGATGAAGCTGGCATCGTTGGTGAGCTTTTCGCGCTCGACGCCGAGCTCCTTCTCGATGATGTCCTTGACCTTCTCAGAGTTGTCGGCCATCTCAAATTCCTCTTCGTTGTTGGTTGATGTGAAATATATCTAACTGACGTTATGACAGAAAGTTACGCCGCCTATCCTAGCGTTGGTTCTACATCACCATACCCCCGTCGACGACGATAACCTGACCAGTTATGTAGGCCGCGTGGTCTGACGAAAGAAATGCAACCGCTGCGGCGACGTCCGCGGGGCTGCCAAGACGCTGTAAAGGAATCATTCCAGTAAGCCCATTTCGCGCTTCCGGAGTCATCGCTTCAGTCATTTCGGTCTCGATAAAGCCCGGTGCGATGGCGTTGACGAGGATGTTTCTGGACGCCAACTCCTTGGCGACGGCTTTGGTGAGGCCGATCAGGCCTGCTTTGCTCGCGGCGTAGTTCGCCTGGCCCTTGTTGCCGATAAGGCCGACGACGCTCGAGATGTTAATGATCCGTCCCCACCGGCGCTTCATCATTCCGCGCGATGCGGCGCGAATGGCGGCGAAAGGTCCTCGAAGATTCGCGTCGATTACCGCGTCCCAATCATCGTCTTTGAGACGCATGACGACGTTATCGCGAGTGAGACCCGCGTTGTTCACGAGAATGTCGAGCGACCCAAACGCGGCTTCGACTTCACTGATAAGCTGCGTGACGGCTGAAGTGTCGGCGACATCGCATCCAAATCCGCGAGTGCCGCCCCCGAGCTCGCTCGCTACGCGATCCGCTGTGCTCTTGTCGCGGCCAGTAACGGCGACGCGCGCTCCACATTCGACAAGAGAGGCAGCAATCGCTCGACCGATTCCGCGAGTGCTGCCAGTGACGAGAGCCACTCGTCCAGTCAGATCGATCTTCATTCAGGCGACCTGCGCAAGAAGCTTTTCGACATCGGCCGGCGAACCGCACGCAATGCCGCGTGCGCCCGGGACAATTCGCGAAAGCAATCCCGTGAGAACTGCGCCGGGACCAAGCTCGACAAAAAGCGCCTCAGGATATTTTGACGCGATGTTCGTGATCTCACCTGCCCATTTCACGGGCGACGTAAGCTGAGTTGCCAACAGCTCGCGCGCATCAGCGGCGCCGTTCGATTCCTTTTCCGTCACGTTTGAGAAAACGGGAAACGCCGGCTCGGCAAATGTCGTCGATGCGAGTGCTTCGCGCAGCCCTTTCGCAGCCGGCTCCATGAGCGGGGAGTGGAATGCTCCGCTCACCGGCAGTCGAACCGCGCGTTTTGCTCCTGCCTCTTTCGCAAGCTGCATCACACGCTCGACGCCGCTTACTTCTCCCGAGACGACAATCTGCTCGTCCGTGTTGTAGTTCGCTGGGACGACTACGCCAGCGTTTCGACTCGCCTGCTCGCACAATGACTCGACACTCTGGCTCAACTTTCCAAGTATTGCAGCCATGGCGCCGGGGCGACGCGTTCCTTCCTCGAACATGAGCTCACCGCGACGACGAACGAGCTTCGCTGCTTCATGAAGCGTAGTCGAGTCGGCTGCGTGATATGCCGTGTGCTCACCGAGTGAATGTCCCGCTGCCGCGCGCACATGTGGTGACAGCGCGTCCTTGACGACTCGCCATGCTGCTGCGCCATGAGCAAGCAATGCGGGCTGCGCGTTGTGTGTGAGCGTGAGCTCCTCTGCAGGACCTTCGAAACAGAGCGTGCTCAATGGAAACGACAGCGCATCGTCAACCTCGGCGAATACCTGCCGCGCCTCGCGAAAGTTTTCAGCGAGGTCCTTCCCCATTCCCGGCTTCTGCGATCCTTGCCCCGGGAAAAGCAGCACGACGTCCACGCGTTAAAAGCGAATGATCATCGACGCCCAAGTGAAGCCGGCGCCGAACGCAACAAGCATTACTGTACTGCCTTCTTTAATGCGTCCCGTCTCGACTGCTTCGTCGATCGCGATCGGTATCGAGGCCGAAGACGTATTGCCGAAACGGTCCACGTTTACGTAGACCTTGTCCATCGAGATGTTGGAATGTTTCGCAGTTGCTTCGATGATTCTGATATTCGCTTGATGCGGAATCAAAAGATCGATGTCGTCACCGGTGAGTCGCGCTCCGTCGAGAGCGCGATCGGCAGCTTCCGACATCGATCTGACCGCGTGCTTGAATACTTCGCGGCCCGCCATTTTCACGAAATGGGTTCGATCATCGAGCACCTGCTGCGAGAACTGAATAGTTGCTCCGCCGGCGGGACGATATAGAAGTTCCGCGAGCTTCCCATCGCTTCGGAGAAAACTGGAAAGGATTCCCTTCCCTGTTTTTGCGCGTTGCAGAATCACCGCACCGGAGCCGTCGCCAAAGAGCACGCATGTTGCGCGATCCTTCCAGTCGACGATAGCGCTCATCTTTTCTGCGCCAACAACGAGAATCGTCTCCGCCGACCCTGACGCAATCAGTCCCTCGGCCACAGTCATTCCGTAGAGCCAGCCCGAACAAGCGGCGCCAACGTCGAACGCGGCAGCTCTGTCTGCACCAAGCTCTGCCTGGAGATCAACGGCAGTCGATGGCAGCAATCGGTCTGGAGTTGCGGTGCTGAGAATTATCGAATCGAGCTGGCCGGGATGAATGTCCGCCTTCTCCATCGCCTTGCGCGCAGCATCAGCAGCCATCGAGGCTGTCGTCACGCCGTTTTTCGCGATGCGGCGCTCGACGATTCCCGATCGCTCGACAATCCATTCGTGCGAAGTCTCGATTCCAATCGCCGCGAAATCGTTGTTCGTCATAATGGTGTCGGGCACGCCGCGCCCGGTGCCGACTACGGCCGCAATCGGTCGCTTCATGCGACCTGCCCGCTGGAGAGCGAGCCTGCGGCGCTTGCCAGTCGCTCCTCGATATGCTCGTTCATTCTTGTCTCCACGGCGCGCACTGCGACTTTCACCGCGTTCTTGATTGCCCGCGGCGATGAGTTTCCATGACAGATGATGCTCACTCCTCGCACTCCGAGCAACGGAGCGCCGCCATATGAAGTCGAATCGAGCGGACCGAGTGCGGCCTCGAGGACAGCCTGATCGAACGACGGTACTGCTGTGAGCAGGGTGACAATCATCGGCATAACTGCTTCATAAAACTTGAGCACAACATTTCCAACGAAGCCGTCGCACACGACAACATCGATTGGACCGCGGTCGCTCGAGCCTGCGGGAAGGTCGCGACCTTCGACGTTTCCGTGAAAGTTGAACCCCGCACTCTGGAAGAGAGCGTGAGCAGCCTTCGTCATTGCGTTTCCTTTTTCCTTCTCTTCCCCAATGCTGAGCAGCCCGACTGACGGGTGGTTGCGCCCGAGGACACATTCGGCGTACACGGAGCCGAGCCACGCAAATTGAACCAGCTCGTAGGGAGAGCAGTCGACGTTCGCTCCCGAGTCGAGAACGACAATCGGTTTCAGCGCAGTTGGAAACACTGTTGCAATTGCAGGCCGAGTCACTCCGGAGAGACGTCCCAGCAGAAGTGCGGATGCGGCCATCTGGGCGCCCGTGTTGCCGGCAGATACAAACGCATCCGATGCATCGTCGGCCTGCAGCTTGATGCCGACGGACATCGGATTGTTCGACGAGCTGCGCAATGCAGCGGTCGGCTTATCGGACATCGAGATTGTGTCCGGCGCATCGATGAGCGAGATGCGATCACGCACGCGCGCAAGATCGACGAGCTCACCCGAGAGGAGATCGCGGAGTATGTGTTCGATTTCGGAAATACGGCCGACGAGCTGCACGACGTGCGCGTCGTCTAGCTCAGCAAGTGCCTGAAGCGCTCCTGCGATAGGTGCCCTGGGCGCGAAGTCTCCTCCCATGGCGTCCAACGCGATTCGCGCCAATGCTATGCTTCCCTTGCTGCTACTCGCTGCTCACCGTCGTAATATCCGCACTCTTCGCAAACGTGATGCGGACGCTTCATGCTCTGGCAGCGCGGACACTTCTGTATCGCAATTGCGGGCGCGGTCTTGTGCGTGTTGCGCGCGCGTTTCTTCCTCTTGGAGGTACGTCGCTTGGGGACGGCCATTTGATATCGTAAAAAAAAAGTTAGATGTAGCGTTCTAGGAAAAACTATCACGAATAGCGCGCAACTTTTCCCAGCGACTGTCAGTTGTCGCCGGCTCGCAGTTGCACGAACCGGTGTTCCAATCTGTTCCACACGTCGGGCAAAGCCCCTTGCAATTCTCCCGGCATTGGACGAAAGCCGGAGCTGCAAGCAGCCATGCCTCTCTCACCGCCGGTCGCATGTCGAGCGCGTGCGCCCTTGGGTCGAAGGGAAAGACGTCCGGATCATCAGATCCGGCCTCGCCTTCCGCCGAAAAGATGAAGTGCTCCTCTTCGGAAACTTCGACCCTGACGTCCTCGAGACACCGGCGGCATGGCATCTCGATGACCCCTGTCATCCGCCCGCTGAAATAAAAACGAGTCGGACCCGCGGCGGAGAGCCGACCTTCAACATTAATGGGCTCTGTCGGGCGCATGTCTCCGGCTTCCCAAACCGGATCGTCCGGCGAAACGGTGCCGTCCACGTGCGCTGCCTGCGACTCCAGCGAGCGGATGTCAAAGGACAGCATAAGTTCTTAAAGCTAGCGACCTTATACCTTATGGAAAAGCCCGTCGCGGTAACGGCAAAAGAAGAGATCTGAGATTCCAAATCGGGTAGAGTCCAGATCCCACACACACAACTGGAGGACTTTTCGACGTTTGACCTAAGCTTTGTCTTTTGAGCAGTGCTTAGAGGCGAAAAAGAAAGGTCCTCCGGCAGTGCGTCCGGGATCTGGTCTCTGCCAGTTTTGGTATCTCAGATCTCTTCTTTTGCTTTTCCGTTGTTAGTTCGCAGTATCAGCTCGCTTGGAGCAGATCGGTAGCGCTGAAAAAGAATGCGATTTCTCTCTCTGCATTCTTGTCGGAGTCTGATGCGTGAATCGCATTTCGCTCCTTCGACTCGGCGTAGAGTTTTCGGACCGTTCCCGCCTCTGCTTCCGCCGGGTCAGTCGCTCCGATCGTGCGGCGTAGCGCGGCAACCGCGTCGTCTCGCTCGAGGACCATCGGCATGCATGGGCCTGACGTCATGAATTTTTTGAGTGGCCCGAAAAACGGCCGCTCACGGTGGACCTCGTAAAAAGCGCCGGCTTGAGCTTCGGTCAGTTTCAAAACCCTCGACGCGAGAATCCGAAATCCCGCATCTTCGAGGTGGGCGACGATGCGGCCTGCTTTGCCGGATCCGAACGCGTCGGGCTTGATTATGGTGAGTGTGCGGCTAACAGCCATGTAGTTGTCCTATAGTGACTTGGTTACTGTCGCTTGAGAAGTTGCACGACATCGATTGGACGCTTCGCAACACCAATTCCGTTCGCCTCGAACGCTTCCATTTTTTCAACTGCCGTGCCGGCCGACCCAGAGATTATTGCCCCGGCGTGACCCATGCGCCGGCCCGGCGGAGCTGTCTGGCCGGCAATGAATCCAACCACCGGCTTCGACATTTTTTTCTTGACGAACGCGGCGGCCTCTTGCTCATCCGTGCCGCCAATCTCTCCGATCATCACAACCGCTTTGGTGTCGGGATCCGCTTCAAATGCCGCGAGGCAGTCTATGAAGCTGGTGCCGTTGATCGGATCGCCTCCGATTCCAACACATGTCGTCTGTCCCATTCCGGCACGAGTCATCTGAAAGACGACTTCGTACGTAAGCGTGCCCGAGCGGCTGACGAGTCCGATTGGCCCAGGTGTGCAGATTCGCCCGGGAATAATTCCAACTTTCGATTTTCCAGGAGATATCAGGCCGGGACAGTTCGGACCGAGGAGCCGCGCGCCCTTTTCCTTGACGAATGGAAAAACCTTCGTCATGTCGAGAACGGGAACGCCCTCGGTGATGCAGACGATGAACGGAATGCCGGCATCGGCGGCTTCCATCATCGCATCGGCAGCGAATACGGGAGGAACGTAGATGACCGTTGCGTTCGCACCTGTTTCCTTCACGGCCTGCTCGACCGTATTGAAGATCGGAACGGCGCCGTCGAATTTCTGTCCGCCTTTGCCGGGCGTGACGCCTCCGACAACCTGCGTTCCGTATTCGATCATCTGACGCGTGTGGAATGATCCGTCGCGTCCAGTGATGCCTTGAACGAGCAGCCGGGTGCTCTTGTCGATGAAGATGCTCACGCTGCTTTCTTCCCCGTCGCGAGCGCAACGGCTTTTTTCACCGCTTCATCCATATCGGTCATGGCCGACATTCCATTCTCTTGAAGAATCTTGACGGCGATTTCCTCATTGGTTCCGGTGAGACGGATGACGAGCGGAACTTTGAGTGGATTCGCTTTGATCGCTGTGACAATTCCGTTCGCGACATCGTCTGTGCGTGTGATTCCGCCGAAGATGTTGAAGAGAATCGCCTTCACGTGCGGGTCGGCGGTGATGATGCGAAGTGCCGCGACGACTTTCTCCGGATTCGATGAGCCGCCAATATCGAGAAAGTTTGCGGGCTCGCCGCCGTAGTATTTCACAAGATCCATCGTAGCCATGGCGAGACCGGCGCCATTCACGATGCAGCCTACGTTTCCGTCGAGCTTGATGAATGTCAGGTTAGCCTTTCGCGCTTCAACCTCACTCGGCGCCTCGGATGACTCGTCGCGCAACGCAGCTACAGCCGGAAGTCGATCGAGCTCGTTGTCGTCGACCACCATCTTTGCGTCGAGCGCAACGACGTCGCCGGCTGGAGTCGTGACGAGCGGATTGATTTCGGCGAGTGATCCGCCATTGGCGATGAACACGGAGTACAGCTGCTGCATGATTTTCGCCGCAGCGCGCGCTTGTTTTACGTCAGAGTAAAGAAAAAATCCGAGCTCCATCGCTTCGTACAATCGAAGTCCGTAGCGCGGGTCGACGGGGTGGCGGCGAATTTTGTCCGGCGTCTTCGCGGCGACTTCTTCGATGTCGATTCCGCCTGCGGGGCTCACCATGAACACCGGCTTTTTCGATGCTCTGTCGACTATCACCCCGACGTAAGCCTCAGTTGCGATATCCGCCGCCGGTGTCACCAGAACTTTCTTGACCGGAAGGTCCTTGATCGTGAGCGACAGAATTTTCTCTGCAACGCTCCGCGCTTCTTCCGGAGTCTTGGCGAGCTTCACGCCTCCCGCTTTTCCGCGTCCGCCGGCGTGCACCTGCGCCTTGACGACAACGGTTCCTCCAAAATTTCGAGCAATCTTTTCAGCTTCTTCCGGTGTCGTCGCGACTTCACCCGGTGGAACGGGAATTCCCGCCGCTCGAAATATTTCTTTTGCCTGGTACTCGTGGATATTCATAAAACAGATCTTTCGGATTTAAACGGATCAGATACGGGAATCACGAAGTTAACGGGCAATGGTTGTTCCTGCGCGTCCACGGACTGCGTCCATCCCTTGCTCGAGCGCGGCGATCACGGCGCGACCACCGGTCGCGGTCACGTACTCAACGGCTGCACGAACTTTTGGCGCCATGCTTCCCTCACCGAACGCTTTTTGCTGATCCATAGCGCGCGCCTCGTCGACAGATAGATGGGACAGCTTTCTCTTCGAGGGCTTGCCCCAATCGGCGTAAACGGCATCGACATTGGTGAGGATCACCAACAACTCGGCATCGAGCTCGCGCGCGAGCACCGATGCGGCGGCGTCCTTGTCGACGATCGCGTCTATGCCTTCCAACCCTTTCTGCGGATCCACGTAAACCGGGACTCCTCCGCCCCCGCAGGCTATCACGATCGTCCCGCTCTCTACGAGCGGGCGGATGACCGGCAGATCGTGAATCGATCGCGGTGCAGGACTTCCAACAACGCGGCGGTACATTCCATTTGCGTCGACTCGCAATGCTTGTCCCTCGGAGATGAGAGACTTTGCGCGCGCCTCGGGAATTGCGTGCCCGATGAATTTTGACGGATTGTGAAGCGCAGGGTCAGCTGGATCTACGGCAACCTGCGTAATAATCGTGGTCACACGACGATTGCTTCCCGCGATCCTCAACGCGTTCTCGAGTGATTGCTGAATCATGTAGCCAATCCATCCAGCTGTTGCGCCAACGAGAATTCCGAGCGGCAACGGCTCGACGTCGCCGCGCGCAACTTCGTTTCGGACGAGCTCGTCACCGACTTGTGGGCCGTTGCCGTGGACAATGCACAATCGCCAGCCATCGAGCGCGAGCTCCACAATCGGCACAAGACTTTCGCGTGTATGTCGAAACTGATCGGCAATCGTAGAGCGCTCTCCGGGCGGAGACAATGCATTGCCGCCCAAGGCGACGACAGCCGTGCGCGCAGCTTCAGTCACGCCTGAGGATTTCTCCGAGTGAATCGTACGCGACTCCAAAAGCTTTGAGATCGCCGGAGAGCAACGCCTGTCTCATTCGTGAGTACATCCTGATTACGTCGCGACGAAAAGCGCTGTCGGCTCCCGATGGGAATTTTCGCGGCGGTTGAGCGCCTTGTTGGGTCCCCGCAGGATTGATCGTGAGCACGTCGAGAATGTCAGCGCGGCCAGGCCTGAACATCCCCGGAAATTTTGCGCGCCACGCAACGGCAATCGGATCGGGCGCCGGGTCTGACACGACCATTATTCGTCCCGTGCGCGAATTCACGAGCGCCGTCGACGCGTGCCGGAAATAACTTCGATTCTCTCCGGCAATCGTGGCGTGCGCACTCAACGGATACCACGAAGAGGCTGAGTACAGCTCGACAACCCAGATCAGTGTGTCGCCGAGAAATGCGGGGGTAATGGTACTGCCCTGCGCGAATATCGGTGCTAGGGCGTAGACACGTTCACGCACGTCTCTGCGTCGCGCGATCTTCGAGTCTGACGGATACGGACCCCATAAGAGATCCAATCGCTGCTCAGCCCACGCCTGGGTCAGGCGAGCAAGACCACTTCCCAGCTCAGGCGCGGGGATTGGACCTGCGTGAGTGACAATTGCCGCGCCGCGTGCTCCTGGATAAGCGAGTAATCGGCCACGCTGTTCATTGAGAAGCGCCGCCGTTCTTGCCGTATCTCCAAACGACGCGAACCTCGCGACTTCATGCCCGACGTATGTGCCACTCGTCGTGTCGTGGTATGCCCGGCGGGTGAACGCTGCTCTCGTCGCTGCGTAAGGTTGCTGGTGCACGTCGTCGCCGCTAGAAGCGTACCTTCGAGCAACCGATGGCAGTACGAAATCAAACGTGACTGCTACGATGAGCAGCGCACTGACCGTGAAGAAGATCGTTCTGAGCTGACCGGTCCACCCACTGACGAAAACCAGCACGGCCGCGGCCATCGTGATTATCGATAACGACAGGTAAGCAGGGATAAGCCACTGGTGATCGAGATACGAAAACGCGCCATTCGGCCCGGTACCATGTATTAGCAGATGATAACCGTCCAGGCGATAGCTCCACGCCATTACCAACAGAAAGAGCGTGCCGAGTACCGAGAGATGGCGGCGAACGTGCACCGAGAGCCGAAACGCTCCTTGCTCCCACCGAAGACTCGGCGTAAGAGCGTACAACCCAATGACAACCGCCGACACAACGATGAGAAGCGCCAATGTCCACTCGTAGGCTGCACGCTCCAGAGGTAGCCATGCGATGTAGAAGCTGAGGTCCGTTTGAAAGAACGGATCCGATTCGCCAAAGCGGACCCCTGTTCGCACGAGAGCGAGCTGCTCCCATGAAGGTGTCATCGCGGTCATCAGCAAGGCGATCGCAACTGACAACGCCATTACCGTGCGATCGAGGTAGCGAGACGGCACGGCCTCACCGAACTGCACGTTACCCAGTCGCCGTGGGAAAGCCAGCGAAACGATGCTTCGCCTTATCGAGAAGAGGTTGATCAGCGCGAACAATCCCGCGAAAACGGCCGAGAATAAATGGATCGCGGTGAGGTCCGCAGTTTTCTCGCCCCACAAGGGCGCTGCCGACATCGCGTCGTACCAGGCGTAATCAGCATAGACGAGCGCAAGTGCGCGCCCGAGAAGGAGAACAGCCGCGGCAGCGACGAGCCCAATGAGGAGCCGCCGCCCCGGTGTCATCTCAAACCTGTACTCCGTGGTCGCGCAGCCACCCTTCCATCTCCGACTTGATCGCGTCGAGATGCTGCTGCGTTCGCGCCTCGAAGCGCATCACGAGAACTGGCTGAGTGTTCGAAGCGCGAATCAATCCCCATCCATCGCCGAATAGCACGCGCACGCCGTCAACATCGATGACCTTGTACTTCGCTGAGAAATACTTCGTCGCTTCGGCGACGATCCCGAATTTCTTGTCGTCGGGACAAGGAACACGAAGCTCTGGCGTGGAGACAAACTTCGGAACGTCGGCAAGCATTTCGTGAACGCCATTTCCACTGTCGGCAATAATTCTCAGCAGCCGCGCAGCGCCATAAAGCGCGTCATCGAAACCATAGTAGCCTTCGGCAAAGAACATGTGACCGGACATCTCGCCGGCGATCGGCGCGCCCGTCTCATGCATCTTTTCTTCGATCAACGAGTGACCTGTCTTCCACATCACGGGTTCGCCGCCCGCCTTTTCAATCGATTCGGGAAGAGCCTGCGAACACTTCACGTCGAAGACTATCGGCTGTCCCTTCCCTTTCCGTGCGATCACGTCGCGCGCGTAGATGATCAGCAGCTCGTCGCCCCAGATGATCTCCCCTGTATGGTCGATAACGCCGATTCGATCTGCATCGCCGTCGAACGCGATTCCAACATCTGCGCCGTCGCTCTTCACCGCCGCGATCAGGTCGCGCAGGTTTTCAGGAATCGTAGGGTCGGGATGATGATTTGGAAATGTCCCGTCGCTTTCGCAGAAGAGGCAGCGCACTGGAACGCCGAGCTTCTTGAACAGGAGCGGAGCGACGAGTGCGCCCGCACCATTTCCGGCATCAGCCACAACCTTCAGCGGGCGCGAGATTGGTCCGATGCGCGCGACTACATCATCGACATAGCGCTCGATGATTGCCTCGTCGCGCGCACGTCCCTTCCCCTCGGGAAACGTTCCGCCTAGTGCCAGCTCGTAGATGTGCTGAATGTCGTCGCCATAAATCGAGCGAGTTCCAAGGCCGAGCTTGAATCCGTTGAATTCCGGCGGATTGTGCGAGCCCGTGATTTGAATCCCGCCTGCGACATTGAGATTGTGCTGGGCCCAGTATGCGAGCGGTGTTGGTACAACACCGATGTCGACGATGTAGAGTCCGCTATCCAACAGACCTGCGACTAGCTCCTGGTGAAGATCGACGCCGCTCGGCCGATTGTCTCTTCCAACTGCGACTACACCGGAGACATGTTTTTCTTCGAGAAACGCTGCATATGCGCGCGCGACGACTCGCGCGACCTCGGGCGTGAGATCCTTTCCGGCCACGCCACGGATGTCGTACTCGCGGAAAATGTCACGCGAGAGATTCAGCGTCACGGCGCAGCCGTCGCGGTTGGCGGGAGCGTCGCCGCTGCTGTCGCGACCGATGGCTTGCTGCGCTCGGTCCAGCGAAGCACGGAGTTCGGAAGAACCCCGAGCACGATGATGAGAATCGCCGCGGTCGCGATTACGAAACGCGTCCAGTTCCCCGCGGGCGGACAAACCGGCGCGTCTGCGGGACGTGGCCGCATGAACATGACCATCACGACGTAGAGATAGTAGCCGGCTGAGATCAGACTAGTGAGAACGAGAATTACAACAAGCTTCGTCTGCGGATTAGGCACCTGAAGCGCCGATTGAATGATCCAGTACTTCGCGAGGAATCCGATGCCGCCGAAAAGCGGAAAGCCGAGCATCGCGAGCATGAAGATCGCCATCGCCACCGCAATCCTTGGCTGTACGGACCAGAGACCGGAATAATCTTCAATGTTGAGGCGCGACTCACCTGGTTCTCCCTGAGCGACGATAACGCCGAATGCGCCCAGCGTCGCGAGCGTGTACGACAAGAGATAGAACATGAAGGCCGCAACCGCGGCCGGAGTGCCGATCGCAATCGCAACCATGATGTAGCCGGCGTGCGCGATGCTGGAGTATGCGAGCATGCGTTTGAGATTCTTCTGCTGGAGCGCGATGAGATTGCCGGTGATCATCGTCGCGGCTGCCAGCCACCAAACCGAACCGTGCCATTTATCGGAGACTGCAGGAAATGCCTCGAGCCACACCCGGAGGAAAGCGACGAAGCCCGCTGCTTTTACCGCGGCCGCCATATATGCCGTGACCGGTGTTGGGGCCCCCTCATAGACGTCGGGCGCCCACATATGAAATGGAGCTGCGGCGACTTTGAATCCAAACCCCACAAGCAACAACGCGCCGCCGACAGCAAGGAGAGCGCTGCCACCAAGCTTGAGCTCATGCACTCGTGACGCAATGACAACGAGATTCGTGGTCCCGGTCGCACCGTAAATCAGCGCAATGCCATAAAGAAGGAACGACGTCGAGAAAGCGCCGAGGAGGAAATACTTGATCGCTCCCTCTGCGGAGCGTTCGCTCCGACGATTGAGACCGGCAAGCACGAAAACGGCGATCGACATGATCTCGATCCCGAGAAAAACGATGATGAGATCGCGAGCCGCAGCAAGCGTCATCATTCCTGCCGTAGCGAACAACAACAGGACGTGAGCTTCGCCGCCGGTGATTCCCTGCCGCGCGTTGTAGTCCATCGAGAGTGCGATCGTGCCGATGGTCGCAATGAGGAACACGATGTCCGCGCTCCAGCGGAAATTGTCCATCGCTATCACGCCCGCGCCCGCGGTGTCGCCCTTTGCGACGTAATAGCCGATGGCGAGTGCGGTCGATACGCAAAGGATGATGCTCGCAACGCCAATCTGTCGCTGTAGCGTTTCACTCTCGGGTCGCCACGCGGACCAGAGGAGAAGGATCATCGCGCCGCCCATCAACAAAAGATCGGGGCCAAGGGCAACCGTAAGCTGACTCGGCACCATGAGATCGAGTGTCATGGCGAGTTCTCTGTTTTGAATGCGACCGTCGTCGTTGGTACTGAAGGTGGCAGAGAGTGCGCGCGCACGTCCGTGACGAACTTCGTCGCGGCGGGCTCCATTCGGCGAAGGACCGGCGCAGGATACACACCGAGCCAGACAATCGTAATCACGATCGGAATTGCGATCGCGATCTCGCGCCAGTTCAAATCAGGAATGTGCATGTTCTCAGGCTTGTCGAGCGCGTTGAACAGAATCCGCTGAATTGCCCACAGGAGATACGCCGCGGCGAAGATCACACCCGTTGTACCGATGAGAGTGAGAAGCGGATACGATTTGAACGAACCGACGAGAACGAGAAATTCGCCGACGAATCCGTTGGTTCCAGGGAGGCCGATGCTGCTCAACGAAACGAAGGTGAGCAATGCAGCGAAAAGCGGGACGACCCGAGCGATGCCACCATACGAGTCGATCATGCGCGTGTGCCGTCGCTCATAGATCATTCCGACAATAAGAAACAGCGCGCCGGTCGAGATGCCGTGATTGATCATCACCATCAGTGCGCCCTGAACGCTTTGTAGCGTCAGCGCAAAGATTCCGAGCATCACGAAACCGAGATGGCTCACCGACGAGTAAGCCACGAGCTTCTTGAAATCGGGTTGCACGAGGGCAACAAGAGCGCCGTACACAATTCCGATGACTGCGAGAACCGCGATTGTAGCGCGTACAGTCGGGTTCATCGCGGCGCCCGGGAACAGCGGCAGAGCGAAACGCAGGAATCCGAACGTGCCCATCTTGAGCATGATTGCCGCGAGGACGACAGAGCCGCCCGTCGGAGCTTCGACGTGTGCGTCAGGAAGCCATGTGTGGAACGGGAACATCGGGACCTTCACCGCAAACGCGAGGAAGAACGCGGCAAAGAGCCATAGTGCAACTCGTGGAGCAACGGTGAGGTGCTCCATCAAATAGTCGTAGCTGAAGTTCGGCGTTCCTCCGTTCCCTGCATGAACGCCGAGGTAAAGAATCGCAACGAGCATGAGCAGCGACGGGAGGAATGTGTACAGGAAGAACTTGATGCTCGCGTAGATCCGTCGCTCTCCGCCCCAGATGCCGATGATGAAGTACATCGGGATGAGCATCACTTCCCACATGACGTAGAAGAAGAAGAGATCGCGCGCGACGAACACTCCAAGCATTCCGCTCGTGAGGACGAGCATCAGTGCGAAGAAGCTGTGCACTTTTGTCTTGATGCTTGTCCAGCTTCCGAGCACGACGAGTGGCATGATGAACGTCGTGAGGAGGATCATCATGAGCGCGATGCCATCCACTCCGAGCGCGAAGCGAACTCCCCACATCGGAATCCAGGACGTATCGACCGCAGCTTGCCAACCTGCGACTGATGGATTGAATGACCACCAGAGTCCCGCGGATACGACGAATTCGGCAATGAAGAACGTGAGCGCAATGATTCGCGCTGTTCTGTTCGCGGCTGAGAGGCGCACATCGTCTACGCCGCGCGGCGCCAACGCGACGAGCAGCACGGCGCCGAGTGTTGGAATAATCAGAAGCGCCGGAAGAACCCATCCGTTGTAACCGATCGACTGAAGAAATGAATTCATCGTCGGCGCTAGCGAAGGGTCACGGCGCCGAGCACCGCGAGAACACCAATGACGAGAACCCACGCGTACGTGCCCACAGCACCCGTTTGAAGCCGGGATCCGACCCAACCGAATGCGCGCGCGACTGCTGCACTCCCGTTGACGAAGAAGTTGTCGATTACGCCGGCGTCAATGAATCGCCACAGGAAGTTGCGAGAGATTTCGTATGTCGGCTCGACGATAACCCGATCGTACGCTTCGTCGACGTAGTACTTGTTGGCGACAACGCGCGCGAATCCTTCTTCCGGAGGCGCCGCCGATTTGGGAACGAGCGTTGCCGGATTGAGCCGGCGCCACGCGAACAATATTCCTGAGATTCCCACCACGACAGCCAATCCGATAAGTGCCGCTTCCGTGCTTGTCGATTCTACTACTTCTGCGCCGCTCACTGCAGCAACTCGAGCGCTCGCTGCGCCGACAACAGGATCGAGCCATTTGTCGAGCAAACCGACCGGACCAATTGGAATCAGCTTCGGCAGGTTGATCCAGCCGCCAACCGCACTCAATACGCCTAGCACAACGAGCGGCCCCGTCATCACCCATGGGGGCTCATGCAGGTGCGAACGCTCTGTCTCGCCGGTTCGGTTGGGACCGTGAAAAGTGTAGATCATCATCCGCGTCATGTAGACGGCGGTGAGAAAAGCTGCGGCGAGGCAGAACACGTAAATCAGATAGAGCCATGCACTGCCAGGAATTCCGAATAGCGAAGCTTGCGTTAGCGCGGAGCCCTGTGCGCGCGCGAAGGTCGCGCCGAGTATCGCATCCTTCGAGAAGAATCCGGAGAGTGGCGGAATGCCGGCGATCGCAAGCGTCGCAATCCACATAAGCCACCAAGTGGTCGGCAGATATGCTTTGAGCCCACCCATGTTTCGCATGTCTTGCGCATCGTCATCGCGATGCGTTGCGTGATACGCGGCGTGCATCGCGTGAATCACCGAGCCTGCGCCTAGGAACAGCAACGCCTTGAAGAACGCGTGCGTCACGAGGTGGAACATGCCGGCTGTGTACGCACCTACGCCGACACCAACGAACATGTAGCCGAGCTGCGATATCGTTGAGTACGCGAGGACTTTCTTGATGTCCCACTGCTTCAATCCAATCGTCGCGGCAAAGATTGCAGTGAGTCCGCCAATGAATGCGACGACCAGATCGGCGACAGGCGCCATCGAGAAGAGCGGCGAGCTTCGCGCAATCAGATAGACGCCCGCGGTCACCATCGTCGCGGCATGGATCAACGCAGACACAGGTGTCGGTCCGGCCATCGCGTCGGGCAACCATACGTAGAGCGGAATCTGCGCACTCTTTCCTACGCATCCGAGAAAGAGGAAGAGACAGATCGCGGTGATGATCTCTCCACCATAAGGAAGCTTCGTAGCGGCGCCGAGAAATACACCGTGGAAATCGAGCGCGCCGAGCGTCGCGAACATGATGAACATCGCGATGAGGAACCCGAAGTCTCCAATCCGGTTGACGATGAAAGCCTTCTTCCCAGCATCGGCATTCACTTTGTCGTTGAACCAGAATCCAATCAGCAGGTAGGAGCAAAGTCCAACACCTTCCCATCCCACGAACAACACCGGGAAGTTCGCGCCGAGCACGAGCACGAGCATGAAAAAGACGAACAGATTCAGATACGCGAAGTAGCGCGGATAGCCGGGATCTTCGCGCATGTAGCCGACGCTGAAGATGTGAATCAGCGCTCCGACGCCCGTTACGACGAGCACCATCAGCATCGATAGCTGATCGAGCTGCAGTGCTGCATCAATCTGCAGCGAGCCCACCGGCATCCAGCTGAAGTAGCTCTGAGTGAACGGTCGAGCCATCGTGACAGAGCGCATCGCAGAGAACATTGCGAACGCGAGCAGGAACGAGAGCACGAGTACCGCAGGTCCGACGATGCTTGCGATGCCGGCGTACTTGTGCGGCGTTGCCGCGTGATCGTCTGCGTGATGTTCGTCAACGGGCACTACTAAACCGTCGTGTCCAATCTCCGGATCAGGCGGACCGATTTGCGCCGAGCTTACAAGCGAAAGCGCGCCATTGATGACGAAGCCGAGCAACGGGAGCACAGGCAGCAGCCAGACATAGCGCGCAATGGTTGAAGCGAGGGGATGCGCAGTCGTTATGACTTCCTGGATGAGCATCAACCCTTCATGATGTTGATGTTCCGAAGGTCTACGGTCTGCCGGTGGCGGTAGATCCCGATGATGATGGCAAGTCCAACCGCGGCTTCAGCGGCTGCAACCGTCATGACGAACACGACGAACACTTGCCCCGCCGGCCCGTACGCTCGTGAGAAAGCGATGAATGTCAGGTTCACCGCGTTCAGCATCAGCTCGACGCACATGAAGATGATGATCGCGTTGCGTCGCGTGAGAACTCCAACCACGCCGATTACGAAGAGTGCCGCGGAGAGTGCGAGTGATTCAGCTAGCACGCGGGTCTCTCCGTCGGCCAAGCACAACTGCGCCGGCAATCGCCACGAGCAAGAGAACGCTCGTCAGCTCGAACGCGAGCAGATATTCATTGAATAACGGCCGCGCGACCGTCCCCACTGCGCCGTACTTCGCGAGCTGGTCTGCTGCAAACCCGCTAGGAACCTCGTATTTCGTCGCAACGTCGCCGCGTCCGATCACCATGATCTCGCCGACCATAACGAGTCCGACCACCGTCGCAGCGAGTATTGCCCACGTGCCGCGCTTGTCTGCGATTTCTGATGGATGTCCGAGGTTGAGCAGCATGATCACGAACAGGAACACGACCATGATCGCGCCTGCATACACGAGCACCTGCATTACGCCGATGAATTGCGCGTCTAGCAACACATACAGCGCGGACAGCGAGAACATTGTATTCACGAGCCAGAGCGCTGCGGCGACCGGGCTCTTGCGCGTCACGAACGCCAGCGCGGATGCAAGCGCGAAGACGCCAAATAAATAGAAGTGGAATGTGTAGACGAGCGGATAATTCGCTTCCATCTACTCTCCCTTCGGATCGTCAGGGTCCCACATTTCGCACACCGGATGCGTTTGCGCCATGAGCCGCTCGAGATCGTAAACGAATCCCTCCCTGCTGTACTCTGCGTTCTCGTAATGCCGGCCGACGTGAATCGCCTCTTCGGGACACACCTCCTGGCAATATCCGCAGAAGATGCAGCGGAACTCGTCGATCTCGAAGATGAGTGGATAACGATTCCCATCTTCGTCTTCGCCCGGCACAAGCTTGATGCAGTTGGCTGGACACACCGTCGGACAAAGGCCACAGGCGACGCATTTTGCCTTGCCCGTTTCAGTTGTCAGCATTCGATGCGTTCCACGCCATCTCGGCGAGATCTGCATCTTCTCTTCGGGATATTGGATCGTCACCTTGTGCGGCTTGATCAAATGCCGCGCGGTCAGCGCCATCCCCTTGAGCGTCGCACGGACGTAACTCACGTCCTCGATAGGACGGTCGAGAACTTTTACGTTGATTGTCATGGATGTAGCGCTTCCGATGCGAGTGGCGAGCGAGCTGCCATGCGTCTGAGCTGAGCGATGCGCGAGGCCTCGAGACGACCGTACGCAGGGCTGATTATTCGGCCATGATCGAGAATTGTGAACACAACCATTACGAGAACGATGTTCACCACTCCCATGATCGAGCTGTACATCGCGCCACGCGCCATGCCCGCGCTCTCGAGAATGAGAATGACCCCAGCGATGATGATGATGTAGGCCAGCGCGAGCGGAAGCATGATCTTCCAGCCCAAGGACATCAGCTGATCATAGCGGAAGCGTGGAAGCGTCCAGCGCACCCACATGAAGAAGAAGATGAAGAAGAGCAGCTTGCCGAAGAAAATCACCATCGAGAGCAACGTCAGCCATCCGCTGTACGGGCCGATGTTGTCGGCCCCGGTGAATGGAACATCCCATCCGCCGAAAAAGAGCGTCACCATCAGCGCGCTCGCGGTGACCATGTTCGCGTACTCGGCGATGAAGAACAGCGAAAACTTCATCGCGCTGTACTCGGTGTGGTAGCCCGCAATCAGCTCCGACTCGGCTTCGGGCAAATCGAACGGCAGCCTGTTAGTTTCGGCGAAAGCCGCTATAAGGAAAATGAAAAATGCGAGCGTGAGATTGACGACGTTCCATCCGCCGTAAGCCTGCTGCGTAATGATTGAACTCAGCGTGACGTTTCCGGCGAGAAGCAAGACGGGAATCGTCGACATGCCGAGCGAGATCTCATACGAGATCATCTGCGCGCTCGACCTCAATCCTCCCAGCAGCGCGTACTTGTTGTTCGACGCCCAGCCCGCGAGCACGATTCCGTAAACCCCTAGTGACGAGATCGCGAGGATAAAGAGGAATCCGACTGGAAGATCAGCGACCACCATATCGATTCGTCCCCACCGCGTCGGCAGCGGCGCGCCGAATGGAATCACGACCCATGTCGTCAGCGCGGGAATGAAAGAAAGAATTGGCGCTAAAATGAATAGCGGCTTGTACGCCGCCTCCGGGTAAGTCTCTTCTTTCATGAAATTTTTCAAACCGTCAGCAAATGGCTGACCGATTCCGTGCGGACCGACGCGGTTCGGCCCGTGTCGATCCTGAATCCACGCCGAGATTTTTCGCTCTGCCAACGTCAGCAACGCGACTCCGATCATGTAGACCGTGAAGACTGCAACCATTTTGATGATCGTGAAGATCACCCACACTCCAGTTCCCGTTGGCGGAAGCTGCGGGTTCGCGGCCTGCATGAGCGCGTTCACACCGATCATCGTGCTCCGCCGGATCCGGCACCTATGCCGGCGAAATCGGGGGTGCCCGTTGACGCTTGACCATTCAAGACAGGAAGCCCGCGCATCCCAAGCTTGTCGTACGACAATCCGGAAAACGCCGAGTGTGTTTTCGCGATGTTCGCAAAGACATCGGCTGGGAGATAGAAACTGTCCTGAGCGCCGAGCGCACCGAGAAGATCCCCGAGCACAAGCCAGCTTGGACGCGCAAAACCGGGAGCAGGCTTGGCCTGCATGAAGCGCTGTACGCGTCCGCGCAAATTCGTGAACGTCCCTTCTTCTTCAGCAAAATTCGTAATCGGAAGAAGAACCGCCGCATCCTGTGCGACATCAGGCACTGTTGTCGATATAACGATCAACTGACTCGCTCGCGCGATCTCTTCGGGTGTAATCCCATCGAGGTCATCATCAGCCACAACGAGCACGTCACCATCGCGCATCTTTTCGAGCGGACGCTCGGATCGTTCGAAGCCGAACAACTCCGCTCCGCGAACATTCGCCGCTCGGTCACGACGCAGCGCCAGATCTTCGACTCCCGCAAGCGGAGCTTCTGCGCCCGTCGCAACGCGGAATGCGCCGGCGCCGCTGTTCCGACGCATAACCTGCGACAAGAGGTGAAGCGTTTCGTTCGAGAGGAACGGTGATGCAAGAACAAATGCGCGCGTGTCGCGCAGTAGAGCAGCCGCGGCGTGAACCGCTACATCCCAGTCGATACTGCGAAGCTGGCCATCAGTCCGAACATGCGGCGTCTCCGCTCGATCGGTGCGATTGATCCAGCGATAGTTCAGCCGTCCGTAATCGCAGATGAAGAACTTGTTGACGTCCTCATTCGGCCTAGGCTTGATTCGCGTAACAGTACCTTCGCGAACTTCCAGCATCACGTTGCAGCCCTGTGTGCAGCTCGGACAAACCGACGCTGTTCGATCGAGCTCCCACGCGCGGGATTTGTTGAGGAAATCTTTCGAGAGCAGTGCTCCGACTGGACATAGATCGACAACGTTGCCCGCCCAAGGATGCGTTAGATCCTTGCCCTCGAATTTTCCGATGAGTGCGCGGTCGCCGCGCTCGCTGACGTTGAGAACTGTATCGTGCGCGACGTCATCCATGAATCGCACGCAACGCGTGCAAAGAATGCAGCGGTTTGGAACGTAGAGAACGTCGCCGCCGAAATCCTCGACAGGATTGAAGCGCTTCGGATCACGATATCGCGAATCAGGCCGCCCTTCCTGGAAGGTGTAATCCTGAAGCTCACACTCTCCCGACTGATCGCAGATTGGGCAGTCGAGCGGATGATTGATGAGGAGAAACTCGAGTACGCCTTCGCGCGCTTTGAGCGCGCGATCCGTGTAGACACGGACCACCTGACCTTCGGCAACGGAAGTTGCGCAAGACGGCGCGAGCTTCGGCGCCTTTTCAACCTCAACGAGACACATCCTGCAGACACCGGCAACTGGAAGTCCCGGGTGATAGCAGTAGTGTGGAATGAGAATGCCGGCAGTCTTTGCGGCTTCGAGAATGGACGTTCCTTCTGGAACGCTCACCGGCCGTCCCTCGATCGTCAGGTTGACCATTTTCGCTTCAGCCATCAGGCCACCTGAGTGAGAACGGAGTGCACTCGCCTTCCCTGAATCAACGCCTCGAACTCCGAGCGGAATTTCTTGATTCCTGAAATCACCGGGACAGCGCACGAATCACTCAGCACGCATATGGTCGTGCCTGTCATGTTGTCTGCGGTGTCCAGGAGCGTGTCGAGATCCTCCATCGTTCCCTGACCGTCGCGAATTCGCTCGAGAATCTTCGTCGTCCACGCTGTTCCTTCTCGACACTGCGTGCATTGTCCACAGCTCTCATGAGCGAAGAAACGCGCGAGCCGGGCAATCACGCGCACCATCGACTGGTCTTCGTCGATGACGATCACTCCGCCCGAGCCAAGCATCGATCCCTGCGCGACGAATCCCTCATAATCCATCAGCGTCGCTTCGGCCTCTGTCATTGTCTGAATTGGAACCGAGGCGCCGCCAGGAATGACTGCTTTCAATTTCTTGCGGCCAACGGCGCCGCCACACACGTCGTGAAGAAATTCTCCGAACGGAAATCCCATCACGACTTCGTAGGTTCCGGGTCGCTGAACGTTGCCGCATACCGAATAGAGTTTCGTGCCGGTGCTCTTCGGATTCGACAATGACATTTCCTTGTACCACGCTGCGCCTTTCATCAGAATCTGCGGAACTGCAGCGAGAGTCTCGACATTGTTGATCGTCGTGGGCTGGCTGAACACGCCGGACACCGCGGGGAACGGAGGCTTGATGCGCGGATTTCCTCGGCGTCCCTCGAGTGATTCCATCAGCGCGGTTTCTTCGCCGCAGATATAAGCGCCCGCGCCCTTATGTACATGAACATCGAGGCGCTTCCCGCTCCCCATCGCGTTTGCTCCGAGGATGCCGGCGTCATATGCCTCACGGATAGCACGCTCCATCCAATAGAGAGGCTCCGTGAACTCGCCTCTTATATAGATGTATGTGGTTTCCGCCCCCATGGCCCACGCGGCAATCGCGCATCCTTCGATGAGCGCGTGGGGCGTCCATCGCATGATCTCGCGATCCTTGAACGTTCCAGGTTCCGACTCGTCTGCATTGCAACAGAGATAATGCGGCTTTCCATCGCCGGGCTTCATGAACGACCACTTCATTCCCGTCGGGAATCCTGCGCCGCCTCGTCCGCGCAGACCTGATTCCTTCACGATGTTGACGATGTCAGCCTGCGCCATGCTCAGAGCCTTCTCGAGAGCCTGGTAACCGCCGCGTCCCGTCCAGCCGTGCAATGTGCGCGCTTCGGGCTCGCCGAAATGCTGCGACAAGATTGGAGTTTCGCGCGCGTGCGATGGGTGCGGATATCCCATCAGGCGAGTCCTTTCAAAATGTCCGGCACTTTGTCAGGCGTGACGGACTCGATGAATTCGTCGTTGATCATTATCGGCGTCGCGAAGCCGCAGGCGCCAAGACATTCGACTTCAATCACGGTATATCTGCCATCCGGCGACGGTACGCCAAGCTCTCCCGCTCGCGTCTCGCGAAGAAGAGCCTTCACGACGTCTTCAGCTCCACAGATTCCGCAAGGCGACGTCGTGCATACCTGGATGAAATATTTCGTGACCGGGTGCTGATGATACATCGTGTAAAACGTCACGACGCCCTTCACGTACGCCGGTGTCAACTCGAGCACTTCCGCGACCTCGGCCATCGAGTCTTCGCTCACCCAACCGCGCTCGCGCTGCACTATCCATAGTGTGGGCAGCAACGCCGCCATCTTGTTCGGATAACGTGTGAGCAGCTCGTCCAATTCCTTGCGAACATCGCCGGCAAAAACCGGAACGTGAGGCGCTCGCTCGTGAGCGGCCGCATCGTGAGACGCGAGATCCGGCGACTCGAGACCGCCCATCGCTCTCTGACTCAACGGTCGATTTCTCCCATCACGATATCGATGCTCGCGTTGATCGCGATGACGTCGGAGAGCAAATGCCCTTCAACCATTTTTGGAATTGCCGAAAGATTTACGAACGACGGCGGCCTGATGCGCCACCGCACCGGCTTCGACGTTCCATCCGAAACCATGTAATAGCCCTTCTCTCCTTTTGGACTCTCGACGGCAACGTATGACTCGCCGACAGGAGGACGAGGGCCTTCCATCACTTGCTTGAAGTGGTGGATCATCGACTCCATCTCGCTCGTCGCTTTTGATTTTGGCGGCAGGATCACTCGCGGATCGTCGATGTTCACGGGTCCGTCGGGCAAGCGCTTTATCGCCTGCTCGAGAATGCGAACCGATTGTCGCAGCTCTTCCATTCGAACGAGATAACGATCGTACACATCGCCGTTCGTTCCGACGGGCACGTCGAAATCGTACGTCTCGTAATCGAGATACGGAAAATCACGCCGTACGTCGTATGCAACTCCCGATGCGCGAAGCATCGGACCCGAGAGTCCCCAGTTTACCGCTTCATCGGGTGACATCACGCCGAGTCCGACAGTGCGACCAACCCAGATAGCGTTCGTCGTCAGCATGCGATCGATCTCGAAAACAGTATCGGGGAAATCACGAATGAATTTTTTGAGGCCGTCGAGCCAACCCGACGGTATGTCCGCCGCCATTCCGCCAACGCGCGTTGCCGACGTCGTGAGCCTCGCGCCAACCCAGGCCTCGAGAAGGTTGTAGACGTATTCACGCTGCTGAAATGCCCACAAAAACGGCGTGAATGCGCCGATGTCGATGCAAGTTGTGCCGAGCCACACCAGGTGCGAAATGATTCGGGAAAGCTCGGATGCAATCACGCGCAAGACTTTGCAGCGCTCGGTAACGTCGATTCCCCACAAGCGCTCCGCGCCCAGCGCGAATGCGACATTGTTGCCGATCGAATTGAGGTAATCCTCGCGATCAGTCCAGGGAATTATCTGATTGTACTGACGATACTCGCCGATCTTCTCGAATCCGCAGTGGAGATATCCAATGTGCGGAATGCATCTGACGACAGTTTCACCATCGAGCTCGAG
>JBGQKT010000013.1:0-33821 GCA_041499635.1 Gemmatimonadaceae bacterium
ACTGGCATTTTCGTCGGCGAGCTCTCAGGCGGGAACCACTGCTCGCATCGCGGGAAGAGAGATCAACTTCATCGAGACGGAGAACGCTCCGCTCGAGAACGCAGATCTCGTGTTCAGTGCGCTTCCTCATGGGACGTCCGGTGAATGGGTTGGCCGAGCAGCGGCTCGAGGCGCGAAGGTCGTCGATCTGTCTTCCGATTTTCGCCCCGGGAACGCGGCGTCCTCGAATGCGATCTATGGTCTCACAGAACTTATGCGCGAGTCTGTGAGATGTTCATCGCTCGTTGCAAACCCAGGTTGTTATGCCACCGCCGTCCTCATCGCGCTGGCGCCGCTGATAAAACGTCAATTAACGTTGCCGGGCGGGACTATCGTGATCTCAGCAGCGAGTGGCGTAACAGGCGCTGGCTTTACACCGCGAACGGATCTGTTATTCGCGGAAGTTGCTGAAAACTTTCGAGCGTATGCGCTTGGAAATGTCCACCGGCATTTACCCGAGATGCGAGCGATCACGACTGCTCTTGGTGGAGACAACGATCTGCTTTTCGTTCCGCACTTGCTTCCCGTTGCGCGAGGAATTCTCGCGACGATAACGGTTCCACTGCGCGAGCGAATCAACAATCCGCTCGAGATATGGCAGGAAGCATATGCGGGCGAGCCATTCGTGGAGGTGACGAGTGAAGCGCCCTCGCTGCGAGATGTAGTTCGCCGCAATGTCGTGCGTCTGAACGTGACGAATGCTGCTCACACGAGGCAGCCAACGCTCATCATCGTTGCTGCGATCGACAATCTGATGAAGGGAGCGGCGGGGCAGGCCGTACAGAACGCCAATCTGATGTTGGGAGTCGAAGAGACTCTCGGGCTACCCGCATGAAATGCGTAATCAAGGTCGGTGGAAGAGCTCAATCATCGCCGGATCTCGCTGTACGAATAGCATCTGCGTGGCAAGCGCGTCCCCGCACGTTTTGTGTGGTTCACGGCGGGGGAGATCGAATCACTGAATTTCAGCGGCGAGCAGGCATCGAGCCATCGTTTGTAGACGGGCGACGAATCACTACGCGCGCCGATATTGAAATAGTCCGCATGGTTCTTTCGGGCCTGGTGAACAAGGAACTAGTTTCGAGGTTTGCTGCCGAGGGACTCAATGCCGTGGGAATCTCTGGCGAAGACGCAGCGACAATAGTTGCGACTCCCATCGACACTTCAGGTCTTGGCCGCGCGGGTAAACCCGTCGCGGTTAAGTCCGATTTGATCGAAATGTTACTCGAGGGAGGTTATCTCCCGGTCATTTCACCATTGGCTGTCGAGGACGGCGCAGTCGACGAAACGCTGAATGTGAATGCAGATGATGCCGCAGCGGCGATCGCAATTTCTGTTGGCGCATCGGAGCTGCTACTTGTCGCTGATGTTGAAGGCGTACTCGACGAACATGGAAAAGCCGTTGCGTATCTGGATCAGGGAAACGCCAGCGAGCTAATCGAGCGGGGAGTGATAAATCGTGGAATGAAGGCAAAGCTCGATGCGGGCTACGCCGCTCTTGCCGGCGGCGTCAGACGTGTTCGTGTCTCGACACTTGAAGGAATTACTGACGTTGATCTTGGAACCATTTTGACCTTCGCGCAGAGCGCTATCACATGACAACAACGACCCGTGAGTCTCAGTCGGCCACCACAGCTGTGGATTCTACGACCGCGCTTCTTTCGACGTACAAGCGTGCTCCCATGACATTTGTCAGGGGCGAAGGCGTCGAGCTGATCGATGCAAACGGGAAGAGATATCTGGACTTCGCGAGTGGAATTGCGGTAAACGCGCTCGGATATGGAGATCACGGCATAAGCCAGGCGATTATCGCCGCGCTGGAAACAGGGTTAGTCCACGTATCGAATCTCTATCGAACCGAGCCGGGTGAAGAGCTCGCGCGAACTCTCGTGAACATGTCGTTCGCTTCGAACGTGTTTTTCTGCAATTCCGGCGCGGAGGCGAATGAAGGGGCGTTCAAATTCGTGAGACGCTGGGGTCGCGCGGTAGGGTCGGATGCCAAGACTGGAATTCTCGCGCTGCGTGGAAGCTTCCACGGACGACTCTTTGCATCCCTTGCTGCCACCGACCGACCGAGTTCCCGCGCGCCATTCCGACCACTCGCTGGTGGCGTCAGCATCTGCGAACGGGACCTCCATGTGCTCGATGCCGCGCTCGACGGTGACACCATAGCGGCATTGATTCTGGAACCTGTGCAGGGAGAAGGTGGCGTTCGCGTTTTGGAAAAAGCGTTCGTTCAGGAGCTGCGACGGATGACAACGGAGCGGGGGATCTCATTGATCTTCGACGAAATCCAATGTGGACTTGGACGACTTGGGACTTTTTTGGCTTACGAGAGCTTTGGAGTGACTCCTGACATCGTCACGCTGGCCAAGCCGCTCGCAGGCGGTTTACCGATGGGAGCGATTCTCGTGTCGGCAGAGATTGCCGACACGATTAAGCCTGGTGATCATGGAACGACATTCGGAGGGGGGCCGCTGGTAGCAAGCGTCGCGCTGGAGGTCGTGCGTCGAATTGCTGATCCTGCACTTCTCGCAACAGTGCATGAGAATGGTGAATGGCTGGGCGAAACCCTTCGCGCGATCGCCAAGCACACAGGCAAAGTTCGAGCAGTTCGTGGAATGGGATATATGTGGGGACTGGATGTGGTCGAGAAAGCAGCAGAAGTAATTGAACGCGGCTGGGACGCGGGGCTGCTCGTGCTCAGCGCGGGTGATCACACCCTTCGGCTTCTACCGCCATTGATCATGACACGAGAAGATCTTGCCAGGGGCACGGCGTTGCTAGAAGACATCCTCAGCTGAACTTCATCGATGATGACACGTCTGTTGCGTTTTTTTGCGACCGTCCTAATTCTCGCCGCGTGTGCAACGCAATCGCCGATTGCAATGTCACCTGCACCCTCCGAGGCTCCAGATACGGTCGAAGCACGTCGTCTTTTCGAAGAGAACATTGACGCAATCCACAAACGCGACAGGTCACGCTACCTCGCGACTTATTTGCATTCTCCCACATTGGTGCGAAACGGGCCAGGCGGATTGCAGCTAGGATACGATGATTGGAGTGCGCGTCGTGACAGCACGTGGCCCGACACGCTGGTGGCGGAGCGAATGCGAGTTGTGCCCGTGGCAAAGGGCGTGGTCTACGGCACGTATTGCTACAGAGTCACACAGAACAAAGTCACAACCACCGGTGTGTCAGAGCGCCTCTTCATAAAGACTGCGACTGGTTGGAAGATCGCGGTCACGACTGCGTTTGGTTTGCCGGAAGGTGCACCCGAGCAGTGTCGTTAGTGAATGCAGCGTCGTAAAGGCTCGCTCAAAGGTCTATGGCAGTCGTTCGACGAAACTGCATTCGGTCAGGATCGCACATTAAATCTCAGGGAGTCTCTTCCATCGGCTGTTGAAGCGCGCGCACGCGCGGAATCGTGGCTTCGCATGCGACAGGTAATGAAGCCGGGAGAAGTGCTCGTCATCACCGGCCGCGGTAATCAAAGCCCGGGCGGTGTTGGAGTAATACGAGAGACGATCATCGCCCTGATGCCGTCGTTGAGACGACGCGGCGTGGTGAAGAGCTGGCGGGAGCACACTCCTGGTTCGATAGTTGTCACACTTGCTCCGCTGAACACGCTGCTCACTGCACCCAAGCGAAACCGCGAGAGAGATCACGACAGCGGCGAAAACGAAATTGCCACGCCTGAATCACTTGCCGCTCTCGACTCGGAGACATTGGCGCAATTGCGACTGCTCGCAGTTCGGACAATCGAGTCGCTTGGAGTGGACGACGCGTCTCCTTACGTTGCGGCCGAGATGCAGCGGATTTTCGCAACCCTGACGATGACGTTACCGGTAAGCACCGATCGGGAAGGAACCCTTCGGCGTGCAATCACCAGCGCCATAGAGGAGCTGGATAGCTAAAACGACCCTCGGGGGGCATGGGCGCCCATATATCACGACGTAAGGGCCCCCAATCGATTTCGAAATTAGCGCGGCCCGGACATTGCGACACCTTCGGTGTTTCTGTCATTTCTGGCAGTATGCAGAACTCCTACGTTCCGAATAATCAGTCGAGCCTCACCCCCGATGACATCGTTGCGCTCGCAGCGTACGGGGCGAGAACAGCGTGGCCGGCAAATTTCCAGATCTATCAGCGCGGAGGAAGAGCAGACGGATTTTCCGTCGTTCTGCGCGGTCACGTGATACTTCGAAACCGAATGCGATCGGGGCGAGGATTCGTTCCAGCTGTCGTCACGGTAGGGGAGACCTTCGGGATCGAGGGACTAACGCCCGATGCTACTTACGTCACGGACGCACAATCCGCAGAAGACACAGAGACGTTATTCGTAACGACTCCACGGTTTCGCGAAATTGTCCGCGAGAAACCAAGTCAGGCGTTACGGCTGCTCGGTCAGCTTCTGGGAGAGCGAGCACACATCCTTGAAAGACTACATGAGCTCGCCTCGCAAAATGTCGAGCAGAGACTCGTCTCGGCGTTGAACCGTCTTTCACACGACTGTTCGTTCCTCGTCAAGGACGGCACGCTTAAACTCGAAGTAGGTCATCATCGACTGCTGTGCGAGATGGTGGGTGCGACGAGGGAATCGATTGCGCTGGCTCTGGGGAGACTCGTTGGATCCGGTATGGCGCGAAGGAGTGGTACTGCATTCTTCATTGCGCTTGCGGCGCTAGATGGTCACATCGCCGACGACCTTTCATCGAATGATGCCGTCTCGATGGTTGCCGCATCGCTGCGACCCTGAGAACGTAAAGCGGGGACGTCGTGACAAATCGGCGACTGCATCTTTGCGATACAGTCGCCCGATGTCTTCAGGTGTGCTCTTGTACGAATTCCTTCGTTGCGCCGACAGCTTGCGTCACGCCTTCGACAGCCTGTCCACCAACCTCGGTTGCGACTCTCTGCACACGCTCGGCGATTGACTTCGCCTGAGTGGTGACCCGCTGAGCTGCTGCCCGCAAAACACCAGGTTTCTTAGATCGCGCGGCTCGCGGTTTTCGCGAAGCAGCTTTCTTGCCCGCGGCTCTTTTCGAAGTGGAGGATTTTCTTTTTGCGGCCGGGCGTCGGGATGCCGAACGTCTACGTGGTCCTGCTTTGCGAGCACTCGATTTCTTTCGACCGGACGAACGCGTACGTCCGCGTGCCGCAGCTCCTCTAGTCAGCTTCTTCTTGGAACTCCGGCGTGACGATTTTTTGGCTGCAGCCATGATTCAGCTCCGAGGTAAGAATGTTCCGATAGACAACCACGGGCGATTGTATAGCAACTTCCGCGCACAAAAGACGGCACTATTAATCCCGCTCGAACGTTTCGCCAAGCTGGAGCACTCTGAGCTGACGTTCGGGAAGCTCCGCAGCTATCCACGCAGCGCGTAAGCGACGAGGCGGCTCGTCAAGAGGCTCGTCAGTGAGCCGAAACGTGCCCCAATGGGAAGGAACGAAAACGCATTTGCCCGAGTGAGCATTACCGGCGTTCAATGCCTGGTACGCCAACACCGCGTCTTCGGGATTCATGTGGACGGGCTGCATAAACCAGCGAGGCTCATAAGCTCCGATGGGAAGAATTGCCGCATCGATCGGCCCGCATCGATGTGCAATTTCTTTGAATTCAGGGTGGAGTCCGGTGTCGCCGGCAAAGAAAATGCGGCGACCGCCGATGTCGATTATCCAGCCGCACCAAAGGGTTGTGTTGCGGTTCCATGGATAACGTCCGGAGAAATGCTGTGCGGGAGTGCAGAAAGAGGTTATGGGTCCGAAATCACAAGCCTCCCACCAGTCTCTAACAGCGACGTTCGTGGCGCCGCTTTCTTTCAGAAAATCTCCAACTCCGAGCGGCGCTGCCCATTTTACTGCAGGAAAAGTCTTCGTGATACGCTCTACAGTGCGAGCATCGAGATGATCGTAGTGATCGTGCGAAATGAAGACAACGTCGATACGCGGAAGTGCCTCGAATTGAATTGCCGGCAGCGCATAACGTCGTGGGCCGGCGAACTGAACAGGCGACGCACGATTGCTCCAGATTGGATCTGTCAAAACGTTCACTCCGTCTGATTGAAGGAGGAACGTGCTGTGACCTATCCATGTGATTGCCAGCTGCGCATCGTCAGATTTCGGAGCGAGTTCGTTGGCACCCACCATTGGTGGAGGCTCGCCGACGGCTCCGCGCTGCCGCGTGAGCATCCATTTCAGAACGCTTCGCGCACCCTGTGGTTGAGAGTCAGGCCAAGGGTTACGAAAGCGACCGCTTGGATCATGGTGTGCTGGAGGCGGAGTTACGAACGCGGCGCTGTGCACAGGCTTACGCTGTAATGACTTCTCTCGCCGCTCCAAGGTTTTCGGAGAGATGATCCAGACTTCGCATACCTACGAGGGCGCTGCAAACAGGCAGTGAGCGAACAAATGCAATTGCGCGCTGAGCATCGGTATCGAGAGAAGGAAACGTCATAGAAAGAGTTTCGGGCAAACCCCGCGTAAGTTGTGACTGCATGAGCGATGCGCTTGCGACGACTGCAACGCCAAGACTCGCCGCAGCTTCGAGCAAAGAAACTTTCCGATCGGACAGCGTTTGATTCAGCGTGCGAACCGCTTCAGTCATCGCAAGGTTGACCGGCAGCTGCACTACACGGAAATGATGCGAAGATCCGCCCACCTTGCGAGCGATGCCTACGATTTCTTCGAGGTCGAGCCTGTTCGGTGATGTGGGGTCCTGGCGAAATCCACTCCAGGTCGCGCATCCATAAGCGCGAATGTTTCCGAGCCGCACCTGATTTTCGAGCTCGCGAAACGCATTCGTCAGCGCTTGTCGGAAGCTTGCCCCATCGAGTGCCGATTGCTGCTGCTCCGGGTTGTGGAGGTAGTAGATGTCGATGGTTGAAAGTCCAAGATTCCCCAGACTACGCTGAATCTGATCGGCAATAAACGAAGGCGCGATAGAATGTCCCCCGCTTACGACCTCGTTTCGGGTCATCACACCGCGATCGAAATACTCCGTCGCGAGGAACAAATCGTATAGGTCGCGCGACGCTGGTGGCGATCCGTCGAGCGGGATGTATCCACCTTTTGTCGAGACTACGATCTCGTCGCGGCTTGCAATTCGATCCTCGATCGCCCTTCGAATTGCTTGACCAGCGGCTCGCTCCGATCGCTGACATCGATAGTTGATCGCCGTATCGATCAGGTTGAGCCCTCGCTCGATGCCTGCTGCGAGCACCGTCACGTATCTTGCATCCTCGGCATCGTCGTAATCACCGAGGTACGTGCCCATACCGATCGATGATACGCAAATGCCATCGACTACGGAGCGATAGAATTGCGGCCTCAAGCTCGACGCGAAACGATTCGCGAAACGAGTTGTACCTGCCGTAGTAGCGTGACCGGAAATCGAATCGCCTAAGGAGCCCAGCTTACGAGACTTCGGTCGGGACCTAGGCATGTGGCGAGAGGGTATGGGGAAATTGTCGACACCGCAAGGGCATCGCGGATGACGAAGCCGGCGGAGTTCGGTGTAACACTAATCACCAACGAACTTTCTGATAACCAGATGGTCAAGCTCATTCCAATTCTGCTCGCTTGTACGGTTGCATGTGCATCGCAACCGACGAAAGTCGAGAATCGTCCAGAACCGACGACTCCTGTTCGGATCGACACGTTGCCTTCGGTGATGATGTCGATACCGAGGTCGCTGCGTGACCAGACATCGAACGCATTCTATCCACTCTCGCGGATGGAGTGGCCGGGCCCAAACAGGTATCGATCGGCGGATGGAACGCCAGGGCCCGACTACTGGCAACAGCGTGCCGACTACAGGATTGCAGCGACCCTCGATACAACTTCTCGGTCGATTGCTGGATCAGTTCAGATTCACTACACGAATAATTCGCCGGAGACGCTGCATTACATCTGGCTTCAGCTGGACCAAAATCTGTATCAACCAGGAAGTGAAGGGTCGATGCTCTTTCCTGCGGACTCGAGATGGGGAGTCCGTGGATTTCAGGGCGGTTACGACCTTCGCAACGTGCGTGTCAACGGCAAAGACGTGACTCCGCGAATCCACGACACGATGATGCGGCTCGATTTGCCGGATGCTCTCCGTCCTCAGGGAACTGCTGATGTCGCAATGGAATTCAAATTTCGTGTGCCCGACCATGGCTCGGATCGAATGGGCAGAGACGGTGCGTTGTATGAGATTGCGCAGTGGTATCCGCGTATGGCGGTCTATGACGATGTCGTAGGCTGGAACACAGATCTGTATCTCGGACAAGGCGAGTTCTACCTCGAATACGGCAACATCGATTTTTCAGTAACTGTTCCCTCGGGCTACATCGTTGCCGCGAGCGGAGCTCTGCAAAACCCGTTGGATGTGCTTACTGCGGCGCAGCGGACACGATTGGCAAGAGCTGCCAAAACTGAATCAGTGGTTCCGATTATCGGCATTGATGAGGTGCGGCCGCGACCGACGCCGGGAACTAAAACGTGGCGGTTTCGCGCTGAAAAAGTTCGAGACGTAGCATGGGCAGCTGCGCCGGATTTCAGGTGGGATGCAACCAGCTGGAATGGAGTGCTGACCCAGGCGTACTACGAATGGCCGAAAGCTGGAAAATCGTGGGAGGCCGGAGCCGAACAAACGCAGTGGACGATCCGGCACTACTCTCAGACTTTCTTTCCGTATCCGTACCCTCAAGCGACGACGGTCGCGGGACCGGTGGGCGGAATGGAGTATCCGATGTTCTCGATGGTAGGGGCTGGCGAAGATTCGATGTCGACGTTCAGCACGATCAATCACGAACAAGGTCATGAATGGTTCCCGATGACAGTCGGATCAAACGAGCGTCGTTACCCGTGGATGGACGAAGGATTCAACACGTACATCAACACGTTTGCGAAGGAGCTGCGCTGGCGCGACACGGTGATGATCGGCAGCATGCTCTCCAATTGGAAAGGGGCCGTCGATGCGGGCATCGATGTGCCGATGATGACTGCAGCGGACAACATTCCAGCCGCGGCGCTCGGAGCCGTTGCTTACAGAAAGCCAGCGGTGGTGTTGCTCACGCTTCGAAACCAGATCGTGGGTCCACAGATATTCGATGCAGCATTCAAGGAATACATCAGAAACTGGGCGTTCAAACATCCCACTCCGGCAGATTTTTTCCGAACGATCGAAAATGCTGCTGGCCGCGATCTGTCGTCGTATTGGCGGGAATTCTGGTATACGACTGACGTGCTCGATGTGGCAATCGATGGTGTCACGCAGCGACAGGAAGAGGGCGCCACTGTCGCAACAGTCACGCTGCATCGATTGACTGGCGTCGTAATGCCGGTGCAGCTGCGACTAAAATATCAAACCGGCACAACTGGAGACTTTACCCTTCCCGAAAATATCTGGGCGAATGGTGATCGGTTCGATGCGATCATAGCTGTTCCATCGCGAGTGGTAGGCGCACGGTTGTGGCCTGACCCATCGGTCCCTGACTGGAATCGCTCGAACGACACCTGGGGCGATGCACCACCGACTAATCCACCGCGCCCAGTGACGAGGTGATTCCTGGTTGGCGGCTGGTTCGGCACTCCGGTAGATTGCGTTCACTGCATGTTCTGAGCACGACTATCGGGCGGGAATGACAATGCCAGACTTTGGAAGCTGGGCTGCGGATTGGTGGAAGCCGATCCTTTTTATCTTGATCGCCGGACACCTAACCAATGTCTGCGTGACACTTTTTCTTCACCGAGCGCAGACACACAGGAGTGTCAAGCTTCATTATCTGGCAGCATTGCCGATGAGGCTCTGGTTATGGCTTTCGACTGCGATAGTCACGAAGGAATGGGTGGCCTGTCACCGGAAGCATCACGCATTCGCCGACCGGGAAGGTGATCCGCACAGTCCATTGCTGGAGGGACTTCGTAACATCGTGCTCAAGGGCGCCTTCTACTATAGAAAGGCTGTTCGACAGCCGGGTGTCCTCGAGAAGTATGGAAAGGGAACTCCAAACGACTGGCTCGAGCGTTACGTGTTGTCGCGTTTGAATTGGGTTGGAATTCTTCTCATGTTGTTGGCAGACGTTTATCTCTTCGGGTTTTTCGTGGGCCCGCTCGTGTGGGGCATCCAGATGATCTGGATTCCGTTCTGGGCCGCCGGGATCATCAATGGCGTCGGCCATGCGGTCGGCTACCGCAACTTCAACGTTAAGGATGCGAGCCGCAACATATCGCCGATCGCTATCTGGCTAGGTGGAGAAGAGCTGCACAACAACCATCATCACGATCCGCACTCTGCCAAATTCAAGGCGAAATGGTACGAGTTCGACATAGGATGGGTTTACCTTCGGCTGCTCTCATTCTTCGGGTTGGCGAAGATCGAGTACGCGGGGTAGCAGTCATCGTGCCGATCATCACCTGTGCACGCTGTGGCCAAGAACGGGAAGGCTTCGAGAAGCCTCCTTTCCCGGGTCAAATCGGCGCACGCATCGTAGCCGAGATCTGCAGACAGTGCTGGGCAGACTGGGGCAAACAGCAAACGATGTTGATCAACCATTACGGGCTGGACGTGATGGACCCGCAGGCGCGGACTTTTTTGACACGTAACATGTCCGCGTTTCTCTTCAAGACCGGTGAAGGGGCTGACATCGATACGAGCAAGCAGGGGACGATCTCTCACTGACTGATGTCGCGCTGTAGAAATCTTATCTGGGTTCTGTTTGTTGCCGGCGCATGCATGCCTGCGACCCAGGCCGTGAACTCGGTTTCCACGCCGTTAGATACTAATCGAACTACGTCTGCTGACGCGGAGCACTGGGCGGACTCTGTTCTCTCGAGCCTGACACTCCGTGAGAAAGCCGCCCAAATGGTCTGGCCTACGGTCCTCGGCGATTACACATCCGGTGATTCGCCCCAGTGGCAACGGCTGACTAACTACGTGAGTACCGAGCAGGTCGGCGGCTTCACCATTTCTGTCGGATCGCCAACCGAAGTGGCTTCAAAGCTCAATGCTCTCCAAAGCATGAGCCGGATTCCGATGCTGTTTGGGGCGGATTTGGAAGCCGGCGCCGGATTTAGGGCCCGTGGTGGCTACTCCATTCCGAATGCAATTGACCTTGGCGGCGCGGTGATAGCACCTCCCGAGATGGCGATTGGCGCAACGCGGGATACCGTGCTTGCCTTCGAGGCGGGGAAGCTTACGGCTCAAGAAGGCCGGGCAATCGGAATCCACATCGCTTACGCCCCGGTCCTCGATGTCAATAACAATCCGGCTAATCCGGTAATCAACACGCGATCGTACGGCGAGGATCCGAGGCTTGTTGCCCGTCTCGGCGCTGCTTTCATCAGAGGGCTTCAAGGCAACGGGATGATTGCAACGGGCAAGCACTTCCCAGGGCACGGCGACACAGGCGTCAACTCGCATCTTGCGCTGCCTGTCGTGACGGTGAGCAGAAATAGGCTCGATAGTGTCGAGTTGATACCATTTAAGGAAGCCGTAAATAGTGGTGTTGGGGCGATCATGTCGTTCCATGGAGCTATGCCGGCGCTCGATTCGAGCGGCGTACCAGGAACGTTGTCATCCAAGGTATTGACGGGGCTGTTGCGTAACGAGATGCAGTTCAAGGGCATCATCATTTCGGATGCCATGGATATGAGGGGAGTTCTCGATCAGTACGGTGCGGTCGAAGCGGCGAAGCGAGCAGTGGCCGCAGGCGTTGACGTATTGATTCAGCCGCTCAACGTGTCACAAACGATTGATGCCGTCGTCGCAGGAGTTCAGGAAGGCAGATACACGGAAGCCCGACTCGATGAGTCCGTGCGGAGAATTCTGCGAACCAAGGCAAAGCTCGGCCTCAACAAGGCCAAGCTGGTTGACTTGAACGCGTTACGATCGATCGTCGGTGACAGCTCGCACATCAACACGTCAAATCGAATTGCCGCGCAGTCAATCACGCTCGTCAAGGATTCACTTGGTTACGTTCCGTTAGGAATACCGCAAAATGCAAGAATCCTCTCGGTGGCAGTCTCGAGGCGGACCGATCTTTCGGCAGGCGTGAACTTCAACTCAGAGTTGAAATCGAAGTTCCCGGGACTGCGTCAGGAGCTACTTGTCGCCGAAGATCCTTCGGCAGATTATGGACGCGTGCAACGGGCGGCGGATTCGGCAGACGTAACGATCGTCAGCTCTTACGTAGGTCAAAGCTGGGATGCAGTTTCGGGGGCGGCTCCAAAAGCATTCACCGATTTCGTCGATCACTTACGTAACAACGGACGCAAGCTCATCGTCGTCTCGTTTGGAAATCCGTATTTGTTGCAGCAGATTCCTGCTGTTCCGGCATACGTGGTTGCGTGGGGCGGCTTTCCGGCATCTCAGACAGCAGCAGCCCGAGCTCTCCTCGGCAGCGCACCAATTACGGGGAAGCTTCCAATTTCGATTCCGCTTGGCACGGGAATGCCGGCAATCTCATACGGCACGGGAATCGCGCGACAAACATCGCTGCGATAATCACCAGTATTCTGTTGACTCTCTTTCTTGACACCGATATATAGAGAGAGGGCAAGCAGGTCGCCAATTATTATCACATAGATAATTAATTTAATGACCTCTTGACTTTAGTCCCAATCGGTGACTAATTCGCGGTACGATGTCCGACCGCCGCGGCAGAAAGTCTCCCTACACAATCGATCTCGTTCTTTTCACCGCGCTGAGAGATCAGCTCGCGGTGTTACTTTGGCGGACGCCGGACGAAAAAGAAAAGTGGGCACTGCCATGGGAGCAGCCCACCGCAGATGAGACTTTGGAGGCTGCCGCCGAAAGGATCGCTGCGGAAGCGCTCAACGAGCCACCACGTTGGCTCGAGCAATTGGCGGCATTTGGTGACGAGAAGCGACACCCCTCCGAAAGTGAGATCTCGATAGCCTTCGTTGGCCTGGTTCCGGCGGGCACACCCCCGCCCGTTGGAGGTGCCTATGCGTGGTTCCCAGCTGATGAACTTCCCTCACTGGCGCCAAGGCAGCGAACGATGTTGGACGCAGCGGTGGCGATGCTCCGAGTTCGGATGGATCAGTCCCCAGTTGCGTTCCGTCTTCTTCCGTCGACCTTCACGCTAAGTGAGCTTCAGCACATGTACGAGCTGTTGCTGGGTAAACGCCTGCATAAAGCGAGTTTCCGGCGGGCCCTCGCGTCGGCTTGGCTAGTCGAGCCAACGGACGAATGGAGAACGGAGGGACGAGGGCGCCCGGCACAACTATTTCGATATGCACCAAGGAAACGACGGCCGACCCAGCGGGGTATAAGGCTGGACATGCTGACGTCCTAGAAAAAGGATGAGGCGTGCAATGGAAAGACTGGAAGCTATTGCCTTTTAGATGTATTAGTTGCAATGTGTACCTAAGGTAAGACTCGTTTCTCCGGGGCTTAGCGATGCTCGCGTATCTGGACAGCCTTTGCGCTGCACTACTAGCGAGAAATACCGAAGAGATCCGGCGCCTGCTCGCACATCCCCTGGCGCAGGACCTTCCACGCCGCGTCCGAGAAGAAGCCGTTGCAATCTCACGCGCTGGACGACGAAGCTTCATGGCTCCAGTCAACGCGCTGCATTTGTATTACAAGCTTACTCACATGGTTGATGAAACCAGCGATCCATCCTTCACTCCGCCCGAAGACAGAGGCACGTTGGCAAGCGATGCCGGTCAGATAGAGCTGCCGTTGAGGAAAGTCGGCAACCGTTAGCCAAGCGCCTTAAGCGAATTTGGCTTTTTCAGCGCAGCGGACCAGATATCTCCGACTTCAGCGAATCGCGCAGGTGCAGTCTCGATAGTAAAGGCCCGCGGATCCAGATCATCGGTCAGCTCGTCCCAACGAAGCGGAGTCGATACAAGCGCATTGGGGTTAGCGCGTGCCGAATAGGCAGCGGCGACGGTTTTGCCGATGATGTTTTGGAGGTAGTCGACGTAAACCGTAGTCGCACCTCGCGCTCTAACTGATCGCCGGATAGTGGCAACCTTCGGATGCGCCTCCGCAACGTGCGTGGCGATGATCCGAGCCACGAGCGTGGCTGCCTCATTGGGTGTTTTCGGCGGAAGGGGCAGGTAGATGTGAAGACCGGTCGAGCCTGATGTCTTGAGCGCGGCATGAAGACCAAGTCGATCGAGCGTCTCTTTCACCAATCTCCCCACCTCGATCGCACGGCGGAACGTCGCGCGGGCACCGGGGTCGAGATCCAGAATCGAGTAATCCGCAAAGTCGAGTGACTGGATGCGCGAGTGCCAAGGGTCTACCGATATGCTTCCAAGCTGAATCGTGTAAAGGAGCGTATAGAGGTTTCCTCCCACAATGCGAAGGTTTGTCGATCCTCCCTGAGTGCGGATTGTTTCCACCCTTACACCTTCAGGCGGCTCGCCGGCGTTCTGCTGAAAGAACGACTCGCCGCCGACTCCATTGGGAAAGCGTTTGAGCACGAGCGGCCGGTCCCTTATAACCGGCAGGACGAACGGAGCGACAGATACGTAGTGCCGCATCAGATCGCCCTTAGTCAGTTTCTTCCGCGGAAAAAACACCTTGTTAAGGTTCGTAACAGTCAGCTCTCGACCTTCGGCTTCAATCGAGCCTGATCCGCCGTCATTTTCGATTTGCTCGATAGACTGGATGATTTTGGCGAGCTCAGAAGCGCGGGGTGCACCGGAACCGCGGCTGCGTTTGGCGGCAGCGCGCGATGTCGAGGGAACCAGAGTGCGCTCAGCATAAACACGTCTGCGGGCTCGAGATTTCCCGGCTTCTTTCTTCATCGCGATATCGGTTTTGAGTTTGGCGCCCGCGGGACGCCGAATTCGCGTCGCCATATAACGACGTCAGGCGGTTTTGCGCCGGCTCGTTTTTGTTGCGCGCGGCTTCGTTGCAGAGCTCGCGCGTTTGCTCCGTGCTCCCTTCTTCGCGCTGCCATGCTCCAGGCTTGCTCTCAGTCGTGACATCAGGTCGAGCACGTTCGAATCGATTGGCTCACCTTCAGGCTCCTCGAGCTTGATTTTCTTTCCGCGCATTTTTGCCTTGATCACCTTCATCAGGTTTGCGCGATAGTCGTCGGTATATCGTGATGGATCAAAGGGCTCTGCAAGATTCTCGACAAGCTGCTTGGCCATCTTGAGCTCTTGAGGCCGAATGTCCTCTCGCCTCGGAAAGGAGTATTCGCTGGGATCTACGAGCTCGTTGGAGAAACGCATTATCTCGAGGACGAGCGCTTCGCCAAGAACTTTAATGCCGGCGAGATGCTGTGTTTGCCGGATAATGATTTTTCCGATGCCAACCGCGCCGGTGCTACGAATTGCTTCTCTCAAGAGAGCGTAGGATTTCTCCGCACCCTTCGCGGGGACCAGGTAATACGGCGTCTCGAAATATCGAGGATCGATCTCGTCCTGTTGAACGAAGTCGAGAATGTCGATGGTCTTCGACGCCTCGAAAGCTGCGGCTTTGAAATCCTTGTCGGTAAGAACGACGAACTTCCCTTTTTCGTATTCGTAGCCTTTTATGATTTCATTCCAGGGGACGGTTTCGCCGTCGGCCTGGCAGACGCGCTCGTACTTGACGGGGGAAAGATCCTCTTCGTGAAGAAGTCGAAAATTGATATGGTCGGAACGAATGGCGGTACGCAGCTCGACGGGGATGTTGACGAGTCCGAACGCGAGAGATCCTTTCCAGATTGCCGCCATAATGTGAATGAAAGCAATTCAAATGCCGCTATGGAAAATCATTTTTGTGAGCCATAGTGCGAAAAAAACCCCGGCAAATACCGGGGCTTTTTGCGACGGAGCGAATCATGCGCTACGGAATCTTCGTGACATCGGCCGCCTGCGGGCCTTTTTGACCCTGAACAACTTCGAACTCAACTCGATCGCCTTCGGCAAGGGATTTGAATCCCGTGCCCGATATCGCGCTGAAGTGGACGAACACGTCGGGGCCTCCCTCCCTGGAGATGAAGCCAAAACCTTTCGCGTCGTTGAACCACTTCACTGTCCCGGTGATGCGTGCCATGACCGATCCTTGTCCCAAACGGGAGAGCTAACTGTACCCGCTCTCCGTCAAGCGATGGAAGAGCGGCCGGCACGAGGGCCGCACGTTGCTTTCCCCGCGCCGTCGAGAGCACCTGATTGCGCTCTCGTGATCGACGTTAATCCGGGCAATTTCTGTGCAATTGTTTGGGCGAAGTGAGCTTTGGCTCTTTTCAGGCTATGCAGCCCCGGCGACGTAGCGCGCGATGCGGCCGCAATTTCGACAGCGGAGAGTCACATGCGACCTAGGCAGTGGGGGGCGTTGCCCTGGGTCGCGCTCGATAGTGCCGGAGCACGATGGACAGCTGAGGGGCGTACCGGATCGGTCGCTCGCGATGAGGTGAAGGACTTGCGCTGGATTGTACGTATTTGGACGCGGCTTACGCATCGGCCCTCCGATGACCCAAGCCTCGCCGCCACTTTCGAGGGCCGGGTGAACAGTTTTTACGTCGGCAAACTGTCTTGGGGAAAGAATCTGAATCTCCGGCTGCTAACCGGAGTCGTCGTTCTTCTTACCCTTTCGACCGGGTGCGGCCCACGGGCACACATCCCATTGCGACCAACAACATTGCCTGGAGTCCTCGCTCCATCCGATAGTGGCGCAGTACTGGCGCGGGCCCTGGCACCGGTCTTGTACCTGCAACGCGACGAAACGTTCCAACTCTCGCGAGCGGTGTCGGTCCTTCATCCCTATAAGCGGGTTATAGCCTATCACCTGCTTTGGAGGGATGACGTGAACGGATCGTGGATTCCGTTCACGGTGGCGACGGACCAGGAGATTGTGTGGGTAGGGTATGACTCGACCCAGGCTCCAACAGAAGTATGGACTTACTGGCACGGTGCGATTCTTCACACACCGTGGCCAAAAACACAGGTCGCCATAGATGTTCAGTGGGGAAAGCATGGATCATTGCCTCGCGGCATCCGCGAGAGCGATCTGCCGAGTTCCCGGACCCTCAACTTCTTTTACGCGTCTACAATTTTCCTTTTACCAGATATTCTTCTCGGTGACCTGACGCGACAGGGTCCGCTTGGTTTCTTCCACAGTTACAAGCGCTATCGGGATTTTTCGCGGCCGCTGTTACTAGCTGAACATCTCGACGCGATTACCCGAATGGTGGATCCCGATAAAATCCTGCAGGCGGTTTTTGGTAAGTACTCGCACAAGCCAGCGTGGCCGCCAGGGATTTAGTCAGGCACTGTAGACGATGTCGCCCTCGGCGTCGATGCCGATCTCATGATGCATCCCGCACACGCCGCAGACTTTCGTCACGTGCCACACTTCACCGAGAGCTTTATTGGTGCTCTCTGAGGCCGGCTTCACTTTCAACGTCTTGAAGCTGTACTCGCCGCAATTCTCACATGGATGTGATTTGGCAATGCGCTCCGCGCGAGCATGTGTAATCGCTTTCGGTGCCACTACTGAGAATCTTTTGGAGGAGGGCCGGCGTCGGGACGCGGACTGATCCGTGCCGCTGGCTCTGCCTCTGTGCGTAACGTGGGCGCAGCTGCCCTCGCGACGAGCTCTCGTAATCCTCCGATTGCTCCCATTACGCCAGCAGCTTCCGCCGGCAGGAAAATCGTCGCGTTCTTTCCCTGAGCGAGAGTCGGGAGCGCCTCGAGATACTTCATTCCAAGCAAATACATCGCCGCCTGACCTTCAGGCAGAGCAGATGCAATCTTCGTAATCGCTTCGGCTTCAGCAGTCGCCATTGCGAGTCGAGCTTCAGCCAAGCCTTGAGCTCTCAAAACCGCTGCATCCTTTTCTCCTTCAGCGCGGCGCACCTGTGATTCTCTAACACCTTCCGCTTCGAGAATTGCCGCGCGTTTTCCCGCCTCTGCATTTGTCACTGCAGCGCGCCGCTCGCGCTCGGCGCGCATCTGAAGCTCCATTGATTGCTGGATGTCGCGTGGCGGCTCGATGGCCTGCAGCTCAACGCGTGTGACATCGACTCCCCATCCGATCGACGCCTCCTCGATCACTTCGCGCATCCGCTTGTTGATGATATCGCGACTGCCGAGAGTCGAATCGAGCTCCATCTCGCCGACGATATTTCGCAGAGTCGTACGTGTGAGCGTCTCGAGAGCGTACGGAAGATTTTGAACCGAGTATGTAGCCTTTTGCGGATCGGCGACGCGGTAATAAATGACTGCGTCGATATCGATCGTAACGTTGTCTTTGGTGATCACGGGCTGGCTGGGAAAATTCAGGACCTGTTCGCGTAGATCGATCCGCGTCGTGTGCCCAGCAGTTACGCGTTTAATCCCGCCGACATCCGACTCGAAGTAACGAACATCGATTGCGCGTGGGACCTCAACGAACGGAACCAGAATGTTCAGGCCGGATCGGGCGACCCTATGGAAACGGCCGAGTCGCTCGATGACCATCACTTCGGCCTGGCCGACGACTTTGAAGGATCGTGTGACGACCATCAGCGCGAGCAGCGCAACAACGCCGAGAAAAATCAAGCCTGCCATACTTGCCTCAGAGATTTGGGCGCGGTGAATATGCAAAAAAAAACGCCGCCGTGGTATTCCACGACGGCGTTTGGTCGGATGTTGCTATTGCTTAAGAGCGGTATTCTCGCGTTGAGCGAGCGCGAACAGCTCACGCTGACTCGGACTTTGCCGGAGAATCGCGAGCGCGCGACGCAACTGAGCATCTTCTGGCACCTCGCGGCGCTTTTCGGTCGAGTCGCCGAAGGCAATGCGAGCGATGCTTGAGCTGAGCAGGCGATCGATTTCTCCGCCACCTGCATCGAACTGGGGCTTCTCCACTTTTACACCCTGCGCAACCAGTCTCGAATAGAACTCGTCGCGCCACGCCTTCGTGACAACGAATCCCGGTTGCACTTTTCCTTTGTGCTCGACTGCATAGTTCACGAGGGTCGCGCGAACGACCTGAGCTTTCGGCGCGAGGAGATTGAGAAGCTTCTGCTCATCGGTCGTGAGTGTATCGGGCTGGACGATCACGTCAGGCGTAACCGCGCCACCACCGTAAACAATTCGGCCGGCGTCGGACTTGAATTTCGGACGCGACTTGCGAACCGAATCGGTCTCCATCGAATCGGGAAGAACTTCGACGAACTCACCATCTGGAAGAAGCTTTCGCTCTTTTTGAATAGAGCGGCCGCTCGGTGTGTACCATTTTGCCGTCGTCATCTTGAGAGCGTAGCCGCCATCGAGAGGATAAACGGTCTGGACGAGGCCCTTTCCGAACGATGTAGTTCCAACGATCAGCGCACGGTCGTGATCCTGAAGAGCGCCGGCGACAATCTCGGATGCGGATGCAGTTCGTCCATCGGTGAGCACGACGAGCGGAGTGTTCGGAGCAGCTGGTTGATCAGTTGCGTAGAGAACCTGCTGATCACCACCGCGGCCACGAACGCTCGAGATCTCCTGCCCGCGATTGAGGAATAGATTCGCGACACTCGCGGATTGCTCGAGGTATCCTCCGCCGTTTCCTCGCAGATCGACGATGAGTCCCTTTGCGCCCAAGCCAATGAGTCGCTTGACCGATGCTTCGAGCTCATCGGTTGCCGTCTCGTTGAATTGCTGAAGCGGGATGTAACCCACGTTTCCATCGAGCATGATCGCAAAAGGAACGGCCGGAATGCGAACGTTGGCACGAGTGAAAGTCACCGGTATCGGCTCGGCAACACCGGCGCGTAGGAACTTGACGGAGACTTTGGTCCCCGGAGTTCCTTTGAGTGCATCGGATGCCTGTGATGTAGTCCAGCCCCGCGCATTAGCAGTGTCGATCGTGATTATGCGATCGCCTTCCATGACACCAGCTTGTTCTGCGGGCGTGTGGGGAAAGACTCGTTGGACTGTCACGAAACCTTGAACTTCGCCGATTTCCATTCCGACTCCGCCGTAGCGACCGCCGGTTTGCGCATTGAACGTGGCGAGCTCTTTTGGAGAAAGCAGAACCGAGTACGGATCATTCAGCTCGCGGACGAGTCCTCGTGCGGCCTTTTCGTAGAGCGTAGCAGCTCCGACGCTGTCGACAAAACGGCCGGATACGATTTGCATAACCTGATCGAGAAGCCGGGCACCGTCTTGCTCCTCGCGTTGCTGCATGACGAATCCGCCAGAGAGCAAAGGGATGAGAACGAGGCCGATCAGCGAGATTTTTCGTGGATTGGACATTCTATGGAATGGTAGGATGAGTCATCTGAAGGTAGTGGATACGCCCTGAAACCGGCAGAGTTCCCGCGTACTGCAGAGACTGGGTCTCAGGCGATGCGGCCTGCGAGAACGTAGTCAACCAGCCAATCGCGGTTCACTTGCCGAAAGTTTGCACTGCGAACAAGTCCGGCACCGAGCAGCATCTCGTGGGCTGGTTGAAGAACGCGCTGAAGATGTGAGGGATATCGCTGCGCAAGTGGAAGCTGTTGAGCGAGGTCCTCGAGAGTAACGCGCCACGTGACCATTCCGGCTTCTCGTGCAACTTCCAGGAGGCGATAAAGCCGTCGCGCCACGGGACTGCTCAGTGATTGATATTGAGGCGATGACAAAGTTACGGTGTGGCCGGCGGCGATGTTATCGCGAAGTATTGGCGAAATGACGAGTCGCGCGTCGCCGGGCTCAGATGCGGCAAGCACGGGGAACAGAGTGAACTGCTCGCGGTCTGCCAATCTTCGTCGCTCGATCGCAACGGAGCTTAGGATTGTGAAGCGCGCATCGAGCGCTGTATTCGAGCGTGCTGCCACGTAAACACCGGCAGACTCGAGGATGGTTCGCTCCAGGCGGCTGAACGCCGACCGCAGCTGCTCGTAGGTACGACCATCAACGCGTCTCCCAATTGAACGCAGGAAGGCATGAAGTGTGAAATTGATTGTGCCATCCGCCGGAAAGCCGGCTTCGCTGTAGCGTCGAAGGATCTCGACGTAAACGTCCTGATCGAAAGTGCCGGGGAGCCGGTCACCTGGACTTGGGAGGACGCGCCAACGTCCACCGGTGGCTGGAGAGTACGTTATTGCTGATTCGTCGGCGGAGTCGCTCAAGCGAAAAATGGGAAGCGCTTCGAGTGACCTGTCGAGCAGAATAGCACGGTTCGCCGAACGCCGTCGGGCCGCGAAAGTCATCTTGGGGAAAGTGTTGCAACGCTAGAAGTGCGGCAAGGAGCGAACACAGCTTGGCCGGTCGAGAAAGAGATGCAGGATTCGCACTAGGACGCTGAGGAAGAATGCGCACCGTCAAATTCATTTTGATCGTATTGAGTGCGAGTCTCGCATTTGTGCTGGTGCTGATCGGCGTACTGTCGGTCACAAGAGGGACACCCGTGAGGTCGGTCATCGCGGAAGGAGATCGCGGTGGACCTCCCTCAGTGAACGATCCGCTGTTCCCTCGAATTCTCGAGCTTTTCACTCAGACACACCTGGATTCCGCAAACAATGTCCAAGTTCTTCTCAATGGAAACGGGACCTATCCGCCGGTCTTAAAGGACATAGCATCAGCGCAGCACACGCTGACGGTGCAGATGTACTACTCACAACCGGGTGCAGTTGCCGACACGATGGCGAAATATCTCGCCGAGCGGGCGCGCGCTCACGTCCGCGTGCTTCTACTACTCGATGCATTCGGGTCACAGCCACTGAAAAAGAATTGGGTCGAGGGGTTAAAGAAGGCAGGAGTCGAGTTCGCGTGGCTTCGCCCCCTCAAGTGGTACACACTGCATAAAGCGGCACAGCGATCACACGTTCGGGTGATTGTCGTCGATGGAAGAGTCGGCTACACAGGTGGATTCGGGCTGGCCGATTACTGGCTCGGCGACGGGCATCATGAAGAACAATGGCGCGAGACGAATGTGCGTTTCGAAGGCCCGGCAGTGGCTGCGCTGCAAGCGGCGTTCGCAGCTGGATGGGCGGAAGCAACGGGCGAGCTTCTTACTGGCGATCTCTTCTTTCCACCGATGTCGTTCGCAGAAGGGGGCAAGGTCAATGCAGGGCTCATGCACACAATTCCCACGATCGGAAGCACCGCCGCAGAACGATTTCTCGCGCTCTCGATCGTCGGCTCGCGCAAGACTCTCTACATCTCGAATTCGTATTTCGTGCCGAACGATGATTTTTGCAACATGCTGATCAAAGCCGTCAAGCGCGGAGTTGACGTGCGCGTTCTTACCGTGAGCTCGAAGACCGATGTGAAGACCACATGGTACGCTGGTCGGGCTCTGTATGAGAGGCTGCTCAGTCACGGTGTGCGCATCTACGAGTATCAACCGACGATGATGCACGCAAAAACGATCGTGGCCGACGGAGTATTGTCTGCAATCGGCTCAATGAATTTTGACAATCGTTCATTGGCGTTCAACAACGAGAGCCAGCTGCTCACTCTCGACACTGCAGTCGGTCAAGTAATGGACTCGGTATTCATGGACGACTTGAAATACGCGACAGAGATCAAGCTCGACACATTCCGCAAGCGGCCGTGGACGGGAAAGCTCCTGGAGTGGGGGGCATCAAAGCTTCGGCGGGTGTTGTAAGACTGGTTGATGCTACCTGATATCCGCCCGTCCTAGCGCTGCACGCACTGCTTCGCGCATCGCGATCACTGCTTCTTCGCGCGCTGCAGGTAAGTCATCTCGAATGTGCAGCTCGATGCCTTCAACAACCGGAGCTCGGCGCCACGTGTACGATTGATCGTCGTCGTGCGCGACGGCAGTGTCGGCGCCGGCGCTGAGTGCGGGAGCGAGAGACGTCGCGATGCGCCTCTCGAGCGCATCTCCAGTAACGTCCTGCATCTCCAGCTTGATTTTTTCCAGACTTTGTCCCTCGCGCTGTCTGATCTTGATCGCGAGAAGCTGAAGCAGGTGTCGATAGTTGTAGGTGGCAGCCGTTCCCGTTCCCTCCGGGCGGTCGAGCAACCCACTCGCGACATAGAACCTGACTGAGCGCGCACTCGGTGCTGCTCGCGCCGACGCATTTGTCGGACGCATTCCCGCAGCGTCTACGAGAGCGGTGACGTGAGCGGCGAGGCCGCGGGCGTTCCAGGGAGCGTGCTGGGCGTGTGCGCGGAGGAGAGCGACAGGCGATTCAGCCATGTGGATAGGATAACATTAAAGTCGTCAGGCCGCTCATCGTGTGGAAGATCACCAGCAGGTGAAAGCACGGCCATCTCGACGTCGGGCTTGAGCGCGCGGAAGCTTCGCGATTCTTCTCCCGGCTCGGTTTCTCCTTCTTCTCCCCATATCAGCAACGTTGGCTGACTCAGTCGTCGCAGCGCCTGACGCACGTCGATGTTCAGTTGTCCAGCGATGAATGCTGCCGGTGCGTGACGAGCGCCACGTTGATGAGCCGTCCAGTAGTAAATCTCAACGAGATCATCGGTGACGATGGAATCGTCTGCATATGTCTTCTCGAGATAGTGCCGAATACTGCGACGTGATACGAGCGCGTTGAACAAAGCAGTGCCGACGATTGGCGCGTGAACCGCAAGCTGACCAGCTTCGCTGGCGATTCCCGACGCGCGATTCACCCTCACCAATCCGGCAGGACTCACGAGCGCGATCGCTGGAAAACGCTGAGGGTCACGAGCGCCGAGTACGATGGTGTACGCGCCGGAAAGTGAATTTGCAATGAGCACGCACGGGTCACCGACTACCTGATCTACAAAATCTGAAATCAGCGAGATGTAGAGTCTGGCCGAATATCTGATTGAGGGTCGATCAGATCGGCCGAATCCAAGAAGATCGAGCGTGTAAACGGTATTCGATCGGGCGAGATAGTCCGCGTTGTCGTGCCACTCGTACGACCACGCAGCCGCATGAATTCCATGTATGAGAAGAATGGGTGGCCCGCTTCCCCGGCGGGTGAATGAAATCCTTCGGTTTCGCCAATCGAATCCGCCTTCCTCTCCACCGATGAGATTGGTGAGCTTGTCGACGCCTTTTCTGGCGAACGCATTGTAGGCTGCAGCGGCGCCAAGGACGGCGCCGCCGGACATGAGGATTCTGCGCCAGCGATTATTCGTTTCGTCCATCTCTCCTCTCGAACGGGGAGTGGCCGAAAGTTATCTGCGACTGCGCTTTCGTGCAGAGGTACGTCGCGCGGACGGTCGACTGCCGCGCTTGGCAGTCTTTCCTTTTGATGCGCCCCTGCGCTTCGCCGCCGCCTTGCGGCCACCGCTAGCCTTTGTCACACGACGTGCATTTTTTCCGGCGCGTTTTGCCGAGCGAGATGAGCTGCTCTTCTTTGCGGGTGCCTTCTTGCGGCTGCTTCCACTCTTTTTCGGAGAAGCCTTCCGAGCTACGCTCTTGGGTTTCGGAACTGCAACCTTCTTCGCCGGACGCTTGCCATCGGATGAAGCCGATGTGGCTTTCCGTGTAGAGCCAGCAGTAGATTTGGATGCAGTCGCCGCAGGAGTTGCGACCGACGAGATCTCGCTGCTTGTGCGTGATGGTGTGGTTGCCGCGGGAGTCTGATCGTCGAAGAGACTTCTGCCTGTGGCGCCGAAGCCGGTATCACGACCGGCACTTCCGCTCATTGCCGCCTTCTCACGATTTGCGTTTGTCGATCCTTTTGGCCGGCCGCGGCGACCGCGAGGCGCGCCGCCTCCGAACAAATCAGCCTCTTCTTCGTCATCTTCTTCGATATCTTCCGCCTCGGTGACGACTGCGTCGTCATCGTCTTCGTCTACGTCTTCAGCGCTGTCCCACAGCCGGTCGCTGTGATCCTCGTTGATCGCCCAGCCTCCGTTTTCTTCGTCTTCTTCGTCTTCGTACGACCGCTTGCCGCGGCTGAACCCTCCGAGATCGTCAGAATCATCGTCCTCGGCGAACCTGAAAGGCTCTCTATTCTCGTCCCCGCTCCGCATACCTCCTCCCCTTACGTTTTCAGTTTACCGAGTCGAATCGTGACCGATCCGTCGGTGTCGCCAAGCTGCACTTCGCGTGCCTTATGCGTTGGCGCATGTTGTCGAGTCTGTTCGCTGTCTCCGAATACAACGGCGCAGATACGCCGTCAAGTGCGTCAATCGTCGACGAACTCGACAGTCACAGGATGGGGTATCACACCAGCCTCGACACCGCGCCTCAGGAAGAGACGAATTGCTTCGCGGCCCTTCGGGCCGTAGTCGAGCGTCCAGTCATTTACATACATGCCAACGAAAGTGTCGGCGTCGCTACGCTCGAGACCTCTTGCAAATTGCATTGCATGATCGAGTGCGTTCGACCGATGCGCCAGTCCATAGGCGATGCTATCTCGAAGATGTCGCGAGACCTTTTTCTTGAGGTTTTCATCGAGATCTTTCCGGATAACATTGCCGCCGAGGGGAAGGGGGAGGCCTGTTTCGCCAAACCACCACTCTCCCATGTCATCGACCAGGTGAAGCCCCTGCGCAGCATAGGTCAGCTGCCCTTCGTGAATGAGGAGACCGGCATCGACTTCGCCTTGCAGTATCGATTCGTCGATTTCGTCGAATGGAATGACGACCGGCTCGAAGTCCGGCTCATAAAGTCGCAAGGCGAGATATGCACTCGTAAGAAGGCCGGGCACGGCAATGCGTCTGCCGCGAATCTCGTTTCGCTTCATCGGAGATCGCGTCACCAGCTTCGGCCCATATCGATCGCCCATCGATGCGCCATGCGGAAGCAACGCGTACGTGTCTGCGAGATAAGCGTAGGCGTGAATCGAAACCGCTGTGACCTCGAGCTCTCCTCGTAATGCGCGCTGGTTCAGCGTCTCGATATCCTGGAGCTGATGCACGTACTCGACGTCTTCCGAGTCTACTTTCCCTCGCGCGAGTGCGTAAAACATGAACGCATCGTCGGAGTCAGGACTATGCGCCAAGTGAATGACTGCTGAGCTCATTTCTTGTTTGTGGCAGATCGGCGCGCATCGGCAAGCGCCGCATCGATGTCGTTCTGATGGCGATCGTATTCGGGCAGCTTGCGAGCTCGCTCGGATTTTTCTGCTGCGACAAATCTCGCCTGGTATTTCTTGCCTGCTGAAGGGTCGCCCGAAAGAGTAGCAACTCGACCTGCTAGAATGAGACCGAGGAGATGGTTGGGATTCGACTGAAGAATAGTGTCGGCCTGAGCCTTAGCGAGTGGAAGTGCGCCGGCGACTTCGGCGATGCGCCCCATGTCGTAACGCTGGTCTTGATTCAGAGGCGAGAGCATCTCATATGCGCTGATTGCCATGGGCGCAAAGAACATTACGCTGTCGTTTTTTCCTTCAGTGTTGAGCAGCATCACTCTATTGAAAAGCCGATCAGCCCGCTCTTGCGGCGACAACGCAGAAATGTCGGGGCCACGCATTCCCTCTGTCCCTGCAGTTGAGTTGTCCGAGCTGGCTTGTCCGCGGTCATCGAGTCCGGCTTGAGGCAGCGCATTTTGTGGTGCGTCGAGAGAGCTGCCCCTACTAGCATTGAAGAATTTTCCCGCTGACATGGCGAGAAGCGCGAGCAATGCTACGGCTGCGATTGCCCAGGGAAGTGATGATGACACGCCAGTTGCGCGCTTTGGTTCAGGTGGTGTCGCAACTGTTGGCGAAGTGGCAGCGCCCACCGACTTGCCGCACCTGTGACAAAAATGTGCGCCGGGCGAGAGCTGAGTCTCGCATCCGGCGCACGTTCCGGCGCTCAATGTCGCGCCGCAATTCGCACAAAAGCGACCTGATCCTTCTGTGCCGCACGCAGTGCAAACCGCTTTCGGAATTAGTGGAGACGCCATGGCCTACAACCTACACAGGGCACGGCAACTCTGCAGATCAATGAGCGTGTTTTCCGTAAGGTCGTGAAATCTGCTCGAGACTTTTTTCTGCTTTCTTTCCCCCTTTCAAGGACGATGTCTGCCTGCGACACGATGCCAACGAGATCTCCGCGCTCATCGACAATTGGAATTCGGCGCACCTGCTCTTCGGCCATCAAGGTCATGACGCGATCGATGTCTTCGTTCGCTTTGCAGGTCGAGACATTGTCGGTCATTGCCTCGTTTTGCGCGAGGTACGATTCGTCCTCGGCGTGGCGTATCGGACTCGTGATGCGTCTCGATTTGCAGATTGGCGCAGAGTGTACCGAGAACTGCGGATGGTCACAAATTGTGCATGGTTGCACGCAAGAGACGCAAAACGGGGAGTTTCAAACGCGGAAATCTCCAAAAATGCGTCCGTTTGGTGCAAATTCTGCAGATTTCGTTTGACAACCCGCATATGCAGCAGTAGGTTCACGGCTTCCTGCCGCCCACTCTTTTCTGGCATCCCACAGAGGTTCACTTGGCTCCCAAATCACGTGCGACCGTTCCCGATACTTCGGGTGCGAACAAGAAGGACATTCTCGATCTCGCTACAAAAAACAACGTGCGGTTCGTGCGACTCCAATTCACAGACATTCTCGGAGTCAACAAGAACGTCGAGATTCCCGAAACCCAATTTCAGAAAGCGCTCGATGGGGACATCATGTTCGACGGCTCATCGATCGAAGGATTTGTTCGAATCGAAGAATCGGACATGTTGCTGGCACCGGACCTGTCGACATTTCAGGTATTTCCATGGGGCGATCCGGAGAACCGCGTCGGACGATTGATCTGCGACATCACCACTCCGGATGGACAACCCTTCGACGGCGACCCGCGCGGCGTTCTTCGCCGGCAGCTGAATCACGCGAAGGAGCTGGGCTTCAGCACGATGAACGCCGGAATGGAAGCCGAGTTCTTCATGTTCAAGCTTGGGCCGAGTGGTGAAGCGACGACCGTAACGCAGGATGTCGGGGCGTATTTCGATCTTGCACCGGTGGACCTCGGCGAAGATGCACGACGCGCAATCGTCGACGTGTTGGAGCAAATGGGATTCGAGGTCGAGGCAGCGCACCACGAGGTCGCGCACGGACAGCACGAGATCGATTTCCGGTATGCAGATGCTCTGAAGACGGCGGACAACATCGCGACATTCCGTTTCGTTGTCCGACAGGTTGCGCAGCAATTCGGATTGCTCGCGTCGTTCATGCCGAAGCCTGTGTACGGGCAGAACGGAAGCGGAATGCACACGCATCAGTCACTCTTCCGCGGAAAAGAAAACGCGTTCTGGGACAAGAGCGCGGAGTGGGAGCTATCTCAAACCGCTCTTCATTATATCGGTGGACTGCTGAACCACGCGCGAGGATTCTGCGCGATCACCAACCCGCTCGTGAATTCCTATAAGCGATTGGTTCCCGGCTTCGAAGCCCCGGTGAACGTTGCGTGGTCGATGCGAAACCGCACGCCGATGATTCGCATTCCAGATCGCAGAGGACTTGGTACGCGATGCGAGCTTCGCATACCGGATCCTTCAGCGAATCCATATCTCGCCCTTGCCGTTCAGCTCGCGGCGGGTCTCGATGGAATCGAAAAGAAAGCGGATGCGCGCGAGCCGGTGAACACCAACATCTGGGAGATGTCGCATCGTGAGAAGCGACGACTCAAGATCGACGACCTACCGCACAATCTCGAAGAAGCATGCAACGAGCTCGAGAAAGACAAGGTGATCACGGACGCGCTCGGCGAGCATATCACGGCGAACTTTCTCGAGGCCAAGCGTCAGGAGTGGCAAGAGTACATCACGCAGGTATCGCAGTGGGAGCTGGACAACTATCTAGCGAAATACTGAACGACAACAGCTGCGGACTGCGAACTGCGGACTAACTGCGGACAATAAGCCAGGGCCAAAACAGGCCCTAGCCTTTTGTTTGGCGGATAAAAACCCCACGCTGTAGATTCGCGGCAGATGAATCCATCCGAGCAAGAACTGTCGTATTCACGCGAGGTACGGTCAAACGCGGAGGATGTTGCGTTAATCCGTCGAATGTGTGATGCGGACGAGACGGCACTGGGCGCGTTGTATGATCGCTGGGCGCGATCACTGTACTCGCTTGTGTTCCATTTGCTCAAGGATCCAGACGAAGCAGAGGACGTCGTCGAGGAAACTTTCTGGCAGGCGTGGAGGAAAGCATCGTCGTACGAGCCGTCACGTGGAGCGGTATCTACATGGCTTTTTACAATCGGACGTCGACGGGCACTCGACCGACTGAGAGCGAAGAGCCGCCGCAAAGAAGAATCAACGCATTCAGGAGTGCTCGCTGATATCGCGTCCCCGGCGAGTGATCCGTTACAGATGGTAGAGAGCTCAGAGCGGCGATCGAATGTGCTGACCGCTCTGCGTGAGCTTCCGGATGAGCAACGGGAAGTTCTGGAGCTCGGATACTTTCAGGGATTGAGTCAGTCTGAGATTGCGGACACGACAGGCCAGCCGCTTGGAACGGTGAAGACGCGGATGCGGCTGGCGATGCAGAAACTGAGGGAACCGTTATCGATGTATCGGGAAGGGGCGCAGTGAACAGCCTGACGCACGAAGAAGCATACGTAGAGCTGGCTGCAGTAGCGCTCGACGCTCTGCCGGCAGATCTCAGCGCTGCTGTGCGCGAGCATGCCGCCATCTGCCCCGAGTGTGGTCCTGAATTGAGCGTGATGGAAGAGACTGTTGCTCAACTCGGATTGTTGGTTCCACAGCGCGCGATGAATCTTGGACACGGTGCTGGAATCAGATCAAGACTGATCATGCGCGCCCGAGGTGAGAGAGAATCGCGGTCAGCTGCCGCACCGGGACCGCCAGACATTGCGCGGGGCGTCGCGAGTTTGTCTGGTCTCGGACACAGGCTTACTCCCGGAACTCAACGTGCTGTCGATGCCGAAGTGAAGAAGGCGCTGCCGCCGCAAAAACGTCGACGCACGACGTTCTCGCGGAGCAACGTCATGGCGATGGCTGCTTCAGTTGCATTTGTCATCGTTGCAATTCAGCTCGCGCGCGTGACTACTGAGCGAAATGCGATGCGGAACGAAATCGCATCGCGTTCTGTCGCTCCGGTCCCTCACGATACAATTAAGAGTCCTACTTCTGCGCCGACATCCGAAAAAGAAGCGTTGGTCAGGGCGATGGCCGGGCCCGACGTCAAGATCGTTCCGCTCTCGACCAGTCGTGCAACGCGCATGGGCCGGATGTTCTGGAACAGAGAATCGAATGACTGGACAATGGTGGTGTACACGATGCCTCCACCAAAACCAGGAATGACCTATCAAGTGTGGCTCGTCACGAAGGACAAGAAAATTTCTGCCGGTACATTCCAGCCGGACGCGTCCGGCCACGCATTCATGCAAGCGAAGTATCCGCTCGACCGGAACGCGCTAAAGGCAGTTGCAATAACCGAAGAACCAATGGGCGGAATGCCGTCGCCGACTGGACAGATAGTCGTTTCCGGCGCGGCAGCTCCCTAAGTTAGATGCCTGATTGCGAAAACCCCGGCTTTTGCGGGGTTTTTTTATTCACTATCTCGACGATTTTCTTTTGGAAGATTTTTTTCGCGGAACTTTCGCGCCTTTCTTTCGCGCTTCGGAAAGCCCAATGGCGATTGCCTGTTTGCGGCTCTTTACCTTACCGCCCTTACCGCCCTTTCCGGACTTAAGCGTTCCTTTTTTTAGGCGTCGCATGGCGGACTCGACGCGCTTGCTCGCCGCCTTACCGTATTTGCGACTGCCGGAGGATTTCTTTCGTGCTGCCATTCTAAATTCTCCTCGACGAAAGCAATAGTCAGTGCGCGGTGCGCCGCTTGCATCGGCGATGGTTAACAGCCTGCTCTCTTGCAAGAGGCGAGCCTTTCCCTGTTCCGGACACACGACAAGCTATGACTCGCGCAGGTCGGGAAGAGGAAGCGATCAAGCGTCTGCTCCTCGGAATTCGTGACGAGGAGCTAAGAGAGATTCTGATCACGTGTCTGAATGGAACGATCTCTCCGTCGGCAGCGCTGAAGCGAATGCTCATCGAAACCGAGGATGCTGTCGCAGTCCGCGCAGCAGTTGATGATGTTACTCGCCGTGCGGCGGATTTATCGCGATCGGGCGATAGTCTGTTGCGTGATCGTGTCGATGATCTGACACGACTTGTCGTAGAGAATGAACGCGGGATGAATTCTTAGGTGTTTGTCGCCGGCGCCGGCTCCTCATCCTCCTTCAACTGCGGCGCGCGACGCTCGGCAAATCTCTGAATTGCTTCGAGGGTCGCCATGCAAAACGCCGCCCAGGCCAACCCCATGATGATTCCCGCGAGCACGTCGGACGGATAGTGCACGCCGAGGTAAATCCGACTCACTCCGATGAGAAGTATCACGAGCAGCGCAACTGACATTGTCAACCACCGAGCCCATGCTCTTCGGTGAAGGCGAGCGGCAAGGTAGGCGACTGTACTGTAAGCGATGGTCGAACCCATCGCGTGCCCGGAGGGGAAAGACGAGCCGAACGCCTGCGTTCCCCAAATGAAGACGTGAGGTCGCGGACGATTGAACTGAAGCTTGAGCACCATATCGAGGAGCAACCCGCCGCCGGTTGCAACGAGCAACAACAGCGCGGAATATTTGTGCTTTGTGAGCGTCAGAAAAAGTGCCGCGACACAAACGATCATTATCAAAACTGTACCAGTGCCAAGAGTTGTTATCTCGAGCATGGCGCTGGTGAGCGCGTTTGAATGATGAGCTGACATCCAACGCAGTATCGCTTCGTCGAATGCTTGGGTTCCTCCCGCCATGACTCGCTCAGCGAGCTCAGTGAAGACCCAGGTAAGAAACGCGGCTACGATGACCCCCCCCACGAGAAAAATTCCAAGTGCGCCGAGGAGGGAACCTGCCCAGGTTGTAAGCCCTTCTAATGCTTCCGATATGGAATCAGAGCGTAAGCGCAGCCCCGCTGCATTTGCTGACGAATGTTTTTTTCTCGGCATTGCGGGCCTGCGTTGCACTTACCGGGCCTGTGTCTAGCTTCTCGCGATCATGACCGCACACCTCCGCCGCTCGCTCACGATTCTATCGCTCGTCGCGGTGATGTTCTTCAACGTCTCTGGTGGTGCGTTTACGACGGAGTCGTTGATCGTCTCGGTAGGTCCTGCAATCGGCCTCCTGATTCTTGTTTTCGTGCCGATTTTCTGGTCGGTGCCGGAAGCACTAATAGTCGGTGAGCTCGCGAGCATGCTGCCTGAGGAAGGTGGCTACTATCGCTGGGTATACCACGCGTTCGGTCCGTTCTGGGCATTTCAGAACGGGTGGTGGACGTGGATGTATTCGCTGGTCGACATGGCCATTTATCCGGTGTTGTTCAATCAATATCTCTCGTGGTTCGTTCCAGGATTGAGCAGTGCCGCGCAGTGGCTGATCTCGCTCGCCGTGATCTGGATTGCGACTGCGATCAATCTTCGGGGAGCAGGACGCGTCGGCGCTGTCTCTGTTTTTAGCGGCGTCTTCATTCTGCTGACTTTTTTTCTGGTGTCCGTCGCTGCAATCCCTCACGCGAATCATCTCTCCTGGGAATCTCTTGGGCGAACACGTGCGAGTGGGGCGAGTGCCATCGGTGTGGGAGTATCGATTGCGCTGTGGAACTACATCGGATGGGACAACGCTTCAACGGTGCAAGGAGAGGTGCGCGATTCTTCACGTAATTATCCGCGCGCGCTCGCGATCACCCTTCCGCTCGTTACGCTTGGATACCTCGTTCCTCTTTCGGCGACTCTCGCAGCAACCGATTGGACGAAATGGCGTGAAGGCGGTTGGCCGGACATTGCGATAATGGCTGCAGGCTCTTTCGGAAAACCGCTGGCGGTGATGCTCGCACTCGCAGGGATGGTCAGTGCTCTCGCATTGTTCAACGCGCTTCTTCTTTCGTACTCGAGAATTCCGCTTGCAATGGCGACGGATCGCTTGCTTCCAAAAAATCTTGCGAAGCTCGACAGTCAGTCCACACCACGTAATGCGGTGCTCGTTTCGGCAATCTTCTATTCAGTTTTTGCGCTGCTTTCGTTTGTGCATCTCGTAGTCGCGGACGTACTGCTTTATTCGATGGCGCTGTTCCTCGAGTTTGCTGCGTTGATCGTGTTGCGAAAAAAACAGCCGGAGCTGCGAGGGAGTTTCAGAATCCCTCTCGAACGAGGAGGCGTGACAGCACTCGCGTTGCTGCCCGCATCGATACTTGTTGGTGTCGTCGCGACTGAGATGAGCGATGGAGAGTATGGCGGGCCGGCGATCATCGGGGCATTTGCGGCGCTTGCCTTAGGGCCCGTCGCCTACTTCATCGGCAAGCGCTACTCGACCAGCTAGTACTCGCGCGGAAGTGTCGGTGGGTCTGAAGTCTCGCGGCGGTCCGTGTGTCGACGATCGCGGTGGCGACGTTCTCCCCCTTTGCTTCTCCTTCTGATCCACCGCCACGAAGAGAAGACAGCAAGAGTCAGGATGATCGCGTAGAACGGCAGCAAGACTTCGTGGAACGCTGGCATTTCGGTCTCGAACCAATAGACCAAAGCGGCGGCAACCACTGCAATAATCCACGTGGTAATGAGCGGTGCAAAGCGCCGACTGAAAAACGTCCGCCTCGGCTCGGGCCGAGGCGGCTCGGTTGATGTCATTCGATTAATTGTAGCGCCCGAAGCGGTCATTGTCAGAGAAATCACTGGAAGAAGTTTTCCTCCGGCGATCTATGGCATCATTCGTGGTACTCTTTCGTGGAGTCGATCATCTATTGCGACGCAAATCCCTTAGGTCTCGCCGGCGATCGCGTCTGTCGAGCGAGAGATCGCGATGGTCAAGTCGCAAATCACGTCTATCGCTTCTGAGCTCATGTCGTTCGCCTGTTCTCATATCGTGCCTGATCTCTCGGATGTCGCTTCGGATGTCTCTGCGGTCAGATCGAATCTCTCTCGTGTCGAGCCGAATATCGCGGGAACGTGCGGGTGTTCTGGCAATTC